>JBGUNJ010000104.1:0-10551 GCA_045117315.1 Lachnospiraceae bacterium | reverse complement strand
AGGAACGGCGTTCGCCCCATTCGCGAAGCGAATTCAGCATGGGCGAACGCAAGTTACTATTCACGCCCTCGATAGGGCGTGAATAGTAATGTTCTGTTTTATCAGGTGGTTGACTTTCGAATAATCTGACTATATTATGTTACTATTCGTTTCACGTATTTTGTGGAGCCTTTATGGCCTTTAAACGGAGGTAAAACTATGCCTAGAGTGGCAGTCATAACTGACAGTAACAGCGGTATCACTCAGCAGATGGGAAAAGATATGGGGATCGAAGTCGTTCCCATGCCCTTTACAATTGATGATAAGACATATTACGAAGATATCAATCTGACCAGGGAAGAGTTTTTCCAGATGATGGAAGACGGAAAAGAGATTCTTTCGAGTCAGCCATCACCGGCAGACCTGATGAAGCTTTGGGACAAGACCCTGGAGAAATACGACCAGATTGTCTATATCCCTATGAGCAGCGGTCTTTCCAGCTCCTGCCAGAACGCCCGCATGATCGCCAATGACTACAATGGGAAAGTATTCGTGGTCAATAACCAGCGCATTTCGGTCACCCAGAAGCGGTCTGTCGAAGATGCCATCGAGCTGGCCAAAAACGGCTATGACGCTGCCAGGATCCGTGATATCCTTCACAGGGACAAGATGGAAGCCAGCATTTATATCATGCTTGACACCCTGAAATATCTGAAAAAGGGCGGAAGGATCACGCCAGCGGCAGCCGCGATCGGCACTCTTATGCGGATCAAGCCTGTTCTTCAGATCAAAGGTGAGAGACTGGACGCCTTCTCCAAGGCCCGTACCCTCTCTCAGGGCAAGACGATCATGATCAACGCGCTCCACCATGACATCGATACTCTCTTTGGCGGAATCGACGCACAAAACGTGTTCATCTATGCTGTACACGCCCAGGTTCCCAAGGCATTCTCTGTCTTCAGCAATGAAGTAAAGGAAGCATTCCCCTCCTATAATATTGAAGAATCCCGTCTGTCCCTGAGCATCTGCTGTCACATCGGCCCCGGCGCTCTCGCCATGGGCTGTGTAAAGAAGTGCCCCGAACTGTTCGGAAATTCTTAATGCTTCTTCCGGGACTCCGCAGCAGGATGCGGGAACGGAACCAGAAATAATAGTAAATCGATATTGAACTGATATTGAAAATATGGGCGGATGCTGTCCGATGGCCGGCATCCGTTTACTATGACGTTTACCATAATACGGACCTTGTAAATCTACAGGAAAGAATAAATGACAAATCATACAGAACAACAATACGGGGCCGACAGCATCAGGGTACTGGAAGGCCTTGAAGCTGTGCGCACAAGACCCGGAATGTACATCGGCAGTGTGTCGACACGGGGCCTCAATCACCTGATTTATGAGATCGTCGATAATTCCGTCGACGAACATCTGGCAGGATTCTGCGACACGATCTGTGTAACCCTGGAAGCGGACGGATCCTGCACCGTGTGTGACAACGGCCGCGGCATTCCGATCGATCTTCACGAAAAAGGAGTCAGCGCGGAGCGCGTCGTCTTCACGACCCTGCACGCGGGCGGTAAATTTGACAATAACGCCTACAAGACCAGCGGCGGCCTGCACGGAGTCGGTTCCAGTGTCGTAAACGCCCTCTCTCAGAGAATGACCGTCACGATTTCCAGAGACGGCTTTGTATATCAGGATAAATATTCCAGGGGAGAACCGGAGCTGGAATTGGAAAACGGCCTTCTGCCTGTGATCGGACGGTCGAAGCAGAGCGGAACCACCATTAATTTCCTGCCTGATCCCGAGATTTTTGAGAAGACCCGGTTCAAGGAAGAGGATGTCAAAAGCCGTCTCCATGAGACCGCCTATCTGAACCCGGGCCTCACTATCATCTATAAAGACCTGAGGGGCGAGACACCTGATGAGGTGATCTATCATGAGCCCGACGGGATTGCCGGCTTCATCCGGGCACTGAACCGCAAAAAGGAGACCGTGACAGACGTCATCAGTTTCAGCGGGCAGTACGAGGGAATCGCGGTCGAAGCAGCCCTGCAGTATGTCAACGAGTTCCATGAAAATGTCCTCGGCTTCTGCAATAATATTTACAACGCAGAGGGGGGCACTCATCTGACCGGCTTCAAGACTGTCTTTACGACAGTGATCAATACCTATGCCCGCAGCCTTGGCTCTCTAAAGGACAAAGACGCCAATTTCACGGGCGCGGATATCCGCAACGGCATGACCGCGGTCATCTCCATCAAGCACCCTGCTCCCAGGTTTGAGGGACAGACCAAGACCAAACTGGATAACCAGGATGCCGCCAAGGCGGTAGCCCAGGTAGTAGGAGATGAGATCGTCCGCTATTTTGACCGCAATCTCGATACTCTTAAATCTGTGATCGGATGCGCGGAGAAAGCGGCAAAGATCCGCAAGGCCGAGGAGAAGGCCAAGACCAACATGCTGACAAAGCAGAAGTTTTCCTTTGACTCCAACGGTAAGCTTGCTAACTGCACCAGCAGGGACCCCAAAAAGTGCGAAATATTTATCGTCGAGGGAGATTCTGCCGGCGGCAGCGCCAAGATGGCCCGCGACCGCATGTTCCAGGCCATTCTTCCGATCAGGGGAAAGATCCTGAACGTTGAAAAGGCCAGTATCGACAAGATCCTTGCCAACGCCGAGATCAAGACCATGATCAATGCCTTCGGCTGCGGATTTTCCGAAGGTTACGGCAACGACTTTGATATCTCTAAGCTCCGCTATGACAAGATCGTCATCATGGCGGATGCCGATGTCGACGGGGCGCATATTTCCACGCTTCTGCTGACTCTTTTTTACAGATTCATGCCCGAACTGATCTATGAGGGACATGTTTATATCGCCATGCCTCCGCTCTACAAGGTCATTCCCAAGCGGGGGGAAGGCGTCTATCTCTATGACGATTACGCGCTTGCCCGTTACCGCAAGACGCACAAGTCGGACTTTAATCTGCAGCGCTATAAGGGCCTGGGAGAGATGGATGCCGACCAGCTCTGGGAGACCACGCTGGATCCCGCCCGCCGCCGTATGAAACAGGTGCGGATCGAGGACGTGATCGCCGCTTCCGACATGACGGAGCTTTTGATGGGATCTGATGTGCCTCCGCGTAGAAACTTCATCTATGAACACGCCGCGGACGCGGAACTTGACGTATAACAGAAGATCTGACCTGTCATGTAACGGCTTTTCAGACCTTTCATGCAACGGCATTTCAGACCTGGTATGTAGCGGCATTCCAGACCTGGCATGCAACGGTATTTCAGACCTGGCATGTAAGCTTTTTTTCTTAGGCAGCTGAGGTCAGCAGGTCCCGGGAAAATTTCGAGAGTATAATAAGATTATTTCGCCGATATCACTATATATGGAACACAGGAATGAGTAAAAAGAAAAACGATACTTCGCGGGAGGGTATTTTCGACAAGCCCGCAAATGACGGAGCCGGCGGCGGTGAGCAGATCATCAGCACCGAGTATTCTGAACTTATGCAGAAGGCATACATAGATTATGCCATGAGTGTCATTGTATCCCGGGCCCTGCCGGACGTAAGGGACGGGCTCAAGCCGGTGCAGCGCCGGACACTCTACGATATGTATGAACTCGGGATCCGGTCGGACCGCCCCTACAGAAAGAGCGCCCGTATCGTCGGCGATACAATGGGTAAATATCATCCCCACGGCGACAGTTCGATCTATGATTCCCTGGTCGTCATGGCACAGGAGTTCAAAAAGGGACTGCCCCTGGTCGACGGCCATGGAAATTTCGGCAATATAGAAGGCGACGGTGCGGCTGCCATGCGGTACACCGAGGCCAGACTGCAGAAGATTACCGAAGAGGCCTTCCTGGCCGATCTGGACAAGGATGTATCCGATTTCGGCCCTAATTTCGATGAGACTGAAAAGGAGCCTCTGGTTCTTCCTGTCAGAATTCCCAATTTCCTGATCAACGGATCCGAGGGAATCGCGGTCGGTATGGCTACAAGCACTCCGCCCCACAACCTGGCTGAGGTCATCGATGCGGAGCTGGCTCTTCTGGACGACCCGGATATTTCCACCGAGAAGCTGATGAGACTGATCCCCGGCCCGGACTTTCCGACCGGCGGCATCATTGTCAACAAGAAAGACCTGGCTGACATTTATGAGACAGGCCAGGGCAAGATCCGAATCAGGGGAAAAGTGGTGACGGAGAAGGGCCGCAGCGGCCACATCAATCTGGTGATCACCGAGATCCCCTATACCATGGTAGGCGCCGGAATCGGCAAGTTCCTCTCGGACGTCGCCGCCCTGGCGGAAAACAAGGTGACAAATGATGTCATCGATATCACCAACCAGTCCTCCAAGGAAGGAATCAGGATCGTTATAGAACTCCGCAAAGATACCGATGTGGAGAATTTTAAAAATCTTCTCTACAAAAAGACCCGTCTGGAGGATACTTTCGGCGTCAACATGCTGGGTATACTGGACGGCAGGCCCGAGACTCTGGGCCTTCGCGGTATTCTGGAGGCCAGCGCCGATTTTCAGTATGAGATCGCAGGCAGAAAATACAGGACCCTGCTTGAGAAAGAACAGAAGAAGCGGGAGATCCAGGAGGGTCTGATCCAGGCCTGCAATGTGATCGACCTGATCATAGAGATCCTTCGCGGTTCCAGGGACAGGGCCATGGCCAAGAGGTGTCTCGTGTCCGGTGACACTGCAGGGATCCGCTTCCGCTCAGACCTTTCCAGGGAAATGGCTGCCCAGCTCAATTTCACAGAGGTTCAGGCCGATGCTATCCTTGATATGCGTCTCTACCGCCTGATCGGACTGGAGATCGAAGCCCTGATGAAAGAACATGAGGAGACGGTCGCCAATATCTACCGCTACGAAGATATTCTGGAGAACAGGAGCGCCATGACCAAGGTCATCCGGTCAGAACTTCTGTCCTTTAAAAAGAAATACGGCGTGCCCCGCAGAACGGAGATCATCCAGGGGCAGGAGGCTGTGTTTGTCGCTCCGGACGCCAACCAGGACAGAGAACTGGTCTTCGTCATGGACCGGTTCGGATATGCCAAGACCATGGATCCTGCCCTCTTTTCCAGAAATGAGGCTGCAGTGCGCGAGGCATCCTCATACTGCTTCCCCTGCAGGAGCAGCGGCAGAATCTGTCTGTTTACAAAAGAAGGCAGGCTGTATACACTTAGGACATCGGATATTCCTGCGGGCAGGATGCGGGACAAAGGCGTTCCCGTCGACAACATCAGCAATTATGACACCACCAAAGAGGAAATCGTCTATGCTGCCGCACAGGAGACCCTCCGTCTCGAGAAGGTCCTCTTTGTCACACAGAAGGGCTTTGTGAAATCTGTTCCCGGCACTGAATTCGATGTCAGCAAAAAGACAGTCGCATCCACCAAACTGGCCGATGACGACAACATCCTCTTTATTTCTGAAATTAGAGACGCGGAATATATCGTGCTTCAGTCCGCTAAAGGAATGTTCCTGAGATTTGAGATCGGGGACATCCCTGAACAAAAGAAGACTGCCCAGGGTGTCCGCGGAATCAAACTGACCGACCAGGATGTGGTAGAGAATGCATGGCTGCTGTCCCGCGGACAGAAGGCCGTCATCAATATACATGACAAAGAAATCGATATTTCCAAACTGAAGCTTTCCAAAAGGGACAGCAAAGGAACTAAACGGTTCTGACAGCCATAGGGGCTTTGCGGCAGGACGGCAGTTCAGATGCAGGCTGCCGGAATGACGCGCCTGACAGGCGGGCAGTAAACTTAAAATTTGTTTCGGCAGGCAAAGAGCGGCGGAGTTTTGAACCAGAATGCTTTACCTGCCTTTGCCGGATAAGTTAAGTGGAAGGAATGAAAACAATATGAGAGTGATCGCAGGAAGCGCGCGAAGACTCCTGCTCGTGACTCCTGATGGGATGGATACCCGTCCCACGCAGGATAAGATCAAGGAGACCCTGTTCAATATCCTGCAGATGCAGGTCCCGGGATCCATTTTTCTCGATATCTGCGCAGGGAGCGGAGGAATCGGGATCGAGGCACTCAGCCGCGGGGCAAAGCGCGCCTATTTTATTGAAAATGCCAGGCCGGCCATTGCCTGCATTCTGAAAAATCTGCACAAGACAGGCTTTGAAGAGCAGGCTGTGCTTCTTCGGCAGGATGCAGTCGCCGCGCTTCGGCATATACGTGAAAAAGAAGTGGATCTTGTCTATCTGGATCCGCCCTACAAATCGGATCTGGCAAAAAGAGTTCTGATTGCTCTGGATGAACAGCCCTATATTACGGAAGACACCTGTATTATCGTTGAGACAGATCAGGAATCCGACTTTTCTTTTCTGGAAGAGACAGGATTTGAGATATTCAGGGAGAAAAATTACCGGGCCAACCGGCATGTTTTTATCCAAAGAAGAAGCTAAGAAAGGAAAAGCTTATGAAATCAGCTATTTATCCGGGCAGTTTCGATCCTGTGACATTGGGACATCTGGACATCATAAGAAGAGCTTCCAGAATGTTTGACAAGGTCACCGTCTGTGTGCTGGACAACAAGGCGAAAACTCCATTGTTTTCTGTAGATGAACGTGTTAGAATGTTAGAGAAAGTCTGCGAAAATATGCCGAATGTATATGTCGACTCCTATTATGGACTGATGGTCGACTATGCCAGGATGATCGGCGCGCATGTCTCGATCAGGGGCCTCCGCGCTGTCACAGATTTCGAGTATGAGCTTCAGCTTGCGCAGACCAACAGGATGCTTTCCAACAACGAACTGGACACCATTTTCCTGACGACCTCCGCCAAATACTCTTACCTGAATTCATCAGGCGTCAAAGAGATCGCGGCCTTCCACGGCAATATTTCCAGGTGTGTCACTCCCTATGTGGAGGAAAAAATCTGGGAGAAAATCCGCCAGAAGGAAGAGGCGGCTGAGAAAAAGAACTGACCGGATCCGACCAGATCTTGATATACACACGAAATGTGTTTCAGAGGAGAGAAAATATGAGCAGTAAGATTGAACAGCAGATTGATCAGATTGAAGATTATATTGACAGCTGCCGCTATCAGAAGTTTTCAAAGACCAATATCATCGTCGACAAAGACGAACTGGACGGACTTCTGGAGGAACTGCGCGCAAGGACACCCGAAGAAATCAAACATTACCAGAGGATCATCAGCAACAAAGAGGCAATCCTGGAAGATGCAAGACGCAAAGCCGAAGAGCTGATCAATGAGGCCACTATCCAGACCAATGAGCTGGTCAGCGAGCATGAGATCATGCAGCAGGCCTATGCGCAGGCGGATCAGATCGTGCGTCTTGCCCAGCAGCAGGCGCAGGAGATCGTCGACCGCGCAGTGGTGGAAGCAAATGCCTACAGGTCCTCTGCCTCTCAGTATATGGATGATATGCTGGGTACACTGGAGGACAATACCACTCAGTCTCTTGAGAGCCTGACCGCGATCTTCGCCAACTTCCACAACAGCCTCAGCGGCTATATTGAAACGATCCGCCAGAACCGCACCGAGCTTCTTCCTCAGAATGAGGAGATCCTCAGCGGCCAGGACCAGGGCGAGGAAGACTATCCCGAGAACTGATCATTGTCAGTTCCGGCCTGCGCCTGCCGGCGCAGTTTATGCAAAGTTATAAACAAGTCAACTATTAATTCCATAAAAATAAATTCTATAAAGCCCGGACTTGCTTATTATGGCACGGCACCGGGCTTTTCTTTCATGCCAGGAACGAATTGTCTGCTTTGAGGGAAAAAAATGAAAAAAGGAAGTTTCGGATATCTTCAAAAGAAAAGGGTATTTTCCCTGGTCAAATCAATCCTGTTTCTGGCAGCTGTACTGATCATTTACTTTACAGCTCTTCATCACTTCCACACCAACAAAAATGTCTTTTCCATCATCGCCGCAGTGGGCGCCCTCCCTACCGGGAGGAGTATAGTGGAGACCATCATGTGTTTTCGGGCGCGGAGCGCATCGGAAAAGGTCCGTCAGCAGGTCGAAGAAATCCCCGGCCTCAACAGCTGTTATTCTCTGTATGACCTTTATCTGACCTCCTACGAACGCGCTTATTCCCTCAGCCATGCAGCGATCGGGAACGGACTCCTGGTCGGACTGACCGAAGCGCCGGATACAGACTGCAGGCTCTGTGAGCAGCATATCATCGACATGGCGGCAAAAGAGGAAATCGATGGATTTAAGGCAAGGATCTACATGGATCTTGATGAATACACAGCAGCCCTTAAAGAACTTATACAAAGCATGGGAAAAGCGGATTCTCCTGCCGGGAAAACGGAAGGGGACGGACCCGCAGACACAAAAGAGATGGACGCCAGGGCAGCAGCCCTGATTCTTTCGATTTCCGTCTAGGAAAGTTCACTGAAGCTATATTCTGTGCTGAGGGGTTCCTGGCAGAGGAAGCTCTGTGCTAAGGGGTTCCTGGCAGAGGAGTTCTGTGCTGTGGGGTTCCGGACATGTATGTTCAGAGCATGGAAGACAGCTATAAAAGACCCATGCCTGCAGCACCCGGCGCGGCGGCTGCGAATGCAACCGTCTTTTGTCTTTTAATAATGTATTTGATAAGCGGAGGAATGATGCGGGAATATCTGGTAAGCCGTGATGAGCGCGGACAGCGCCTTGATAAATATTTGAAGCGCAGGCTGCCGGAAGCTCCGTCTTCGTTTATTTATAAAATGCTGCGCAAAAAAAATATCACACTCAGGGGAAAAAAGGCTGACGGAAGTGAAAAGGTGGAAGAGGGCGATCCTGTCGTTCTTTATCTGTCCGACGAAACGATAGAAAAATTTTCAGCAGGAGGCAATTCATCCGGTCAGCAGAAAGATGCTGAAGAAGAGCAGCGCGCCTTTCACCAGCTGCAGCCCCTGCTTGGGAAAAATCCGGTCCTCTATGAGGATGATGATATCCTGATCGTCATAAAGCCTGCCGGAGTCCTGTCACAAAAGGCAGCTGCCGGCGATCTCTCTATGAATGAATGGCTCAGGGGCTATCTGGGGCAGAAAAAGAAGGACAATGTCACCGGCGGCGCAGATTCAGCTTCCGCTTTCCGTCCATCTGTCTGCAACCGCCTGGACCGCAATACCGGAGGAATCCTTCTCTGCGCCAAAAGCCTGCAGGGAAGCAGGGAGCTCTCTGCTGTGATCCGCGACCGGATGATCCGCAAGACCTACCGTATGGTCGTCCACGGAAGACTGACCTCACCGGGGACCATCGAGGGAGACCTGGTCAAAGACAGACAGACCAATACGGTCAGCGCAGTAAAAGCCGAAGATCAGGTAAAAGACAAAAATCCTGACAAGATCAGAGCGCAAGATAAACCGGATCAGAAGATTCTTACCGGGAGAGCACAGGGAACCCCCGGAGATTCTTCATCGGAAAACCATGATCTGGTACGACGCCATGCAGTGACGGTCTACAGGCCGGTTCTAACCGGAAGCAGGGCTACCCTCGTCGACGCGGACCTGATCACCGGCCGGTCCCATCAGCTTCGCGTACATATGGCCTCCATCGGCCACCCTATTCTTTTTGATCCCAGATACGGCAGCAGAGAACTGGACCGTACCATGTCCCGCCTTGTTCCCGGCAAGACCGGAAACAGAAAGGCAGACGAGCCGCAAAAAAACCGGGGTCAGCTCCTGTGGTGCAGGGAAATCCAGTTTCCCGACCTGATCGATGAAAACGGTTCCGATTATAGACTTCTTCAGAAACTCAGCGGCCGCGTCTTCCGCAGTCCTGAACCGGAATGGTGGAAGAAGCTCTGCATAACACCTGACAAAAATATCCCTGATCATCCCGAAGCAAAAAGGAAATTCTGCATAACACCTGGCAAAAATATCCCTGATCATCCCGAAGCAAAAAGGAAATAAAAGAGAAATGGCGACGTGGAAGAGCAGAGGGCTGAGAGGATCCCTTCTGGAGGACCTGATCAACCGCACGAATGAAAAATACAGAGAGACTGGTCTGGCCCTGATCCAGAAAATCCCCACGCCGATCACTCCCATGCAGATCGACCGCGAATCCAGGCACATCACGCTTGCTTATTTCAACCAGAAGAGCACTGTGGATTACATAGGAGCTGTGCAGGGAATTCCGGTCTGTTTTGACGCGAAAGAATGTGCCGGAACGACTTTTTCCCTGCAGAACATCCATCCTCACCAGGTAGAGTTCATGAAGGAGTTCGAGGCGCAGGACGGAGTTGCTTTTTTTCTGATTTATTATACGAAAGAGGATATTTTCTACTACCTCCCCTTCAGGCTCTTTCTCCCTTTCTGGGAGAGGGCCCGGAGAGGCGGCAGGAAGAGCTTCCGCTTCGATGAGCTGGATCAGACTTACATCCTTCCAACCGAGCAGGGGATCATAGTCCCCTACCTGGACATGCTGAACAAGGATCTGTTGGAACGGGCGTAACGAAATATTCGATATAAAAAACGGCGTTACAGTACAGACCCCCTCGAATTCGAGGCGTTTTTGCGCGATTTTCAGCGCAAAAACCCGAGTGGAACGGCGTTCGCCCCATT
>JBGUNJ010000103.1:0-40800 GCA_045117315.1 Lachnospiraceae bacterium | reverse complement strand
TCATGCAGACGACTTCCCCGACCGCCGGCCAGGATCATTGCTAACATTTCAGTTTGTTTCATGATGAGCCCTCTCTTTCCTGAAATTGAAGGAACTGCTCAAACTTCCCTGTAAAACGACGGTTGGGTGCCGGCCTGCTGCTGATGCCTTTCATCAGCAGAACTGAAGAGGGTCTGAAGAACAATTCCTAAGCTACGCGTAGAATCTTCCGCTGCGGTCTGACCTGTGCAGTGCCGTCTTCCCGGATATTCAACCGGCATGAAATCCTGTGAAGGCAAGTGTGCTGCTTTCACGATGATTTTTCCACCCGGCCGGCTGTGATGCCCGGCTCCTGTCCGGACGCCCGGAGAAAGCGGCTCCGCTTGAGGTCCTGCAGGCGGAGGTTCCGTGTACGCCAGGTGCTGACGCGCACATAAAGTATCTGACCGGAGTGATCCGCGATCAGACTGCAACTTATTCATATTGTACAGGATTGAAGCGTTAAAGTAAATAATCTCTGTGATTTTGCATAAGAAAATTCCTTCTGACGTTATTGCTCACGCCCCTCGAGGGAGTGACAGTAACTAGCAAGCGGCCGTGCCGAATCAGCTCCGCTGATGGGCAGCGCGCCGTACAACCAGGGCAAAACCACAGTTTTATGGCAGAATTCACATTGCTGCCCACTGTTTTCAAAAGCTATAAAACTGTTTACTGAATGCTGCTGACCATTGCCGTCAGTCTCTCGGCATTCAGGCCGAAATCTTCATCTCCGCCGAGGCCTTCGGCAACGATGCTGAAATGCATATCGCCCACTGTCCAGATGCTCTTCGATGCATCGCCTTCCCTGTTACCGAAGCAGGTCACTTCGATCCCATTGACATCCTGAGTCCAGGTGTTGGCATATTCTGTGTAATCTCCGGATATGTCGCCTTCTTCGGCATAGGTATCGGTACCCTTGCGGACTGTCAGGGCGCTGGCAGGGTATTCCAGACGGGCTTCGGCAATGCCGTCCATACAGCGGTATGTCCTTTCAAAATTTTCTCCCAGATCAATGCCGGGATCCTCTGCGATTACAAAACTGTCGATGCCGGCTCCCTTCGCGGCTTCTTCAGCACTTTCCACATCGCTCCAGGGATTTGCCATGCCTACGCTCTCTTCTGCTGCAGCGATTGTAGCCGCAGCAGCGCTTTCTGCCGCCGCAGCGGTCTCTGCTTCAGCAGCGCTTTCCGCTTCAGCCGCACTGGCTGCCGCAACAGCGCTTTCCGCCTTTGCGGCACTTGTCTCTGCCGCAACGCTCTCCGTTTCGGCAGAGTTCTGCGCCTCTGCTGCAGGCTCTTCCTTCTGCCCGGCAGAGCCGCCGGAACTGCATCCTGCGAGCACTGTCGCAAGCATAACTGCAGCAAGGATCATAGATAATAACTTTCTCTTTTTCATAATTTCCTCCTTATTTTTTATATGTTACAACTACACTCCTGTACAACAGCCCTGATGGAGCACCTTCCCGGCCGGTAAACCGGACTTCTTCTGCTTCCTGATTCATTCAGGACACAGGAAACATGATACCACATCAGTCATAATAAAGGAACTTACAGGCGTATAGAAACCTTTGGGATATCGTTTGGACGGTAACGCTGCGTCCGGCGATTCCAATTTTGTTTCGCGAAACGCCGAACGCCCTAAAACTCCGGTTTTTGAGCGCTCCGGCGCTCAAAAACATGTCGAATCTGGTGGGGGAGAGACTTGTAACGTTTGGACATATACACGCCCTTCGAAGGGGCGCGTACAATAACAGTGCGCAATACCCGCAGGCGAGTCTTGAATTTCCAACTGTTTTTCGGAGAGAATTAATGATATTATATTATGAAGCAGTTGGATAGCTGACGGATCCCATGCGGTCTGCGGCTGCCGGCTTTGACAGATTACTGATTACTGTACCACCGGATTCGATTTGTTTTTGAGCGCCTGAGCGCCGGCATGCGGGGGTGGACATTGACGGAACTGGACGACTGTGCACTGCCCTGCTCTTCAAGAAGTTCTGCGGCATATTTTGGCGCTTGTATAAATGGCGTCTTTTGACATTTAATGGCGTTTGACGAGAAGGGAAGGGGAAAGGAAAAAGGATATGTTATATTGTATTTATTGCGGAACTCCGTTGGAGGATGGAGACCTGTTTTGCACCGGGTGCGGCAAGCCTGTGGCAAATACAGAGAACATACACATGATGCCCGGCCGCGAACCTGTCAGACAGGGGAGCCTTGATCCCACAAATCCCGACAGCCGTCCTGAGACATACAGCGGGGCAGGAGGACTCCACTACGGAGAAAACGGAGGCTCCGGCGGACTGGACGGAGGGGATGACCCCGATTCGGGAAACAACAGGATCGCCGTAATCATCGCAGCCGTTGCGATCGCGGTGATCGTATGTGCTTTTTTCCTTCTCCTGACAGGCGGTGTTTTTAATAAGGATAAAGACACGAAGGAAGAGGAGGCGGTGGCCTATCAGGAATCCGGCTCCGGAGAAGAGGAAAGCGATTCCGTACCCGGCGATTCAGGGCAGGCGGACGAGGACGAAGAGATCACGGGTGACGGGGAAGACTTCAGACAGCCTGAGGAGGAAGTATCGGCCGCTGAACCTGCTGAGAAGGAAGAAACTCCCGTCTCTTCGGAAGCCGCGGGCGATGAAGATAAAGAAGGGGCAGGGGCGGCGCCTGCCGGAGAACAGTCCTCCAGACAGACAGATCAGGCTGATCTGGGACAGGCGTCAGAAACACCGCTGGGTCAGCAAAAGAGTGAAACCGGGACTCAGAACAATGCCTCAGCACAGAAACGGGCGGAAGAAGAGCAGAAAAAAAAGGATGCAGCCGCCCGGGAAAACAGGAACAGCGCTGATTCGACTGAAAAACAGAAAGAGGAGTCTGTTGCGTCTGCCGGCACGGACAGCAGCTATATACTGGCTGAAAGCGACAAGAGAACCTACAGCAGGGAAGAACTGAGCAGGCTGGATGACTATACTCTTCAGATGGCGATCAACGAGCTGTACGCCAGACACGGGAGGAGGTTCAAGACACCGGAGGTTCAGGAATATTTTGACGGGAAATCCTGGTATAACGGAACGATCAGCCCTGATGCTTTTGACGGTAATGAGGCCGCCTATTTCAATAACTATGAGACGAAAAACCGTGAGCTGATGGCAAAGATCCGTGATGAGAGAGCCACTGCCGCTGCCGGCGGCCAGCGTTAGAAAAACTGTTGCGGAAACAGGCCGGCGCCGGGAAGCCCTGTTGAGGAAACCGGCCGGAAAGAGCAGTGGATAGAAGAGAAAGATTCAGACAAAACATAGAACAGGAGATGGATGGAAGAGAAGAATACAGAGAGAACAGAAATCGAGAAGCTGGAAAATGAGAAGCCGGAAAATGAGAGACGGGAAAATGAGAAGCTGGAAAATGAGAAGCCTGTGACAGGAACTGAGACACCTGCCGCAGAGAATCCCTCACCGGAACCTGCCGTGTCTTCCAAAAAGACCGGGTCCTCCGGCCTTAAGTGGAAGGCAGCCCTGGTACTGCTTGTCCTGATCCTGGCTGGATGCGCTTACGGATGGCATTATTGGAACCTGCCGGAACAGCAGCTGAAACGAACCCTTCAGCAATCTGAAGAGTTCCTGGCGGCGGGCGATTATGAAAATGCCGCCGAAGGTTTTGCGAGAGCCATGGAGATCGACGCAGGGAACAGTGAAGCTGTGGGTGGCTGGCTGCAGGCGCGGATGGCCATTGCCGATGCGGCTGCGGAAGCGGGAGGAGATATCCCGGAGCGCGCCCGTGTCTGCGGACTTTACGAGGAAATCATCGCTTTTTGCGATGAAAAGACAGATTCTTCGGTAACAGAGATAGATGCCGCCGCCCCGGATGAAGGAGATACTTCGGAGACGGCTGCGGCAGAAGACGGAAGCACGCAGGAGGCCATGGAATCCGGGACGCCCGTGAACCCTGAGAAGGCTGAGTCCTCTGATTTTACGGGGTACGGCGGGGAGCTTGCCCCGATCGTCGGACCTGCACGGGATGCGGCCGCGGACAGGCTGGCCGCGCTTCGCAGGGAAATCGCGTCGGATTATAAATCGGTAAAATGTGAGACTGTCAGGGAGGACCGGTCCGGTACAGTGGTCCTGACAGACGGAACAGAAGTCCCCTACACCTGGTACTTTGACCTTGTGCAGATCAATGATGAGAATTATCCCCTGGCGGATGAGATCAATAACGTTCTGGTGGCTCAAAAAGAAGCTTTCTTCTCCGGAGAACAGACAAATCCTTCTGCGGGTATCGGAGGAGTGGTCACCCTGACCGAAGGAGATTATCAGGATTATGTCGGGGAGGCCGGAATCTATTCCGGAGAAGGAATACTAAGCATCCGTATGGCGGAGATCAGGTCTGCAGGAACAGCCAGGGCGGGTTTTTTCCGCGGGAAAACCTTCCGCCTCTCGGACGGAAAGGAACTGACGCTGGCGGATGTGACAGACAGGACGGACTCGGGTTTAAAACATCTTGTGAAAAAGAAGATCCGGGAGTGGTTTGAAAATGAAGGATATTCCTCAGTTTCCATGTCGGATGTGGAGGACTACATAGACGAGACAGATCCGGAAGAGCTGAAATTCTGTATCCGGGAAGACGGAATCGTTTATCTGGCTGTTGACCAGGAGATGCCCTTCTTCACCGGCGCAGGGGAAATCCTTGAAATTCCGCTGAATTGAAAAACAGGCGGCGAATTCTCCTGACTTTAGAACTGTCCTTTAGAAGTGACGGAGATCACTCTGGAAGCGAAGTGACAGAGATCACCCCGGAAGCGAAGTGACAGAGATCACTTCGGAAGCAGGGAGATCCCATTCTGAAATATAGCAGGCAGTGAAATCATTACAGCCGGGAACCAGAGATTCTGGTGTCCCGGCTGAATTTATGACACGATACGTACAATGTATTTTCCGCCATGCAGCGGACACGGGCAGGTCGGGGTATTGCAGGGATGCCGTCTGTCAGACGCTGTATCGGGCACTGTATTCATTCAGGATGTTCTTCAGGATGTCCATGGAAGCCTCCGGACTCATACAGATGTTTTCGGGTATATTCCTGAAATAATCATTTAAGAGAGACAGCAGTCCGGGATCACGGATCAGGATGACTTTGCCCGCTCCGGAAATATCCTGCAGATGGATGCAAATAAGTCTGTCATCGACCCAGATTCTGTTTCTGGAGGAAGTATTGCCGAACAGTTCTCTTATGATACGCAGGGAGGCGCCGTGCTCCCGGATCATTTCCATATAGTCACATAGCAGGAGAACCCGGTCCTCTGGTTCGATCGGATCATACCTTTCCAGAGGGTAATCAGGGAGAATTCCGGTCTCCATAAAATCCCGGACGCCTTTTTCGGAGATGATCAGGGTGGCATTGGCCGTGTCCAGGAACTGCATATCTTTTTTTGAGATCTCGAGCATGGAGCTTTTGATGAAGCTCCGATCGGAAAGTTCTTTTTTTATATATTTTTCCAGGGGCCGCTCGTTGAGGATGAAGTCCAGGCCGAAATGCATATGGAAGGAGACAAAATTGTTGCCGTTCCTTCTCTGGCTGCTGCAATACAGCAGATCCCTGTGGTCCCTGATCTGTACGGTAAGAGGGATGCAGCCGCTCTTGATTTCATTGAATGTCTTTTTAAAAAAAGTGACTGTTTCCGGCTGTCTGTGAAGGAGGCCGAACTGAAGGTCCTCGGAAAACTGCAGGGCATATTCATCCGTGATCACCGCGCAGGGGAGAAAGAGAAAAGCCCGGTTTCCCGTCAGCAGGTTTGCGTAATAGTAGTACAGGTTATAATTGGATATGTTTTTGAGGACGGGCAGCATAGTGCTCATGACATTGATATTGCGTACATCGCTGTCCGGGAGAACCTTGTTTTCGTCCAGGGCAAAAATATGCTCGATCTGTATCTTTTTCCCGCTGTGTCCGTCTGCGTCCACGCAGACAGTCCGGATGATACCCATGGTTCTTCTGTCGGGAGGCATACGGATATAAATGTGCGAGTCGGGCTGTTTCTTTACTCTCTGAAAGAGATAGGAGAATGTACTCAGAACATTGCTCTCTCCATTCAGCACACGGGATGCCTGATCGGGGTCGGATAATGACACGTCGAGGGGACTGAAAAAGATTGAGGGGGACAAGGGCGGATTGTATTCAAAGCACCTCTGAAGGAAGGCCGCAACTGTCTTTCTGCGAAAGTAGTGTTCGGCTCCGGTCTGGATGATCCTGTATTTTTCCATGAGAACCCCGGTCTCTTCAGGTGTCAGCTTCATGTAGAGGGCCATGAGCTGCACCAGAGCTTCCGAGGAGGGTTTCCGTGTCCCGTGAACTATCTTGTACATGGATGAGCGGTCGATTTTACAGAAAGAAGCCATTTGAGTAATATTGATTTCCTTGGCTGCAATGATGGAGCTGAGCTGTCTGGAAAAAATATTCATGTGTTTCCCCTCCTTTTCCTGCGTATGTCCCTGCCTGTGACTCTCAAAACGAAGTACCCGGACCGCACGTCTGCTCCGTACTGCGGAGCGCCGCGCTGTGTCGGAAATATGGATCTGAGAGTACAGCCGTAACAGAAATCGTACACATAGACGGAATTTAACAGAGTAGCACGGTACTACAATAAAGTATAGAGTGCGATGTTATTATAGCAGAAATTATGTGCGTATGGGGAATTTTTTTAATAATTAATGCGGAAATAGCATTAATGGTTCAGGTCTTGCTGAAAACAATACACCTTTTGTGTATCACTGTTTTGGCGGAACGCTCCCGCTCCGGGAAAAAAGCAAGTACCAGCGTTTCCGGACCCACCCCTGCAGCCATACACAAAAGGCGCTCCTGGAATCAGGCGGGTATGAACTCTGTATCCAGTACAGTGAGTAACAAATAGTAATAAGGAAAAAATGCATTGCCAGATAAAAAAGATTTGATAGAATGGAATTGATTTGGTAGTATATCTTTTTATGATAATAGTAAACATAAAGCAAAGGAAAACATGAGGCAAAAGAAAACAAAAGACACAAGTAAACATAGAACACAAGTAATCATACGACAGCAGTGAACATAAGGCAGAGGTCTGCATCGAAGCGCCGCAGACCTTTCGGACCGCAGGGAAGGTATCCGGTCCTTGAGATATTTCCTGCGCGTCTTTGTGCAGAGCGCTCAGTCATGGAGGAAAAAATGGCAGATCTGGAAAAGATTCTTCGGGAGGTCAGCTATCCCGGAAGAGGGATTACAATCGGAAGAAGCACGGACGGAAAGAAGGCTGTGATCGCTTATTTCATTATGGGCAGAAGCTCGAACAGCCGCAACAGGGTCTTTGTGACAGAGGGAAAGGGTATCCGCACAGAAGCTTTTGATCCTTCCAAAATGGAGGATCCCAGCCTGATCATTTACGCGCCGGTCCGCGTACTCGGGAACAAGACGATCGTCACAAACGGTGACCAGACAGACACGATTTATGACGGGCTTGACAGGCAGATGACCTTTGAGCAGTCTCTTCGCACCCGTGAATTTGAGCCCGACGCTCCCAATTACACACCCAGGATTTCCGGAGTGCTCCATGTGGAGGCGGGAAATTACAACTTTGCCATGTCCATTCTCAAATCGGATGACGGCGACCCGGCTTCCTGCCTGAGGCAGACATTTGCCTATGAGAAGCCCGCCGCCGGCACAGGCCGCTTCATCTCCACTTATCAGGGAGACGGAAATCCGCTTCCTTCCTTTGCGGGAGAACCTGTGAAGCTTGAGTTTGACCAGTCGTTTACGGCTGATATAGACACATTTGCGGAACGCATCTGGAAGGCCCTCAACGAGGACAACAAGGTCTCCCTGTTTGTGCGTTTCATCGATATAGAGACCGGAGATACAGAAAGCCGCATCATCAACAAGAATGTGTGATCTTCCGGACAAAAAGTCAGTACAGAAAGGAATTCAAATGAGTACAGAAAATATCGCAATCACAGAACTTCCCCTGAAATATGGCTGTAATCCCAATCAGAAGCCTTCCCGCGTATACATGGAAGACGGCAGCGCGCTGCCCGTCACAGTCCTGAACGGCCGTCCGGGCTACATCAACCTGCTGGACGCCCTGAACGGATGGCAGCTGGTCAAAGAGCTGAAGGCAGCGACCGGAAAGCCCGCGGCGACTTCCTTCAAGCACGTCTCCCCCGCCGGAGCGGCGATCGGACTTCCCCTCTCTGAGGTGGAGAAGAAGATCTACTGGGTCGAGGACGCAGGTGAGCTCACACCCCTGGCAAGTGCCTATGCCCGTGCCCGCGGCGCGGACAGGATGTCCAGTTTCGGTGATTTTATTTCGCTGTCCGACAAGTGCGATGCCTGCACAGCCATGCTGATCAAGCCCGAGGTATCCGACGGCATCATCGCCCCCGGTTATGACGAGGACGCTCTCGAGATCCTGAAGAGCAAAAAGAAGGGCAATTACTGCATCCTGCAGATGGATCCGGATTATGTTCCCGCCCCCATCGAGAAGAAGCAGGTCTATGGAATCACTTTTGAGCAGGGACGCAATGAGCTGGTCGTTGACGATGCCCTTTTCTCCAATATTGTGACCAGGAATAAAGAGCTTCCCGCGGCTGCCCGCGATGACATGGCAATCGCCATGATCACCCTGAAATATACTCAGTCCAATTCTGTCTGCTATGTCAAGGGCGGCCAGGCCATCGGCATCGGAGCAGGACAGCAGTCCCGTATCCACTGCACCCGCCTCGCCGGCCAGAAGGCCGACAACTGGTACCTCCGCCAGTGCCCCAAGGTCCTCAATCTTCCTTTCAGGGAGGATGTCAGGCGCGCCGACAGGGACAACGCGATCGATCTCTATATGGGCGAGGAGTACATGGATGTCCTCGATGACGGAAAGTGGCAGGCACTCTTTACCGAGAAGCCCGCTGTGCTCACTGCGGAAGAAAAGAAGGAATGGCTGGCGGGCAACACCGACGTGACTCTGGGTTCCGACGCATTCTTCCCCTTCGGCGACAATATCGAGAGAGCTTACCGCAGCGGCGTCAAGTATGTGGCACAGCCCGGCGGTTCCATCCGCGACGACAACGTCATCGCTGCCTGTGACGCGCACGACATGGTCATGTGCTTTACCGGCATCCGCCTCTTCCACCATTGATTTTTCATTGATTTTTTAATTAATCTTTCATTGATCGTTCCGGAATACGGAAGCGGAACCATGAAACAGCTGTCCGGGACATGCAATCCTGCCCGGGACAAAGATTTCAGAACATAAAGATTTAAACAGGTGATTTAAGATGCGTATAGGAACAGGATATGATGTCCATAAGCTGGTGGAGGGAAGAAAGCTCATTCTGGGCGGAGTGGAGATTCCTTATGAAAAAGGTCTTCTGGGCCATTCGGACGCCGACGTCCTGGTGCACGCCATTATGGACGCGCTGCTGGGGGCTGCTGCCCTTGGGGATATCGGCCTTCACTTTCCGGACAAGGATCCTGCCTATAAAGGCGCGGATTCGCTCGACCTCGCCCGCAGGGTCTCAGGAATCCTGACGGAGAACGGCTATCTCATTGAGAATATTGATTCGACTGTGATCGCGCAGGCTCCAAAGTTGAGACCCTATATCGACGAGATGCGCGCAAATATTGCCGAAGCTCTTGATCTGGATGTAACCCGGGTCAGCGTTAAGGCGACTACAGAAGAGCATCTGGGTTTTACCGGACGGGGAGAGGGGATCTCCGCGCAGGCCGTGGCCCTGATCACTTCACCCCGGGACCTGATCGCCGACCGGGTCGATCCCATGGCCGCCGCCGGCGGAGGGTGCTCAGCCTGTCCCATGCGGCAGTCCGGGAAGGAAGACTGACGCCGGGATACCAGGAATAGGAATACACGCACAGAAAATCACCAGCCAACCATAAAAAACAAAGGAACTGCAGCAGGATGACCAGGTTATTCTGCTGCGGCTCCCGGAATATATAAATATTTAGTAAAAGAGGGACTGTAAATGATCAGAATTTACAACACAATGTCGAAGCGCAAAGAGGATTTTGTGCCTCTCAACGAGGGAAAGGTCGGAATGTATGTCTGCGGCCCCACTGTCTACAATCTGATCCACATCGGTAACGCTCGTCCTATGATCGTTTTTGATACCGTCCGCCGTTATTTCGAATATCGGGGATATGAAGTAAACTTCGTCTCCAATTTCACGGATGTCGATGACAAGATCATCAATAAGGCTAAGGAAGAGGGCGTCGATGCCAGTGTTATTTCCGAGCGCTATATCGAAGAGTGCAAAAAAGATATGGCGGCCATGAATATCCGCCCTGCCACGACACATCCGCAGGCGACCCTGGAGATCGGGGGCATGATCAAAATGATCGAGAAGCTCATCGACACCGGCTACGCCTATGTGGCAAAGGACGGTACCGTCTACTACCGCACCCGCAGATTCAGGGATTACGGCAAGCTCTCCCACAAGGACCTCGACAATATGCAGACAGGCCTGCGCATGCTGGCGGTCACCGGCGAGGACCAGAAGGAAGATCCGCTTGATTTTGTTCTCTGGAAACCCAAAAAAGAAGGCGAGCCTTTCTGGGAATCCCCCTGGTGCCAGGGCCGTCCCGGCTGGCACATCGAGTGCTCGGTCATGAGCAAGGAGTATATCGGCGATACGATCGATATCCACGCAGGCGGCGAAGACCTGGTGTTCCCTCACCACGAGAATGAAATCGCCCAGTCTGAGGCAGCCAACTGCTGCACATTTGCCCGCTATTGGATGCACAACGCCTTCCTCAATATTGACAACCGCAAGATGTCCAAGTCCCTGGGCAACTTCTTTACCGTGAGGGACATCCTGGATCAGTACGACGGACAGGTCCTGCGCTATTTCATGCTTTCTGTCCAGTACCGCAGTCCCCTGAATTTCAGCAGGGAACTCATGGAGTCCGCCAAGACTTCCTACGAGCGCATTGTCAACTGCGCGGAGAACCTCCGCTTCCTGCTTGAAAAGGCGGCCGGCGCGGGCAGAACTCCTGAGACTGACGCCCTGACCGGGGATGAAGAGGCCATGCTGACCCAGGCGGATGCATTCCGCACTCAGTTTGAGACAGCGATGGACGACGATTTCAATACCGCCGACGGTATTTCCGCGGTCTTCGAACTTGTCAAATGGATCAACAGCAACGCCAATGAGAAATCTTCCGCTGCCTTCCTCAAGAAGCTCAATGACGAACTGGAAGTCCTCACTGACGTGTTCGGTCTGATCCTTGTCCGCGACAAGAGTCTGGATGACGATCTGGCAGCCTATGTCGAAGCCCAGATCGCTGCCCGCCAGGCGGCCCGCAAAGCCCGCGATTTCGCGAAAGCGGACGCCATCCGCGACGAGCTCAAGGCCAAGGGCATCATTCTCGAAGACACCCGCGAAGGCGTCAAGTGGAAAAAAGCCTGAGGCGGAAGTGAAAAACAGAAACTGCAGTAAAAGTGAAACGGCCTGAGGCGGAAGTGAAAAACAGAAACTGCGTAAAAAACCTGAGGCAGAAGTGAAAAGCCTGAGGTGCAGATATAATCAGCCTGAGACGGGAAAAAGCAGCCCCGGAGCGCAAGCCCGGGGCTGTTGCTGACGAAAAGATTCCGGCATCCGGACACTGCAGATTCCCTGCGTACCGGTCGTTTTTACTGTTTATCCAACGGTCCGCCGGAGTTCAGATTTGGAGGTAAGATGGGAGAGAGCCTGTTCGGTAAAGGATCACCGATTGAAACAGAAAAAGAGGAGACCGGCGCTTTGGACCGGGAGGACCGGACAGAACCGGAATCTGATGATAACGGGAAAGATTTCCTGAAAGCGGTCGATATCTTTGCCCTGAACGGAATGGATGTGGACATACGGACTTATTCCCCGCTGGCTCTTGCCTTTCTGGGGGACGCGGTCTACTCCCTGTTTATCCGGACCACCGTGGTGGCCAGAGGCAACCGTCAGGCTGAGAAACTTCACAATGAGACGACCAGAATGGTACAGGCCAGGAAACAGTCGGCGATCGGAAAAGCTGTATATGACCTGCTGTCACCGCAGGAACAGAAAATATACCGGAGGGGCAGAAATTCCCATCCCATGCACCACGCCAGGGGAGCCTCGCTGGAGGAGTATCTGCATGCGACGGCGCTGGAGACTCTGTGCGGCTATCTGTTTCTGCAGGGGGAGACGGAGAGGATCGCCGAGATCCTCAGGCAGGGGATCGAACTGACCGCGAGGAGAAACGGAGAACTGATGTTTTGAGCGGTTATTCTCACCGCAATCATCGAGGGAACCTGGAATAAAGTCCCCCTGCGCAGGCCGATACAGGAGGGGCCGGAAATAAAGTCCCCCTGCGCAGGCCGATACAGGAGGGAGCCGGAAATAAAGTCCCCCTGCGCAGTTCGATACGCGAGGGAGCCGGAAATAAAGTCCCCCTGCGTAAGTCGATGAGAAAATCGGCAAAAACTGAAAAAACTGAGAAAACGTTAGAGCGTAAGGGATGCGCCTTGCGCGAAAGGGTATATAGAATATATGCAGGACAGAAATACGTACAGATCTGCGAACAGATCCGCGAACAGGAGCGGAAGAGAAGATTACAGGAAGGAACGGAATAACGCCCAAGACCGCCAGAAGACTTTCCGCAATTCCGGGACCGGGAGAAGCCGCGGCAGGGAAGAGAACCGTGATCAGGAGGAAGACAGAAACCGGTATTCCCGCAGAGAGGACTCCAGAGGAACAGGGTTCCGTGACGGGGAACCGGACGAGAACAGGATCGAGGGAAGAAATGCCGTGATCGAGGCCTACCGGGCCGGCAGGACTATTGAAAAGATTTTCCTGCTGGAGGGTCCCGCTGAAGGAGCCATGCAGACAGTGCTTCGACTGGCTAAAGAGAAGCACACCCCGATCCGCTTCCTCAGCCGGCAGAGGCTGGACCAGATGTCCCAGACCGGAAAGCATCAGGGAGTGATCGCGCAGGCTGCGGCTTTTCGATACAGTGAGATGGAAGATCTGTTTGCCAGGGCTGCAGAGAAAGGAGAGGATCCCTTCTTTGTCCTGCTTGACCAGATTGAAGATCCTCATAATCTCGGCGCTATCATCAGGACTGCAAACCTGGCGGGAGCCCATGGAGTCATCATTCCAAAGGACCGCGCGGCAGGCCTGACGGCGACAGCGGCCAAGACTTCCGCAGGAGCCATCCACTACACACCTGTGGTCAAGGTGACAAATCTTGGACGGACTATGGATGAACTCAAAAAACGCGGACTCTGGTTTGTCTGCGCGGATATGGGCGGTACGCCTATGACCCGACTTTCCATGACAGGCCCGATCGGACTTGTGATCGGAGCGGAGGGAAGCGGTGTAAGCCGTCTTGTTAAAGAAAAATGTGACATGACAGCGGCTATTCCCATGAAGGGGGAAATCGACTCTCTCAATGCGTCTGTTGCCGCAGGGGTTCTGATGTATGAGATCGTCCGCCAGAGAGAAGCTGCCGCGGAGAAAGGATTATGAATAAACAGCGGGCAGGCGGCCGCGTCGGAATGCGGAGCAATGTGTGGTTTATTCATACATGTTTGTGAACGCGAGGTCATAGCCACAAGATATGAATAAAGAATACTACGATAATCTGGAGGACGATGAACTGATCGCTCTGTCCAGGGAGCAGGACAGCAGGGCGATCGAGATCCTGATCAGCCGCTATAAAGGAATGGTCCGCAAGAGAGCCAGATCCATGTACATACTGGGAGGAGACTCCGAGGATCTGATTCAGGAGGGGATGATCGGCCTTTTCAAAGCCCTGCGGGATTACGACTGCGGGAGAGACGCAAGCTTTGCCACATTCGCGGCGCTTTGTGTGTCCCGCCAGCTCTACACTGCAGTCCAGGCCTCCGGGAGAAAAAAGCACATGCCCCTGAACACAGCGGTCTCACTCAATGCCCCTGTGAACAACGGGGGCGAGACCGGCGGCGAGACAGGCATACAGCTGGAGGATTCTGTCTCCGAGGAACAGGGAACCCTGCTTTCGTCCGGTTACGGGTTCAATCCCGAAAAGATTCTGATCGACAGGGAAAATCTCCTCCGTCTTCAGGAGCATATTGAGTCGGAACTCAGCCCCTTTGAAAAGGAGGTCCTGGACCTGCATCTGACAGGAATGAATTATGTCGAGATCGCGCATATTCTGAACCGCGACGAAAAGTCAACGGACAATGCCCTGCAGAGAATCCGGACCAAGGTGAGAAACTTCAAAGATCAATGACAGATGACCTGCCTGCTGCTTTTGCGCGGCAGGTCTGTTTGGACTTATAACCGTCAGCTGATGAGCGGCACGCCGCCATTTTTATGGGTGGGAAGGCTGTGGCAGCGGCTTACCCCTCTGTGCCTGTCCGGTACCGGGCATAGAAATCCCTGGAAGAATGCCGGATTCCGGGTCGCGGGGATGTCTGTCCGTTACCGGGCATAGAAGTCTCAGGAAGGATGATTTTTCACTTATGTACAGTTTTTTTGCTACTATTTCACGGATGAAGTATATCGAGAGATGGGCCCTGATGAGAAATTCCCGGCCGGAAAATCTCTCGGAACATGCTCTCGAGGTGGCTTCGATTGCTCACGCCCTGTGTGTGATCGGAAATATACGCTACGGCAGGCAGCTTAACGCTGAACGCGCGGCAATGTTGGGGCTCTATCACGATGCGACCGAGATCATCACAGGAGACATGCCCACTCCTGTAAAATATCACAGCACCAATATAAGGAAAGCCTATGGCATGGTGGAAGAGGCTGCTGCCGAGAGACTGATCAGTCTTCTGCCGGAGGACCTCAGGGGATCCTTCGAAGAGATCCTGCTTCCGCCAAAGGATGGGGATGATCTTTCCGATTCCGAGAGATACATCAGGCGCCTTGTCAAGGCGGCAGACAAGCTGGCTGCCCTTATTAAATGTATAGAAGAGGAAAACGCGGGAAATGCGGAATTCAGGACAGCCAAGGTATCCACAGCGGCTATGATTGATACTCTGTCGGAGGAACTCCCGGAGGTAAGGGATTTCTGCAGGGATTTCCTGCCCGCATACGGCAGGACCCTGGATGAACTGCTGTGATCATCTATGCATACAGGACCCTGGATGAACTGCTGTGATCATCTATGCATACAGGGCCCTGGATGAACTGCTGTGATCATCTATGCATGCAGGAATCTGAATGAACTGCTGTGAAATCAGCTAAAGGCCGCTTTATTACCGGATCCGAAGCGTCCCTTGCGCAGAAAGGACCCGGAGCAGGCTGGCAGAAAACCGCGCAAAATCTGTCGAAGCTTCGCAGAGCCGAAGGATCCGTGCGCGGGGCAGTGAGGGGAGGATTATATGCGCATTTCTGTTCTGACTATCATGCCGGATCTGTTCGAGGACTTGTTAAACAGTCCCGTTCTGGCACGGGCTGTTCGCAAGGGTGAACTGGAGCTGGAAATTGTGGATATACGCGACTATGCACCGGGAAGCTTCCGGCATATCGATGATTCACCTTTCGGAGGAGGCGCAGGAATGGTGATGCGGTGCCAGCCGGTCCTGGACGCCCTGCGCAGCTGTAAGGAAAGAGGGGAAGTGGTCTATGGGAAGGAAGGCGAAGCAGCCTCCCGCAGACGCATCGTGATCATGAGTCCCGCGGGAACCCCATATACCCAGGAAAAAGCGCGGATCTTTTCCGGGCTGAGTCATCTGATCCTCATCTGCGGGCACTATGAGGGAATGGATGCCCGAATTTATCCGCATGCCGATGAACAGCTCTCCATCGGCGACTATATCCTGACGGGAGGGGAACCTGCCGCCCGGGTCGTGATCGACTCCATCGCCCGTCTGCTGCCCGGAAGCCTCAGGGACGCAAGCACCCGGGAGGAATCCTTTGAGAACGGACTTCTGGAATATCCTCAGTACACACAGCCTGCTGTCTATGAGGGAGAAGCAGTCCCCGAAGTCCTGCGATCGGGAGATCATGAAAAGATCCGCAGATGGAGGCTGCAGCAGTCTCTTCTGCTGACCAGAAAGATGCGGCCTGATCTGTTCGCCGCACATGTTCTGACAGCTGAGGAACAGGAGCTTCTGGCCCAGGCCGACAGGGAACAGGAACTTCTGGCCCAGGCCGACAGGGAGCAGGAGCGTGCTACCCATGCCGACAGGGAGCAGGAGCGTGCGGCCCAGGCCGACAGGGAGCAGGAGCTTCCGGCCCAGGCCGACAGGGAACAGGAGCTTCCGGCCCAGGCCGACAGGGAACAGAAAAATACCGGTCCTGTGTAACAGAAACCGGAGATGACTTAAAAACAGTGACACTTCAGTCTTATAAGCAAAGGGAAAGCCCGGGCGGTTCAGAAAAGATCCGCCCGGGCTTGATCAATAAAAAGACATGATCAATAAAAAGACATGATCAGCAAAAGAAGGCAGTCCATGTTTAAGGAAAAAGCGATTCCGTACGCAGTTATCCTTGACTGACTGCACTTTGTGTGTTATATAAAATATATAACAGATAAAACAAAAACCATGTCCGGGACTACGTTCCTCCTCACAGAAAGGAGGTGAGAATCATGGCAGAATATAGAAAACCCAAGGAAAAAGACCTGTACGCCATTCTTGGTGTTGAACGCACGGCGGATGGGGCACAGATTAAAAAAGCATACAGAAAACTCGCAAAAAAATATCACCCGGATTCGAACAAGGGTGACAGCGGAGCGGAAAAGAAGTTCAAGGATATCTCCGAGGCAAATGCAATTCTGGGAGATCCTGAGAAGAGAAAGATATATGATGAATTTGGCTATGCTGCTTTTGAGAGCGGCATGGATCCGAAGGAATACGCGAAACGGATGCGTGAAGCGAAGGCGGCCGGATTCGGAGGCGCCGGAGGATTTGGCGGCTTCAACGGATTCGACGGTTCATTCCGGGATTTCGGTGGAAGCGGGGCGGAAGGCTTCGGCTCGGGTCCTTTCGGTGGAGGCAAAGGCGGCAGGACCGGCTTTTTCCGCAGCGGGGACGGCAGCTACACCAGTTTCAGCTTTGAAGGCGGAGATTCCGATTACAGCGACCTTTTTGAAAACCTGTTCGGGGGTGCTGCCGGAGCCGGCCGGGGAGCAGGAGGCTTCAGGTATTCCGGTCCCGGCGCCGGCGGGGCGGCAGACGGGAGCTTCAGGCGTGCGGGTGCAGGAGGAAGCAGCCAGGGGAGTTCATACAGCTATTACGGGGGCGGCAGCCAGCCCGAAGAACTGGATGTGACGACTTCTGTGAAGATTTCCTTTGCGGAAGCTGTTCAGGGCTGTGACCGCACCATCCGTCTGATGAAGGATGACGGCAGCGGCACACAGACTCTGCGCGTCCATATCCCTTCCGGTATTGACGACGGAAAGTCGGTCCGTCTGCGCGGGAAAGGACACATGTCGGCAGACGGAAAAAGGCGGGGAGACCTTCTCCTCAAAGTTTCGGTCGAGCCCTCAAAAGATTTTACAAGGAAAGGGCAGGACATCTTTACAACGGTCTATGTCCCGTTTACGACAGCAGTTTTGGGCGGAGAGGCTCAGGTCCTTTTGCCGAACGGAAAAAAGATCATTTGCAAGGTTCCGCCCGGGACCGATGCCGGAAAAAAGATCAGGATCAGGGGCAAAGGAATCCAGATGGAGAAAAGCAGCGCTCCTGCCGGCGACCTCTTTGTCACAGTCCAGGTCCGGGTTCCCTCCAACCTGACAGAGGCAGAGATCAAAAAGCTGCGCGAGTTCGAAAAAATGAACAGGGAGCTGCACTCCGGCGGCGCGTCAGCCGGGTAAACAAAAAAGAAAAGGACAGGAATGTTCCGGGCCCGGAAAATCGGGCGGAATCATTCCTGTCCTTATTTCTTTCATAGAGAATCTTTACCGGAAGTAAAGCTGTACTAGTGGAAGTAATGGTAAGGATTCATCGACTGGAAGGCTTATGCAGCAGTCAGCTGTTGAAAACGTCTGCCTGCCGGGTCCGGATTATCATGCTGTCCGAAAGTGGATTGAAGCAGTGGTATTCCGGGAAGCCTCCGGAACCTCTCTTCGGATTAGCGAAGCATGGAACCGGACATAACCATCTTCATAACTTCGGATGTGCCCTCGTAGATCTCGCAGATCTTGACGTCGCGGAGCTTGCGCTCAACACTGTACTCACGGCAGTAGCCATAGCCGCCCATGTACTGAACAGCGTGACGGCAGACATCGTTCGCGATGGTGGAAGCGAAGAGCTTAGCCTGTGCAGCGAGGAAGTTGTAGTTCTCGTGGTTGTCCTTGGCAACTGCTGCCTGCCAGGTCAGAAGACGGGCTGCGTTGATGTTTGCCTGATCCTCAGCCATACGGAACTGGGTGTTCTGGAAAGCGGTGATGGGCTTGCCGAACTGCTTTCTCTCTTTGCAGTACTTGATGGCTTCGTCAAGAGCGCCCTGAGCGATACCGACAGACTGTGCAGCGATACCGATACGGCCGCCGTCGAGAGCCTTCATGGCAACCTTGAAGCCCTTGCCTACGCCGCCAAGGATGTCGTCTTTGTGGACGCGGACGTTGTTGTAATAAACCTCAGCGTTGGAAGCGCCGCGGATACCCATACGCTTGATGTCGGGCTGAACTTCGACACCGGGAGTTTCCTTGGAAACGAGGAATGCAGTCATTCCCTTGTGAGCGGGGACGGACTTGTCGGTAAGAGCGAATACCAGGAAGGTATCAGCGAAACCGGAGTTGGTTGTGAAGATCTTGGCGCCGTTGATTACGTAGTAGTCGCCATCCTGCTCTGCGGAAGTGGTAGCACCTGCAACGTCGGATCCGGCATTGGGCTCTGTCAGGCTGAAGCAGCCGACCTTGGAACCATCAACCAGGGGACGAAGCCATTTCTCTTTCTGCTCGGGAGTTGCGAACTCATCGATGATGCCCGCGCAAAGAGAAGTGTGAACAGAAAGGGTCAGGCTGGTGCTGGCGTCGACCTTGGAGATCTCTTCCATCATCAGAGTGTAGGTCAGAACGTCCATGCCTGTGCCGCCGATTTCCTCTGAGAAAGGAATGCCGAAGAAGCCGAGCTCCTGCATCTGCTGAACAAGGCCCATGTTCATCTTCTCATTCTCATCCATTTCCTCTGCTGCTGCGGCAACCTGCTCCTGAGCAAATTTGCGGAAAAGTTCCTGCATATCCTTCTGCTCGTCTGTCAACTGAAAGCTTACCATATTATGCCTCCTCATAAAAAATGTGTGCATAGTGCCGGACTTTCAGCCGCCCGGCGTCAATTGAATTTCTAATAATTAGCATACTAACTATTCTGCCAAAATGCAATAGCTTTTGTGATTTTTTTGTCTAAGATTATCCTTTTTTTGTTACTCTCTGACCGGCATGTGACACGGGCCGGGAGAAATATATAAAAATATATAAAAAACGGTCATGAATCCTGCACGCGGACCATCTGGTAACCGATTCCTATATGGGTCTCGATCAGGTTGAAACCCGGCTGGGCAGCCTTGAGCTTCTTGCGCAGGGAAGTCATGTAGACACGGAGTGAAATGATATCCGTATCCACACCTCCGCCCCAGATTTTTCCTATGATATAGGAGTGGGTCAGAACTTTTCCCACATTTCCGGCCAAAAGAGTCAGCAGACGGTATTCTATGGCTGTCAGCCTCACTTCTTTTCCCGCCAGGGTGACCTGCCTGGAGGCGTAGTCGATCGTGAGGTCTCCGTTGACGAATACCGGTGTCTTTTCACTGCCGGAGGAGAGATATTTCATGCGCCTCTGGGCAGCCCTTATGCGGGCCAGAAGCTCCTCGATGGAAAAGGGCTTTGTCAGATAATCGTCGGCCCCGCTGTCAAGGGCCATGATCTTGTCGCTGTCCTCACCGCGCGCGCTGATGATAATGATCAGCGCTTCTGACCATGAGCGCACAGTCCGGATCACCTCGATCCCGTCGATATCCGGCAGGCCCAGATCCAGAAGGATCAGGTCCGGGTGATGTGAGGCGCACAGGGAGATGGCCTCGTTCCCTGTTGAGGCGGCAATGTATGCGTAATGGTTGATCTTCAATGTGGTTGTAATGAGATTGGATACCGACCTGTCGTCTTCAACCACCAGTATTTTCATCTCATTCATGGCAATAATTCCTTTCGAGTATATTTTTCATCGCGCAGGACTCGCGGGCGGGACCTGATTGTTTTGAGCTAATGCCGCAGAATTCCGGCAAGGAGATGCCGGGCCCATTCCGGGAGAGGAATAGAGAAGCTTTTTTGCGGCAAAGTTCCCGGAAAGAGTCAGCCGGAATCATTCCGGGAGAGGAATCTTCGCGGCAGGAAGAGTAAAGCGGAAGACTGCTCCGTGAGGAGGATCCGCGCTGCCGTCCCCGGGAGGATGATTGTTGTCGTATACTTCGATTTCCCCTCCGTGGGCATGGATGATCATGGCGCAGAGATTGAGGCCGATCCCCATACTGCGGTAACTGTCCTCCAGGACGCGTGTTCCTGTGTAAAACAGTTCGAATACATGAGGCTTGTCTTCATCCGGAATGCCGGGGCCGTTGTCGGCGACTTCGACGTAGACCATATCTCCGTCCTGATTCATGCGCACGTGGATGGAGGAGCCGGCGGGGGTATATTTGATCGCGTTGTTCAGCAGATTTACCATAACCTGCATGATCAGCCTGGGATCCATGACGACAAAGAGGTCCTGATCAGTGCTGTCAAAACAGATTGTATGGTCAGGATGGGGAGAGATGTGCCGGAGACTCTCTTCGATGACATCTTCCATGTTTTCGACAGTCCTTTGAAGGCCGCTGCTGCTCTCCAGCCGGGTCATGGACAGGATATTTTCAAACTGAGAGTTCAGCCATCCGGAATCCTCCAGAATATCGCTGTAAATTTTTTCCTTTTCTTCGGGAAGAAGATCTTTATCGTAGCTGAGCAGGTTGGACGCGTTCCCGTAGATGGAGGTCAGGGGAGTGCGCAGGTCATGTGACAGAGAGCGCAAAAGTCCTGCACGCAGCCTCTCGTTCTCGGCCAGAATCTCCGCTTTTCGCTGCTCTTCACCCATGCGTTCGTTTTCCAGAGCCATCGTGCACTCATGGACAATGGAGAGCAGGATGGTGTTTTCAAAATCGGTGAAAGGGCGTCCGTTCATGGAAATCCCGATCAGACCGAAACGGTTTTCTCCGGAATAGACACTGAGGTAGCGGCAGCTGCACTCAGGATAGTGTGAGGTGAAGGCTCCCGACTGATGACAGTTTTCGACGGACCACCGCATGGCTTCCGCCTCGGATTCGAAGACAGAGGCGGGGATTGTCTGTTCTCCCGCGGTAAAAATGAGCGGGGTTCCGGAATCCCCGGGGGTAGTGAAATGATCCCTGTCTTCTCCTTCGTGAAAAATGAGGGGATTCCCTGACGGGATTTCAAAAGCGCCGGTGCCATCGAGCGGGAATGGGATAAACAGAACCGCTCTGTTGAGCAGATGGACCAGCTGCCTGCTTGTGGTACGGATGATCTCGCTGCTGTCCGATGCCATTTCCAGCTGATTGGAGGTGTCCAGCAGTATTTTAGCCTGATAGGCATTCTCCGCGGAAAGACTGGCGATATTTTTCATCCGGATAGTAACGGTACCGGTGATCAGGGCGGCGACGATCGTCACCAGATAGGTCACCAGATAAGTAGCGTCATATACCAGTAGCGTAAATCTTGGTTCAATAAACAGAAAATTGAACAAAAGAACATACAGGACAGCTGCCAGCAGGCCGTAGAGACGGCTGGAAGTCATGACGGACGCGATCAGCACCGCCAGGATATAGACCGTGACGATATTCGAGTTGCTGAATCGCGAATGGTAGAAGGCTGAGGACAGGAAAGTCGCTGCAGCCATGACTGCCAGAACACTCAGCAGATCCCTGGGGTCCCAGGAGAGCTTTTCCCTGTTCTCCCTGATTGCTTCGGGATATGCCGAAGAAGCCGGATCCGGGATGATATGTATGTCAACTGTCGGCAGATAGTTGAGCAGCCGCTCATTGATGGGTCTTCTCGCCTGAAAGAAGAAGGATGGCGGGCTGTAGCCCAGAAACAGGTCGGTCACGCCGATGTGCCTGGCGTATTCGGCGATCGCGAGCGGCACGTCATTGCCGATGAAGGTGTGGATTTCAAATCCCTTTTCCCTGGCGTAGAGGATGTTTTCAAGCAGAAGAGAATCCTCATTGGGTTCTTTACCTGTCCTGCTGATAAAGAGGGCGATGGGAGCCCCGGAATAAGTGCCCGCGTCAGCATTCACGGTAAAATCATCGGCTGAATACCCTGCTGAGCCGGATTCCGGCATCTGAAGTTCCGCAGGCAAGTCAGCCCGGTGCTCCGGGGAGAAGGGAAAAGCAGTCCTTGCCGCGGTCCGGATCACACGCTTGTTGCTGGGAGAAGAAGACAGGCAGACCATGACGACAGGGCGGGGAGAGCCCCCGCCCTGCAAGCTTCTATCACTTTTGCTTTTTTTAAACTCGGAATGGTTCATATGTGCCTCGTACATCGCACACTGCCATCATGATGACTTCATGATGAAAAGTCATGATGAAAAGTCATGATGAAAGGTTGGAAAAATCATTTCCGGCAAATTTGCTTTGACCGACCACATGTTTGGAAAAATTCTTCCTGGAAGCAGTGTCTTTGGCATTGGACTTTGGGCGCTTTTTACCGAAGTGTCTGTTCAGCACTCTCGTAAACATATAATACACCAAAGCGCCGTATAAAGCGAAGCCGATGATGACAAAAATATTTTCGGCAATTAGAGTCAGAATGTGCGACATGATTTTCTCCTCCCTGAATAGTTTGCGGATAAGCGTTTATCCATACGTTTTTCTATATGCTTTTTAAAAAGCGTTTACTTAATTTCTTTACAGAAGCTTCTGGATATGTGCGGGCATTCCCAGAACCAGGAGGGTATCTCCATGGTGCAGCATGGTATCAAAGCGCACATCCATGTTCATTGTCTTTTTGGTGTGCTCTGAGGGAACTCCGTTCGCGTAGCGGCTGTAGGCAGGTGATTTTCCGTCCGTCCGGACACCCAGAATATTGATATGGTACTTTCTGCGGACATCCAGGTCTCCCACACATTTGCCGCTCCATCTCTCCGGGACGTTGATCTCGAAGATTGCGTACCCGTCTGACAGTTCGACATAGTCGGAAATGTTATCGGAACTGAAGCGTATGGCTGTCCAGAAACCCAGTTCCCGTTCGGGAAAGACGACGGCATCCGCTCCATTGCGGAGCAGAAACTTTTCCTGTCTGCTGCTGGTTGCCCTGGCAACCACTTTTTTTGCCCCCAGTTCCTTTAGTGTGAAGGTGGTCTGAAGGGAACTGAGGAAATCATCTCCGATTGACACGATACATAAGTCGTAGCTCGCGACCCCCAGAGTCTTCATAAAAGTCTCCTCAGTGCTGTCGCCTATCCTCGCGTCGGAGACATAGGGAAGGAGACGGTTGATACGGTTTTCGTCATGATCTACGACCATGACCTGATGTCCCAGATCATGCAGTTTGATGGTTGCGAAGCTGCCGAATCTTCCTGCGCCTATAACAAGTACGGTTTTCATATATTTCCTCCGGTCTTCCTGCCCGCCTTTTGTGTGCCGGGACAGGTCCTGTATTATTAATCCATTCCTGAATTATTAATCCGCTGAAATCAATCTACGGAAATCAATCCACTGATATTAACCTGTTAATAACATGCTGAAATCGATCCACTGACATTGACCCGCCGGGTTTAACCCAAAGACACATTTTCTGCGGGAAGTCTTCCGGTGTTCTGCCTGACAGAGGAGGCGAGAGCATATCCGAGTGTGAGTCCTCCGATTCGTCCGAAAAACATAAAGCAGATCAGAAGGATCCTGGAGAAAGCGGAAAGGCCTGTCGTGATCCCGGTGGTGAGTCCGACTGTGCCGAGCGCGGAGGCGCATTCAAACATGGACGGCAGTACGGGAAGCCCCTCTATGTTGGAGACCAGCATGGTTCCTCCCAAAAGGAGAAAGATGTAGAGGGTCAGGAGAGCAATCGCGTTGTGAATGACATCCTGGTCGATTCTTCTGCGGAAGCAGTTGACGTCAGTTCTGCGCCTGAGATAGGCACCTGCCGAGATAATGAGCACCGCCATCGTGGTGACCTTCATACCACCGGCGGTTGAACCCGGGGCACCTCCGATGATCATCAGAAAGATCGTGATCAGCCAGCCGTTTTCACTCATTTGTCCGTAATCGAAGGTATTGAAGCCCGCTGTACGGGGCGTCACGCTCTGGAACAGGGAGAGCATGAGTCTCTCGATGCCTGAATGTCCCCGGAATTCCAGAAAATAAAAGAACAGGAAGGGAAGCAGGATCAGGACTGCGGTCGACGCCAGTATGAGCTTGGTCTGCAGGCGGAGTTTTCTCAGCCGGAAGCGGTTTTTCAAAAGATCATTCCATGTGAGGAATCCGGCTCCGCCCAGGATGATCAGGAGCATGATCGTTACATTGACTGTGACATTGGCAGCACATGAAGTCAGCGAAGAAAACTGCTCCTCTACACCCATCAGGTCAAATCCCGCATTGCAGAAAGCCGAGACGGAATGGAATACGGCATATCCTGCACCGCGCGGAAGGCCGAACCTTCCGACGAAAAACGGGAGCAGGCAGATGGCGCCCGCAGCCTCGATACAGAAGGTACCTGTCACGAGAAACCTCATGAACCTGATGATTCCGCCGATCTGGGGGGCTGAGACCGCGTCCTGAATTACGATCCTTGGAACCAGGCCGACCTGTTTTCCGGTGAACGTGACGATCGCGACACCCGCGGTGACGACACCGAGTCCTCCGATCTGGATCAGGATCATAATGACGATCTTGCCGAAGAGGGTCCATTTTGTCGCGGTGTCGTAGACGACCAGACCCGTCACACAGGCCGCCGAGGTCGATGTAAAGAGCGCGTTCAAAAAAGGAACTCCCCCGCTGGTGGTGGAGGCAAAGGGCAGAGCCAGCAGAATGGCCCCGGCCAGTATCAGGAAAACAAAGCTGAGCAGGATAATCCGGAACGAAGTCAGACGATCCTGAATATATACTCTTATGTTCAACATTTAAGATGTCCTCACTGATGGTGTCAGGAAAACGGCCGGCGGCCTTGTCTGCACTTAATCTGCCCCGGCAGGAGGACAGCAGGCGCAATGCCGCAAAAGACCGGAAGAATCTTCGGAAAAACTCGCCCCCGCGGGGGGCTGACTTATTTCTGACACGGCTTGCGTAATGCAGTATTCCTCCTTAAGGCGGACACGGACCGGCCGGGGGAGGCAGAAGGCGGGTTGGCTGCCTCTGCCTTATTGATGATATTATCCGTCAGAAGGCGTTAAAAGAGGGTTAAAAAGCTGGAGTCCAACATTAAAATGGCATTAAAAAGAGGCACTTGACATGCCGAAAGTACGCAGAATTAAGGCAGGCTAAATAGAATCGCATTAAAAAAGCCCTCCTGAGAGGGCTTAAAGCAGGCAGAAAACAGTAGATTGGCCAGGGGCAGATTAAGATCGCATTGCGGATCCGGTCCGCCGGCATCAGAATTCCCTGGAGACGTGTATTTCGAAATGTTCTTTTTTAAAGTCGATGATTCCTTCATTCTTCAGGGCGGAGAGCTCCCGCGACAGGGCGCTTCGGTTGACACACAGATATTCCGCCAGCTCGGTCCGGGTGAGAGGAATATCGATGGATGGACTTCTCTGGTGCCGGGCTTCCATGGAGAGATAGGAGAGTATCTTGTCCCGCACAGAACCTCGGGAGATGATTTCTATTTTTTCCATCAGGTTCCGGTTCTTGTCCGCAACCATATTGAACAGGTTCTGGGCCAGCGTGTGGTGAAAGGGACATGACTGGCTGCAGGGGTGCAGGATCCTTTTAATCGGGAGGAACAGCACCAGGGATGGTGAGGTACAGACGAAGGAAAGGCTCAGTGTCTCTATCTCTCTGTCCGTTTTTTTCAGAGGAAGGTTTTCTCCAAAGAGGCCTCCTTCCTTCTGATAGGAGATCAAGGTGCGGTTTCCCCAGATGTCTTCTTTATAAATATTTACGCTTCCCTCGATCACAATGCCCGCATTTCCCTCGAGTTCATTGTGGAGAACAATATAATCATCTTTTTTGAACCGGCGGATCCGGATGCCGAGACATTCGAACAGGAGAGTGCAGTCGGCAGAACTGATCTCGTTGAAGATGGGCAGACAGGCAATATCAGTGATTCTGGCATTTGGCATAAGTTTTCTCCATTATCTGTTGCAGCGGGAAGGCGGATCAGGGGGGCATATGTGTGGTCATGACCCGGCGGCCCGCAAATGTCCGTAAGAACGGATATGCGGGCATATCCGTCTTTGCGGCCGCCTGCCCACTGTTTAATCATGTATTGTATTGACGAAAATAATCATGATGTCATTTGTGATTCGCATTAATTATAACCAAAAAAGTTGCATGTGCAACAGTTTCCTGAATTGATTTATAGTAAAATTTAACAGAAAACAGGGGAAACTATGCCTGTTAGCTTGTACAAACTGACGAATCATAGTTTCTTTGAAACTATAAATGCAAATAAACTATGGAAAAAGTAGAGTAGTTTGCGGCACTCAGCCATGGAGGTGAAAGTATGCAAAAAGTGCAATCGACCTGCAATTTCTGTGCGATCGACTGTAATCTGGACTTCTATGTGGAGGACGGTAAGATTGTTCGCACAGTACCCACGAAGGGCTATCCTGTCAATGACGGGTTCAGCTGCATCAAGGGGCTCTCGCTGAGCAAACAGCAGACCACGGTCAAGCCCGGAGCGCTTCCCAAAATCCGTCAGGGAGACGGTTCCATGAAGGAAGTCAGCTGGGATCAGGCCTTCAATCATGTGGCCGGGAAGATTAAAGAACTGCAGGAGAAATACGGCAGGGAGAGCGTCGCCGGCATCTCTACCGGACAGCTCACGCTGGAGGAGTTCGCCATCTTCGGGCATGTGATGCGCAATTATCTGCAGACTAACGTTGACGGCAATACGAGACTCTGCATGGCTTCCGCTGCGGTCGCCCACAAGGGAACCCTGGGCTATGATGCTCCCGGCTATACACTTCAGGATCTGGAACTTTCCGATACATTAATCTTTATCGGGGCCAATCCGGTCGTCGCCCATCCTATCATCTGGGGGCGTGTCCGCAACAACAAGGTGCCCGGACATAAGATCATCGTCATCGATCCCAGAAGGTCCGAGACGGCAATGAACGCGGATTATCACTATGAGATCCGTCCCCGTTCCGACCTGGCACTCATGTATACTCTGGCCAACATCCTGATCGAAAACGACTGGATCGACCATGAGTTTATCGAGGCCCACACCAACAAGTTTGATGAGTTCGCCCGGTTCGTGAAGGCGTTCCCGATCTCCCGCGGGGCTCAGGCAACAGGGATCAGCGAGGACCGCATCATGGAGCTCGCCTCCCTGATCCACAAGGGCAAGGCGGTCTCCTTCTGGTGGACCATGGGCGTCAACCAGGGCTATGAGGCAGTGACCACAGCCCGCGCCATCATGAACCTGGCTCTGATGACCGGCAATATCGGAAAGCCCGGTACCGGCGGCAACTCCATCACGGGACAGTGCAACGCCATGGGCTCCCGTCTCTTCTCCAACACGACCTGCCTGTTCGGCGGCGGAGATTTCACGGATGAAGCCGAGAGCAGGAGACTGGCGGATATCATCGGGATCGATCCGGACCTGATGGCAAAGAAACCCACCATTCCCTACAACAAGATCGTCGAAGGCATCAATGCCGGAGAGATCAAGGGCCTGTGGATCCTCTGCACCAATCCCCGCCACAGCTGGACCAACAATGAGACCTTCGCGGAGGCGACGAAGAAGCTGGAGCTCTTTGTCGTCCAGGATATTTATGACAACATCGAGAGCGCGGAGGACGCCACAGTCTACTTCCCCGTCGTTCCCGGAATCAAAAAGGCCGGAACCTACATCAACCTGGAGCGCCGCATGTCCGCCATGCGCCCGGTCCTCCCCCGGGGAGAGAACGAGATTTCCGACTACGAATGCATTCTCGGCGTAGCCAAAGCCCTCGGCATGGGCAGCGCCATCGAACGCTGGGAGACTCCCGAGCAGTGCTTCAACATGCTCAGGGATATCTCCAGGGGCAGACCCTGTGACTTCAGCGGCGTGAAGTGGAATGAACTGGAGAACTCCAAGGGCCGCCAGTGGCCTTATCCCGAAGGAAGGGAGGCCGAGTTTGCGGACGACCAGCGCAGACTTTATTCCGACGGTGTCTTCTTTACACCAAACGGAAAGGCCAATTTCCTCTTTGAGGAACTTCTGGATAATCCTTATGTACAGACCGAGGAATTCCCCCTCATCTACAACACAGGGCGCGGAACCGTCGGCCAGTGGCACACCCAGAGCCGCACCAAGGAAGTCAAGTTCGTCGAGGACGTCTCCCTCAAGAAAGCCTACCTCTACATGAACACCAAGATGGCGGAGGAAAACGACGTACATGAGATGGACCAGGTCCGCGTCTATTCCGTGAACGGACAGAACGCAGTCTTCTATGTCAAAGTGACTGACAATGTTCCCTATGACCAGCTCTATGCTCCGATCCACTACATCGAGTGCAACAAGCTGACACCTTCCAGCTACGACAAGTATTCCAGAGAGCCCAATTACAAAGGCGGAACCTGCCGCTTTGAAAAGGTTTGAGAGGAGGCCTGCGATTTATGTATAGAATAAAGATTGACCGCAGCCGCTGCATAGGATGTCTCACCTGCGTGACCGCCTGCGTGGTCAGCCATGAGACAGAGAGCGGCGACGCGCGCAACCGTGTCGTCATCGACAGCGAGACCAAGCCGGCCCCGATCTTCTGCCGGCACTGCAACCATCCCGAGTGCGTTTATACCTGCATGACCGGCGCCATGAAAAAGGATCCCGAAACGGGCTTTGTCACTTACGACAAGGAGCAGTGCGCCAGCTGCTACATGTGCGTCATGTCCTGTCCCTTCGGCATCCTGAAACCTGACAGCATCCATTTCCGTGAAATCATGAAATGCAACATGTGCGTGCACAGAAGCGAAGATGGCAAGACACCCAATCCTATGTGTGTGGAGAAATGTCCGATGCATGCGATCACCCTTGAGGAAGTGAAGGAATAAGGAAGAGGCAGGGTGACAGCAGATATATGTGTTTCAGACCGGATCCGGGGATAACCGTGATCCGGACCCGCTGATTATCTGACCCAGTCCCTGCCCCGGCCTCATGCTTCCGTAAGTGAAAGGAGAATATATGAAAAAATATGTTGTGATCGGATCCTCCGCCGCGGGCGTCAACGGAATCCGTGAGCTGCGCAAATATGATAAAGAAGCCGAAATCGTCCTGATCTCAAAGGACAAGGATATTTATTCGCGCTGTATCCTGCACGAGTATCTGGCAGGTAAGAGAAGCCTGGAGCGCCTCCGCTTTGTCGAGAAGGATTTTGAGACGCTCTACAGGGTAAACTGGAAAAAGGGCATCGAGGTGACCGGCCTGGACCGCGCCGCAAAGGAAGTCATTCTGGACGACGGCAGCAGGGAGAGCTATGACAAGCTTCTGATCGCCACGGGCTCCCACACCTTCTTCCCCCCGATCAAAAACATGGCGGGTTCCCCCAATATGATCGGTTTCCGCAACATCGACGATATTGAAGTCCTCAAAGAGGTCGCGAAGACCAAAAAGAACATCGTTGTCCTGGGTTCCGGCCTGGTCGGCATCGACTGTGCCACCGGCTTCCTTGAGCTCGGCGTCAAAGTCGTCCTCTGTGATTTCGCGGGCTGGCTTCTCAACAAACAGCTGGACCCGGAAGCTGCCAAAGCCTATATCGACGCCTTTGCGGCACGCGGCGTGGAACAGCACTACGGAGTCGGCGTCAATGAAGTGCAGATCAATGAAAAGCATGAGATCACCGCGGTTGTTCTCAGCGACGGCACCGTGATCCCCTGCGACTTCTTCGTCGTCACCGCCGGCGTGCGCTCCAATGTCGAATTCCTGCAGGATTCCGGCCTCGAGCTGTCCCGGACAGGTCTTGTCTACGATGAGACCGGCAGGACCAATGACCCTGATATCTACGGCGCCGGCGACGTCTCCGGCCTGAGCCCCATCTGGCCTGTCGCCGTCAAAGAGGGAATGATCGCGGCTGCCAATATGGCGGGCGTCAAAGAGAAGATGACGGACTTCTTTGCCAGCAAGTCCACCATGCGCTTCCTTGACATTTCCACCATGTCCCTGGGCAATGTCAATCCCGATCCCGCGGATGAGTCCATCAAGGTCGAAACCTACCGCAAGGGAGACGTCTACAAGAAGATCGTGCACAAAGACGGAAAGATCATCGGCGCACTGCTTCAGGGAGATCTTGCCTACGGCGGTGTTCTGCAGCAGATGATCGCCCGCCAGATCGATGTGCGCAAGGTCAAAAAGCCTCTGTTTGATATAGACTACTCCGATTTCTTCCACATCCGCGACAACTCTTACGAGTTCTACTACGATTGACGCTTGAAAAAACTTTACTGCGGTTCACAGTACCGCAAAACCAAAAATGCAATGTCAGTAAAAATGCAATGTCAGTAACAATACAAAGTCAATAACAATACAAAGTCAGTAAAAAATACAATGTCTGCATTGCAAAAAAACAAAAACATAAGGGGATGTTGAGCGGCTGCAAGGGAGGATCGGCCTATAAGGAAATTCTCCCTGCCCGCTCATATACAAAGCGCTGCGGCGCTTTTGAAAGGGTTAAACGTATGGAAAGATTGGAAAAAATACCTGTACCTGCAGTTGCCACAATGCTGAGTTTCCTGACATTGGGCAATGTCTACGGCGGTCTTGGTTTTGTCTGGCTGCGCTGGCTCATTATGGCTATCGGAACCGTTTTTATCATCTGCTACATCCTCAAGATCGCCCTCTACTCCGGAACCTGTATCAAGGAGTATGACCAGACGATCCCTTCCAGCCTTTACGGCGCCTTCTGCATGGTACTCATGGTTCTGGGAAGTTTTTATTATGAAATGGGATTCGGCTTCGGCCGTATCATCTGGTTTATTGCTGTTGCCATTCACTGTGTGCACATAATTGTATTCACCATTAAGCACACTTTCGGCAAAATCATCTCGAAAAAGGATTTTATCAACATGATGCCCAGCTGGTTCGTCACCTACAACGGCTGGATGGTCGCCTGCGTCACCGGCGGTAAAATGAACGCCGCTCCCATTCTCAAGGTGATCACCATCTACGGCTGCATCATCTACCTGGTACTGCTTCCCTTTATGCTCTGGCGCCTCATGAAGGTGGAGATCAAAAATGCCGCTTATCACACCATGGCTGTTCTGCTGGCGCCCTGCAGTCTCTGCGTCGTCAGCCTGATCAATGTCTACGGCACGCCCAACAAGGCCCTGCTGACACTCATGTATGTGTGTGTGCTGGCATCGCTTCTCTTTATCATCATCAAACTCCCGGATTTCTTCTCCTTCCAGTTCTATCCGGGATTTGCCGGCCTGACCTTCCCTATGGCCATCGGCGTAGTCGCCTCCCAGAAGATGGCGGGTTACCTGAATGACGTGGCAGGAAATGCGGCGCTCGGCAATGCCGTGACTCAGCTGGTCGGTCTTCAGATCTTCCTGACCACTATGCTGGTCGGTTATGTCATCCTGATGTTCACCCGCATGCTCCTGAAGAAGCAGCCCCGCGGCTGATGGGAGCCGTCGGCGGACGACAGACCGGAACTATCCAATCGAAGGAATCCCTGCGGGATTTCTTCCAAACGCCCGGGGCGCCTAAGCGCTCCAGAAATGGAGGTACTGAAAGTGGGTTATATTTTGACAAAAGAGGGCTTTGACCGGGTCCTGTCCGAGCTTGGAAAAAAATACAGGCTCTACGCTCCCGTGCGCAAAGTCGGCGAGGGGAGATTTACCGACACGGATGTCGTACGCTACGACTTCGTAAAGTCCGTCGATGAGATCGAACTGGGACAGAAGTCGGACTATGCATTCAAAGAGATCCTGACCCCGCTCTCCGAGACACTCTTTTTCTTTACAGAGAATGAGGTCAAGACAGCGGACCGCGATCCCGGCGAAGCAATCATCTTCCTCAAAAGCTGCGACATGCACGCCGTGAAGCGCCTCGACCAGATTTATCTTGACAACAAGTTCGCGGATCCCTTCTACAAAGAAATCCGCGACCGCGTCCATTTTGTCCTTCTGGGATGTCCCAAGTCCGGCGCTGACTGCTTCTGCGTGGATATGGGCACAAACCGGACGACCGAAGGCTACCTCTTCTCCCTGGACAAGACCGGGGAGGGATTCAAATGCAATGTCCTTGACAGCTCCCTGGACGGAATTTTCTCCGCCAACAGCCAGGCTCAGCAGGATGTAGAGCCCGAATATGTGACTGAAAATCAGACCCGCGTCACAATTCCGGATCAGATCCCCAACAGTATTTACAAGAATGCCGTCTGGGACGAGTACAGTGCTCGCTGCATAGGCTGCGGCCGCTGCAACTTCGCATGTCCCACCTGCACCTGCTACACCATGCAGGACGTCTTCTATACGGACAACGGCAAGGTCGGCGAGCGCCGCAGAGTAGGTGCCTCCTGTATGGTCGACGGCTATACCAACGTCGCCGGAGGCGGCCAGTACAGACGCTCCAAGGGCGAGCGCATGCGCTTCAAGGTTCTGCACAAGATTTACGATTTCAAGAAACGCTTCGGCTATCAGATGTGCGTAGGCTGCGGACGCTGCGATGCGATCTGCCCTGAGTACATTTCCTTCTCTGCCTGCATCAACAAGGTCAACAAGGCCGTGCAGGAAGAGGCAGCAGCAAAGGAGGTGAAATAATGGGAGCAGCGAATGTGTCCATGAACATGCAGGATAACCCCTACGTGCCTTTTCCCTCCAAGATTCTGGAAGTGATCCGGCACACACAGAAAGAGTACACCTTCCGCATGGAGTTTGTCGGCGATGTAAAGCCCGGCCAGTTCTTTGAAGTCTCCATGCCCAAATACGGCGAAGCCCCGATCTCTGTCAGCGGTATCGGAGAGAACTTCGTCGATCTCACAATCCGCAAAGTGGGACGTGTGACCGGTGAAGTATTTGAAAAATATGAGGGACAGAGCCTTCTCATGCGCGGCCCCTACGGCAACGGATTTGATGTCTCGCTCTATAAGGACGGTGAAGTCATCGTCGTCGCCGGCGGCACGGGCGTATCCCCTGTCCGCGGCGTCATCGAGGCGCTTTCCCTGACTAAGGACGCCAAAGACAAGCACGTCATCGTCGGCTTCAAGAGCCCCGACGATATGCTGTTCAGAAGCGACCTCAAGAACTGGGCGGACAGGCTGGATCTGATCCTCACGGTTGACGGAGCACCCGAAGGCTATGAGGGCAACATCGGTCTTGTCACCAAGTTCATCCCCGAAGTGCCGATCCGCGATGTCGAAAAAGCACAGGCAGTCGTTGTAGGTCCTCCGCCTATGATGCGTTTCTCCGTCATGGGACTTCTCCAGAAGGGCTTCAAAGAAGAAAACATCTGGGTCTCCCAGGAGCGCAAAATGTGCTGCGGCCTGGGCAAATGCGGACACTGCCGCATAGGAGAGAAATACGTCTGCCTGGACGGCCCTGTCTTTAACTACACCGTCAGCAAGGACATGATCGACTAAACGCCGCGAAGCCTGCAGTATGAACCCGGGGATATCCGCAGGGAACCCCTGATACAGCACCTGTCTTTTCAGGCGCCGCCTGTACAGGAAAGCGGCTGCCCGGCAGGCCCCTGCTGCAGACTGACCGTCATGGAGGAAATAACATATGGGTATGGATATAAATTTAAAAAAGCTTAAAAAGAATGCGTTTCGCTACTCCAAGGTGAGAGGCGAGACCGCCTCCCGTGTTCGTATTCCCGGCGGCGTGATCAACGCGAAAGCCATGGTCCGCGTGACGGAGATTGCTGAAAAATACGGCAACGGGACCATCTTCATCACCAACCGCCAGGGCGTCGAGATCCCCGGCATCAAGATGGAAGATATGGACGCTGTCAACAAAGAGCTTCAGCTCATTATTGACGATTCCGGCGTCAACCAGGAAGAGTTTGAAGGCGGCTATCCCGCGGCGGGTACCAGAAATGTCGTGGCCTGCCCCGGCAAACGCCTCTGTCCTTTCGGCTGCTATGACACCACAGATTTCGCAAGGAAGATGGATAAACTCATCTTCCCCAACAACCTGCACATGAAAGTTGCCTTCACCGGCTGCTCCAATGACTGCGGCAAAGTCCGCATGAACGACTTCGGCATCATCGGCATGACCGAGCCCCAGTACGACCCCGACCGCTGCGTGGGCTGCGAACAGTGCGTCAAATACTGCAACAAGCGGTCTGTCGGCGCCCTGAAAGTCGTCAACGGCAAGATCGAGCGCGACACCAATCTCTGCATCGGCTGCGGAGTCTGCGTCACCTACTGCCCGACCCGCGCATGGACCAGGAGCAAAGAGCACTACTTCCGCCTCGTCCTGCTTGGCCGCACCGGCAAGCAGAACCCCCGCCTTGCGGAAGACTTCATCAAGTGGGCTGACGAAGAGAGCATACTCAAGATCGTCAAGAACTGCTACGCCTTTGCCGAAGAATACATCGACAAAGAAGCCATTGAAGGCAAGGAGCATATCGGCTATATCGTCGACCGCGCCGGTTTTGAGACTTTCCTCAAATACGTCATGGAAGGCGTCGAGCTTCCTGACAAAGCCGAAGTCGCCACACGCATCTATTGGGGCGGCAAGAGATATGACAGGAGCAACAACCTGAAGTGATCTTAAGACCGGTAAAATTTCAGGATTTGAAATATTATAGAACCTGAAATAGTACTAGCCTGAAATAATCTTAAGACCTGAAATAATTGCAAGAACAGGGCAGAGACCGCCCTTCCGGCCTCTGCCCTCGCAGGCCTGTGTCCTCCGCAAAACAAAAGATAATACACAGGCAGTTCTATAAGTAAAGACCCTGCCGGGGGCCGGCCTGCGCCGGTACCCCGGCAGAGTCTTTGTTTTTGACATATTTCCGACTATTCATATAATGAAGATATCGGAGATTTTCCTCTTTTTTTTCAAAAGAGCTGAAAACTATTTTCATAAGAGCTGAGAACTATTTTTCATAAGAGCTGAGAACTATTTTTCAAAAGAGCTGAAAACTATTATTCATAAGAACTGAAAACTGTTTTCATAAGAGCTGAATTCTTTTTCGCAAGAGTTAAAAAAATGCGTAAGAATTAAAATAATTACATAAGAGTCAAAAAATGCTGCCATCGGATGTGTCTGTGCCTGCCCTTGAATCTACAATAGGCGATCGGCAAAGAAGGTGGCAGGCATCTGATGGGATTACAGGATCGGGAAAGGAAAATAAGACAGTGAGATATTACGGAATCGTCTACAGACCGCCCAGCGAGGCTTACAGCCTGATCGTTCAGGTGACACTGGGCTGCAGCCACAACACCTGCGCTTTCTGTTCCATGTACAAAGAGAAGAATTTTATTATCCGGCAGCTGGGTGACGTGCTTCAGGATTTCGCCGAGTGCAGGCAGATGTACAGTTATGTGGACCGCATTTTCCTGGCTGACGGAGATGCCCTGATCTGCAGGACAGATTATCTGCGCAGAATTCTCGGGTACATACGGACGAATTTCCCGGAATGCCGCAGGGTGACCTGCTACGCATCGCCGATCAGCCTGCTTCTCAAGTCCGAGGAGGATCTGAAGCTGCTCAGGGAAGAGGGACTCAGCATGGTCTATATGGGGCTGGAGTCCGGCTGTGACGATGTGCTGAAGAGGATGTGCAAGGGACACACGTCCGCGGAGATTATCGAAGCAGGCCGCAAAGCCCGCCGCTGCGGGCTGGCTCTGTCTGTGACTGCCATCTCCGGACTTGGGGGAAAAGAGTGCATCCGTGAGCACGCCATAGATACGGCACGGGCGCTCTCGGCCATGAACCCCGAATATATAGGAGTTCTGACCCTGCTGGTCGAACAGGGGACACCGCTTGAGACCTGGGTGCGGGAGGGAAGCTTTGTACTCCCCGATCTGCCCGATATTCTGGAGGAGACGGAGATTCTTGTGAAAAACATAGACTCCCCCGGCAGTGTTTTCCGTATGAACCACGCATCGAATTATCTGGACCTGAGGGGCACCTTCAATGAGGACCGGGAAGAGATGCTGGAAAGAATCCATCGTGCCATGGACTCCGGGCGGGGGCTGAGACCGGAATACTATCGCGAGCTCTGATCGGATGATGTACCCGCGGGCGTTTATGGCTGGCAGGACCGGAGAACAGGAGACACAGACAGATGACGCGGAAAAAGTATTTTGCTGCAGTCTGCGGTATAAAAAACAGCGGAAAGACGACTCTGATTGAGGGGATCATAAGGACCCTGACCGGCAGGGGACTGAAGGTGGCTGTGATCAAACACGACGGCCATGATTTTGAGTGTGATATACCTGGCACGGACAGCTGGCGCTTTGCCAAAGCAGGGGCCTGCGGGGTGTCCGTCTATTCGGGGAGCCAGCTTTTTATCAGAAAGATGAGAGAAAACCGCGGACCGGAAGATGTATTTCTGCGCTCATTGACCAAAGCCTTTCCTGAAGCGGATGTGCTTCTGATCGAGGGATGTAAGGACTACCCTTTCAGAAAAATTGAAGTAGTCCGCAGCCCGGTCTCAGATAAGCCTGTTTCCAACCCCGCCGGACTCTTTCTGGTCGTCTCGAATCTGCCGGAGGAAGAGACCGGAGTCCGCACCCTGCCCTTTGAGGAACTGGACAGGATCGCGGATGCCATCCTGGAGACAGAGGCAGGAGACGGGTTCTCAGAAAAAATGTTTTTTGAAAAAAAGATATCTGAAAATGTGAACCATGAAAAGGCGGTTTGCGAGGATGCGATTCCCGGGGGTGAGGCACGAAAGATAAACAAAATGCCTGCTCAAAAAGCCCTGGACAGGGCAGCGGACTGCTGCGCGGTACTGCTCCGGGGCGGCATGAGCCGGCGGATGGGCATGGACAAGGCCCTGCTTTCCTGGGAGGGGAAGACCTTCCTGCAGACGATAGCAGACCAGATGGATATTTTTGAAGAAAAGTATCTGTCCGTGGCAGCGGAGCCGGACAAGGCGGCAGGCCCGGAAGTCACGCATTTGGACGGGCTTTTGCAAGGGTGGAAGGTTCTGCCCGACAGGATCCCGGACTGTGGACCCATGGGAGGAATCTGGACGGCGCTTTCGGCCTGCAGGGCGGAGTGGGCCCTTACTGCTTCCTGTGATATTCCGGCAGTGAGGCAGAGTTTCTTTTTAAAACTGCTGGACAGCCGTTCGGAAGATGTGGACATAGTCTGTCCGGTCACATCTGACGGAAGAATGCACATGACATGCGCGCTCTACCGCCGCTCGGCAGCCCCTTTGCTGGAAGCCCGGCTCAGGGAAGGAAATTACCGCATGCGGAGCCTGTTTTCCTGCTGCAGGGTAAAGACGGTTCCGGTTACGGACCCCGAAGAAGAGCGGATGCTGTCAAACATCAATACGCCGGAGGAACTTGACAGAGTACGCGGGCGGCATGACTGACCGGATTTGCCGTTAACCGCCTTTATGGCAGAGGCAGGCTGGACAGGATGGCCACTGCGTCCGCGCACGCCCCTCAAAAAGGATATTTGGAACATGGAAATTAAGTAAGGCAGGTGCCCGGCGCGGAGAGGAAAGAAGATGCTGGAAAAATGTGATTACAGACTGGTGAGGGATATGATGCTGGAGGCAGTATATCCCGTGGATACAGAGACGATTCCCCTGGAAGAAGCGGCGGGACGCGTGCTGGCGCAGGAACTTGTCGCCGCGGAAAATGTGCCTTCTTTTAACCGCTCCCCTTACGACGGGTATGCCTTTCGCGCAGAGGACGCAGCCGGGGCTTCGAAGGAGTCCCCTGTGACCCTGAAAATAATCGATTACATTCCCGCAGGTCATGTGCCGCATGCCCGGATCACACAAGGGACGGCCGCCCACCTGATGACCGGCGCTCCTGTTCCGGATGGGGCGGACGCGGTGCTGCCTTTTGAAAAAACCGCCTTTACGGAGACGGAAGTGAGTATTTTTGCCCCTGTCTCTCCCGGAAGCAACGTGATTCTGGCCGGAGAGGATGTACTGAAGGGAACAAAACTGGCGGTCCCCGGCGTCAGGATCGACGCGGGACTTGCGGGAGTACTGGCGGGGCAGGGACAGTTCAGGCCGCTGGTATACAGAAAGCCCCTGATCGGGATTATTTCCACAGGAACCGAGATCGTGGAGGAGACTGAGAATCCGGGTCCCGGAAAGATTTACAATACTAACCGCTACTCTCTGCAGGCGGCCTGCGTCCTGGCCGGATGCCGCAGCGTCTATATAGGTACAGCCAGGGACGATGTATCGGCGATCAGCGCCATGATCGGACAGGCGCTGGAAAGCTGCGACGCAGTGATCCTCTCCGGGGGTGTGTCGGTCGGAGACCTGGACTGCACACCTGAGGCCATGGAACAGGCCGGAGTCACTCTCCTGGCCAGGGGAGTCGCTATGAAACCCGGCATGGCAGGTGCTTACGGTATTTTCCGCGCCGACGACAATAAAACCGGAGACAGGTGCGGGGACAAGGACAGGGAAAAGGAAAGACCTGGAACCTGTGGGATTCCGGTGTTCGCCCTCTCCGGAAATCCCACAGCCTGTATGACGGCCTTTTATGCGGTTGCCATGCCGGCTCTTAAAAAAAGAATGGGACTGGCGGAATGCCTGCCGGTTTCTGTGCGTGTGTCCATGGACGCCGATTATCAGAGAAAGAAACAGTCTCTGAGACTGCTCAGAGGGAGAATTGATTTCACAGCATCGACGCAGAAAATCCTGATTCCCGAAAAACAGGGAAATCAGATGCTCAGCAGCCTGGCGGGATGTAATGCCTTTGCAGTGATTCCGGCAGGCCAAAGTGTGCCCGCGGGAGAGGCAGCGGAGGCCTTCCTCATGGACTGAACAACCGGCCGGCAGGTATTCAGTACACGATATGCCGGTAAATATAATATTTGTTAATCTGAGGTGTGAAAGGCGGGCAATCTGCGATACAGCCACCCGGTCAGCACACGATATGCGGGCACACAGTATTCTCGGATACAATATATGTAAACCTGAGGTGTGAAAGGCGGACGATCTGTGATACAATAATTTGACATCACTTTTCAAATATACCCGTTTTTTTCGAGAGGGCAGCGATATGGGAGTTAAAAACGATATTGATATCACGATCGGCGGCAAGACATTTACGCTCAGCGGAGTGGAGAGCGAGGAGTATCTCCGCGAGGTGGCCGCTTACCTGAATACGAAAATCAAAGAGTTCTCGGAGGATTCGTCTTACTGGAGGCTGCCGAACGATCTGCGCAATGTGATGCTGCAGTTCAACCTTGCGGATGACTATTTCAAGGAACACAGCAGGGTGTCGGCTCTGGAAGCCCGGGTTCAGGATCTTGAGGAGCAGGGCAGCCGGTCGGCCAGAGAGATTGAGGAGCTGCGTGCAGCCGCCCGGGAATCAGGGGCCAGAATCAAAACGCTGGAGTCAGATGCCGACGGACTGCGCGATCAGGTAAAGAAAGCCTCCGCAGCGGAGAATTCCGCCTCCAAGCGTTTCGGCGCCGAGAAAGGCCGCGCGGACAGGCTGACAGAGGAACTCGAGGCGCTCCGCCGCAGCAAGGCAGAGGCTGACAAGGCAGTACAGCGCCTGCGCCAGGAGCTTGCTCAGACCAGGGAGTCTCTTCAGAGTGAACTGAATAAGACGAGGACGGATCTGGAACAGAAACTTTCCGCCTCGGAGTCACAGCGGAAGAAGGAAGTCCAGAATCTGGAGAACCTTCGCCAGAAAGAGGCAAGGGAACTTCATGAACAGCGTCAGCGGGAGGTCCAGGGCATCCGGTCAAAACATGAGAAAGAGCTGAAAGAGAGCGCCATGACCAGCGCCAGGACCCTGAAGGAGAGAGAAGAGGCCCTTCAGCGTGAACTCACGGACACCAGAGATCAGCTCACGCGGCAGCTTCAGGAGACAAAGACCGAATCTGCCGGGAGGCAGGAAGCCCTGGAAAAGGCAGAGGAGGAGATCAAAAAGCTTCGTTCCCAGTGCGACATCGCAAAGCTGAACGAGGAAAATACCCGTAAAAAACTGAACGCTCTCCAGGCGGATTTTAAAGACAGGCTGGCCGCTGACACTCTGCAGTACCGTGAGCAGGCCGAACAGGCGAAGCAGGAACTGGAGAAGACACAGGATGAGCTCATAAGCCTTCAGGAGACGGAGGACAAGCGTCTTCGGGCGGCTGCAAAGGTCCGCGGCACCATGCAGGAACTGATGCAGCAGTACGGACGTTTCGGCCAGTCCCTGGAAGAGGCGGCGGAACAGATGCGCTCGCTGGAAGAATGATAAACGCAAGGAAAAACAAACAGAAAACGCCCCGTAAAAACATTATCTGTACAGTATCGAAAAGACTAAACTAACAGAGCAGAAGACCACAGCAGAAGAGGCCTGAAGTACAGGCCGCAGACACAAAACAGAATAAGTAAAAAGCAGACCTCCCTGCAAAAAACCTGATGGTTTTTGCAGGAGGTCTGTTTTATTGTTGCATTAAATATACTCTGCCGATATTTACCGTACTTGTTTAGATGATATGATGTAAAGGTCAAAAGCCAGGAAAAGGCTCTGAGTCTCGTCAGTATGCACAAACAACCGCAGGACCATTGCGCAGCTCCGAAG
>JBGUNJ010000102.1:0-16348 GCA_045117315.1 Lachnospiraceae bacterium | reverse complement strand
CGTTACTATTCACGCCCTATCGAGGGCGTGAATAGTAACTTGCGTTCGCCCATGCTGAATTCGCTTCGCGAATGGGGCGAACGCCGTACCACTCGGGTTTTTGCGCTTAAAATCGCGCAAAAACGCCTCGAATTCGAGGGGGTCTGTACTGTAACCTTCCGACGGTTATGAGGCACACAGCTATCGAACTGAGTTGTATATGAAATCTGACACGAGCGCCATTTTACTGAAGCAGATAATCCGCGAGAACGTAGTTGCTCACATCCACGCCTCTTTCGGTCAGTCTGTATCCGCCCGGCGTTTTCTCAAGAACCTCCTGTGAGATATGTTTTTCCAGAACCTGTCCATAGACCTGCTCTATTCTTTTTCCAAATCTTTCAGAAAAAACAGCCTCCCGGACTCCCTCTGTCATCCTCAGGCCGAGAAACATAAATTCCTCCATCTGTTCCTCCGCTGACAGAGGGTGTATGTCTGTGCGGATCAAAGCGGTGATGCCGGTATCGATCCTTTTTTCCGGCCTGCTGCCGCAAAACGGCTTCCCGCTGATCAGGCTTTCCGCTTCCGGATGCTGTCCCGTCTGCTCCGTTCCGGCAGTCTGTTCTACCGCGTCCGCCTGTTCCGTTCCGGCAGTCTGCTCCGCCACGCTCCCCTGCTCTGTCCTGGCAGTCTGTTCTGCCGCGTCCCACTGTTCCGTTCCGGCAGTCTGCTCCGCCACGCTCCCCTGCTCTGTCTCGGCAGTCTGTTCTGCCGCGTCCCCCTGTTCCGTTCCGCCGGTCCGGTCTTTTTCGTCTGCGAGCAGATCTGAATATTTCCGCAGATCTGTGCAGTTGGAGAAGCGGGTCCCGTTTACATAGGATGCCGCACTGATTCCCAGGCCCAGGTAGGGATGGCCTGTCCAGTAGCCGCTGTTGTGGCGGCATTCCCTGCCGGGGACCGCATAGTTTGAAATCTCATAGCGCTGATATCCGTGTTCCGCCAGAAAAGCCCCTGTGTAATGATACATCTCCCTGTCCATGTCCTCGTCAGGAAGCGCAGGGAGGGAGCCGTTCTCGTACATCGACGCGAAAGGGGTTCCCTCTTCAATGATCAGGCTGTAGGCGGAGATGTGGTCCGGAGCCCATCGGACCGCCTGTTGCAGCGTATCTGCCCAGCTCTCAAAACTCTGTCCCGGAAGCGCGCTCATGAGGTCTATATTGATGTTATCAAAACCTGCTTTCCGCGCCTTCTCAAAGGTCATACGGGCCTGATCAGCCGTGTGGATCCTTCCCAGAAGGGCAAGTTCTCTGTCATGCATGGACTGAACTCCCAGGGAGAGACGATTGATTCCCGACCTTTTTAAAATGCCAAGCTTTTCTTCATCCGCAGTTCCGGGATTGGTCTCCATACTGATCTCGGCATCTTCCTGAATCGAGAAAAAAGAATACAGGGCTTCCATGATTCTTTCGATCTGACTGCCGCTCAGCACTGATGGAGTCCCTCCCCCGAAAAAAACAGTGTCGACAGGCGTGCCCGCAGGGCATACAGTCTGCAGTTTTATTTCATTGATCAGAGCCCTCGTATAGCGCTCTCTGGTCTCCTCATCCTGCGGCCCCGAGAGGAAGTCACAGTAACGGCATTTTTTCACGCAGAAAGGAATATGAAGATACAGAGAGTGGCAGGACCGGGAGATGGGAGCCGGCGAATGAGCACCGCGGGCTGAGCTGCCGGACGGCATGATCCCCCTGCTCCTGTCACAGCTGCGGACATATTGATTATCCTGAAAAAGCTCCACGATTCACACCTGTGAGCCTCTCGATCCATGGATCAAGAGTCCTTTCTTTTGTATTCCGGCGCGTGTCCGCCGCAAGGCGGAAAAATACATTACACGCGCCGTGTTCTCATTGGGCAGAGGCGGCGACGCCGCTCTCTGCCCCCGGCCGGCGCGTGTCCGCCGCAAGGCGGAGAAATACCATACACGCGCCGTGTTCTCATTGGGCAGAGGCGGCGACGCCGCTCTCTGCCCCCGGCCGGGACGCGTCCGCCGCAAGGCGGAAAAATTCCTTACGCGTCCCGTGCCATAAAAAAGAAAAGGATCCGCCTTTATTCTGTGCCGATCCTTTTCTTGTATTTCTGGATTTTTTCCTTACAGAGATGACGCTTTTGCGGATCCTCCCTGTGAGGACCTCACTGTGTGTCAAGCTTGAGGACATTCATGAATGCTTCTTTGGGAATCTCTACATTGCCCACGGTCTGCATTCTCTTCTTGCCTTCCTTCTGTTTTTCAAGAAGCTTCTTCTTTCGGGAAATATCGCCGCCGTAGCACTTGGCCAGGACGTCCTTGCGGACCTGGCGCACTGTCTCGCGGGCGATGACGCGTCCTCCCACAGCTGCCTGAATCGGCACGTCGAAGAGCTGGCGCGGGATTTCCTCCTTGAGCTTTTCGCACATCTTGCGGCCGCGCTCATAGGCGCCGTCGGCGTGTACGATGAAGGAAAGGGCATCGACCGGTTCCTTGTTGACCAGGATATCCATCTTGACCAGTCTGGATTCTTCATAGCCCTTGAGCTCATAGTCAAAGGAGGCATAGCCTCTGGACCTGGATTTGAGGGCATCAAAAAAGTCGTATATGATCTCGTTGAGGGGGAGTTCGTACTTGAGCACCGCCCTGGTCGTCTCAATATAATCCGTGCTGATATAGCGGCCGCGGCGTTCCTGGCAGAGCTGCATGATGGGACCGATAAACTCGGTCGTCACCATGATCTCGGCATTGACGATGGGCTCCTCCATGCGGTCGATGGAAGTGGGTTCCGGCAGGTTGGAGGGGTTGGTCAGTTCCATCATGGTCCCGTCGGTCTTGAAAACCTTGTAGACAACTCCGGGCGCTGTGGAAATCAGATCCAGGTCATATTCGCGCTCAAGGCGCTCCAGAATGACCTCCATGTGAAGGAGTCCCAGGAATCCGCAGCGGAAGCCGAAGCCCAGGGCCAGCGATGTCTCGGGCTCAAAGAACAGCGATGCGTCGTTGAGCTGCAGTTTCTCCAGGGCATCGCGCAGGTCCGGATATCTGGGAGTCTCGGAAGGGTACAGGCCGCAGTAGACCATAGGCTGGGCCTTCTTGTAGCCCGGCAGAGCCTCATCGCAGGGGCGCTCGCTCTCCGTGACAGTGTCACCGACGCGCGCGTCGCGGATATTTTTGATCGAGGCGGTAAAATAGCCGACCATACCGGCTGAGAGCTCCTCGCAGGGAATAAACTGACCGGGGCCGAAATAACCGACCTCAACGACCTCTGCCGTAGCGCCGGTCGCCATCATCTTCACCTTTGTTCCCCTGCGCAGCCTGCCGTCGCGCAGTCTGCAGAACACAATGACCCCCTTGTAGGAATCATACAGGGAATCGAAGATCAGGGCTTTGAGCGGGGCGTCGGGGTCTCCGTCGGGAGCCGGGATATTTTTGATCACAGCTTCCAGTACATCCTCCACACCAAGTCCCTGCTTGGCAGAGATCAGCGGTGCTTCCGATGCGTCAAGTCCGATGACATCCTCTATCTCCTCCCGGACCTTCTCGGGTTCTGCGGACGGCAGATCGATCTTGTTGATGACAGGAAAGACATCGAGATTGTGCTCCAGTGCCAGATAGACATTGGCCAGGGTCTGTGCCTGGATCCCCTGCGTAGCGTCGACTACCAGGATGGCTCCGTCGCAGGCCGCCAGAGACCGGCTCACCTCATAGTTGAAGTCCACGTGTCCGGGAGTATCAATGAGATTGAAAATATACTCCTCCCCGTCCCGCGCGGTGTAAACCAGCCGCACTGCCTGGGATTTGATCGTGATGCCTCTCTCGCGCTCCAGTTCCATATTGTCCAGAACCTGATCCTGCATTTCCCGGCTGGTGAGCAGTCCTGTCTTTTCGATCATGCGGTCTGCCAGAGTGGACTTGCCGTGATCTATATGTGCCACAATACAGAAATTTCTGATTTTGTCCTGGGTTATTTCTTTTTGCATAAATCCTCATCCATATGGTGCCGGGCTGCCGGCCGTCCGCCGGTCAGCATGCGGCCGGTAACTGTCGGGGTCAAAAGGTCATAATATCAGAACCGTCACGTCATTTATCTGAAATCAGCATGACGCCTCCGGCAGACGAAACAGTTTCGTCTGCCGGAGGCTCACCGCATTGCGGCCGGTAATCTGCCTGTCAGATCTTAAGCTTCCTTACTCGTTCTCCTTCAGATAGACCTGTACGCGGCTCTGGATAATGTCAGAGACTTCCTCTGCCGACTTCTGACCGGCAAAGTAAGCTGCCGCCTCTTCCTTGATGATCTTCATGATCTGTGTCTCGGAATTCACCTGGTATTTCATGTTTTTCAGAATGGTCTTGACCGCGTCAATATCGCTCTGGCCGAAGTCGGGAAGTGCATTGGGCTCTTCCCCGAAATCAGCGGAGTCATCCATCATGTCTTCTCCGTCGATGATGACCTCTTCCGCGATCGCGGATGTGGAGGCCTCCTGCGCATTTGCGGCTTCTTCCGCCAGATACTGCTCGTATTCTTCGTGAGTACCGTCAAATGCCTCTTCACTGACCGGCTTTCCTGTCAGCTCCTCGGACTCTTCCCAGGTGCCGCCTTCCATGGCGGATTCAGCGATTCCGACTTCGCCTTCCGAATCATCCTCATAGTCCACGCCTGTCAGCATGTCAGGGTACTCCTCGGACTCCGCGTCCATCTTGTTCTGGTCGATGATCCTCTGTCCCTGGGCGTCGATCGCCTTCTCACTGATCGGAAGAGAGGATTCAATGCTCATCTGATATTCAGGAAGGAGGAAGCGGCGTACAAATTCCCAGCAGCCTTCAGGTTCGGAGGTGCTGTTGCTGATTCCGAATTCATTGTAGGACGCGATGATCGGTCCTTTATTATTCTTCGAAGGGAAGCCGGTAACAGTCACATTGAGCTCTCCGAAGAGCTGTCTGGTCATGTAATAATAATCGAAGATCGAATTAATGTACTGTACCGCGAGCAGGGCACTGTCGGAGAGATACTGGGTATAATAATCGTTGTACTGCTCTTCGCTGATCGTCTCGGGGCAGTTCTTGGCGAACTCAAGCAGCTGGCGGAAATCCTCGTTATTAAAATCGCAGGTATTTTTCTCGGTGTCAATAAACTGATCTCCGGAGAATTCGATGGCTGAGCTGAAGACACCCGCTCTGTCCGCCAGGCCGAAAAGCGCGTTTTCATTTATGCCTTTGGAAGCAGCGATCTTTTTGGCTTTTTCAAGCGTCAGATCCTTACCGTCTCCGATGTATTTTGTCTTGCCGGAGACACCGACGATCGTAAAGCTGGGAACCACCACGAACATCTTGCCGTCTGTGCGGAAAGCATCCACAATGTTCTCCAGGAAATCCGATTTGTCGATTTCCTTGTCCGACTCATATTTGTCCGTGAGATCCATGAGAACACCCTTGGAAATAAAGCTGTTCACGGGCATTCCCGCAGACAGGAGCATGATATCGGGCGCATTGCCGGTACCGATGTCCGTATTCAGCCTGGTAAGACCGGTCGTGTCATTGTCGGCGTTGTTCTCATCATAGTCCGACTCCAGGTCGTACTGGCTGTAATCCACGATCTGGATTCTGTACTTGCTGCTGGATTTGTTGAACTCAATTACCTGTGTGCGGACTTCGGCGTCCATATAGTAGCCTGCAAGCGTGAGTTCCTTTTTCTCCTCAACATCCTCGGGAGCAACAGGCTCCAGTGTGAACACGCCCACCGAATTATCACTTTCGTAAGCCTGGATCAGCAGGCGGCCTTCATCGAGTTCGACCAGTCTGGCCAGTCCCTGCAGATCAAGATCGGAATTGACATAATTGACAACGGGGGTGATGTTTCCGCTCTTCAGATCCACTCCGTAGACCCCGTCATCTCCTGCCAGATAAAAGCTGTATTTTGTCCCGGGGAATACCATTGCGCTCTGCATAGACGAAGGCAGCACCTGCTTTTCGACAAAATCTCCGGTTTTCTCGTCGTACACATTGACCTTGTTGTTCAAGGAAGTGTCATCGATCATGATCACTGTCCCGTCATTGAGGACATAGAGTATTCCGTCGAAAGAGTCCGGATCTGTCTTGCATATATTCCTGATCAGGGATCCGTCCTTGAGAGAATGGAGATTGACGCCCTCATTGGATACGACCATCACGCCTTCTTCATTGGCAGAGACCGAGCTGACGAAGAAATAGTCTTTATTTTCGGGATCGAGCGGAACCGCCCAGTTCTGCTTGCCCTCAGGAGTTACACTGCGCAGCTCAAAAGTCGCGGTGGCGTCTTCGCTGAGCTCATCCGGAATTTCTACGTCTTCTCCCTCTTCCCCGCCGTTCTCAAGAAGATAGTCCAGGGCTTCGGAATTCGCGAACTGTGACACTACGAGCAGAAAGTTCCCGCCGTAGAAAGCCGACGCGCTGACTTCTTCGTTTGCTTCATCCACTTTGTAGGGGGTTTTTTTGAAATCGCTTCCGTCCGGCTTAAAGCTGACCAGCTGGGTTCCGTTGGTGCCTTCACCCTCGTATACATAATTGAAGCCATAGATCCGGTCCTTTTCCATGGCCAGGACCTGGAGTCCGTCCGCCTCGAAATCAGGATCATCGATCTTTGCCTCTACAGTTTTGACTACGCCGTCCCTGGCAGTCACTTCAGGCATGGAGGGACCTGAAGAGGAAGATGTCTTGCCTGAATCTCCCTTCTTCTTGTCCGATTTCCCGCCATCCTTGCCGCCGCATGCAGCAAGCGAAACCGCAATGACGGCTGCCAGAATGATTGCCAAAACACGTCTGAATGAATTTTTCATCTTCATGTTAATATTGTTCTTCCTTTCCATATTGTCTGGGACGCTGTGCCCGCAGAACACGCAGACAGATTTTCACGAAGGTGATTTCTCCGATGCGGAATTTCCGTCCTCAAAGGCATCAGACTTTTCAGTCTTACGGGGTTCATGCCCGGATTCCCCGCCTTCAGGAGCCTCTGCCTTCCCGGCTTCCCCGGGCTCAGAATCAGCCTCCCCACTTTCAGGGACGTCCTCCTTCCCGGCTTCCCGGGACTCAGGCGCGGTCTCCCCGCCTTCAGGGGCATCCCCCTCCCCGGCTTCCCGGGACTCAGGAACACTCTCCATGTCCTCAGGGACATCTGTGTGATCAGAGAGATCTGCGTCTTCCCCGCTGCCGGGAGCTTCTCCGGGCAGCAGAGTCTCCTCTGCCTGTCCGTTCCCGCCGGTCAGCAAGGCGTCCTCATCAGGATCACTGCCGAAAATCTTTTCCGACTGGCGGTCGTAGATTTTCTCACGAAAGTTCTGAATCACGCCGCCCATTGTCCAGCTTCTGTGAGTAGCATACCACAACAAAAGGAACAGGAGGAATAAAAACGGTGAAAATCTCATGAACAATTCAAGGAATGCAAAGGGAATCATTATATCTTCCCAGGCCCGGGCCACGTTTTCCCAGTAAGGATAGCGGATTGAAATGGACTGCATGCTTCTGAGCCCGGGCTGCGCGATCATCAGAGCCAGCCGCCAGGTGTCAAACCTGGCAGTATTGTCGACGATCACGGTCTGGCTGTTGTCCACACCGGCTTCCGTCAGGCAGGAGATCATTGTGTTGAGCGCGTAATTCGTGATGGGATTGGGAAGAACAGCCTCATAGCAGCTGATCCTCGACTTGTTGACTTCGGGTTTCGGCTCTGCGTCACCGTTTCCGCGGTCGTACGAATTTCCCATGCCTCCGCTGTTCATATTTTCTCCGACAGGCGTGTCATCGTTTGTGATCCTGTCGTCATCCTCAGGCTTTGTATCCGTATCAGAGGATTCCCCGGAGTCATTATTTCCGCCTGCAGGGTCCGCTTCCCCGGCGTCATCTCCGCCCTCTTCCGCAAAATCATCTGCTCCCAGATCATCTACGCTGTCAAAAGCCAGAATTTTCCCTTCTTTCTTCTGCTCATGCGGCAGCAGGGCCGCAGGCTCCCCGCCCACAGCCTCCGCGAAGACCAAAGGATGTTCCCCTGCCCCGGAGTCCGGCTCAGCATCGGGTTTCCACAATGCATCAGGCCGAAGCGCAGGAAGGGATCTGTTTCTGACCAGTGCCATTCTTTCATCCGACTCTGACGGCAGGTTCTGCGGCGGCAGCATTTTCATGACGGCATTCTCCGCCGGCTTGCCACTGTCAGCGGATCTGAAAGGAATCCCTGTCCCTCTCAAAGCTGTCCTCTGTAAAACTTCCCCCGGGAAACCTGTTTGCTGTAAAACTTCCCCCGGAAAAGAAGAGAATGCGGAAGGCGGGAATGCCTCCTTCCCCGTTTCTCCGCCCTTCATCAGGGCAGAAGCAGTCTTCTCCATGCCGGGCGCAAGAGCATCCATCATGGAGTCATCCATATCTTCGGGATTTCCCTCGTTTGAGGGAGTCCCCCTCTGTGTATATTTGCAGAGCGAGTCAAAAGAGATATAGACAAGGAAATCTCCCATCCCGGACTGCTTGTAAAAGCGTTTTGACGGCGCCCTGAACACACCGGCTATGTAATGCGGCGTTCCTCCTATTTCCACGGATTCCCCAACGATATAGGGCGAGCCGAATAGTCTCCACGCGGTCCTGTCATCCAGAAGAATCCTGTCCTGCATACTTTCATCTTCGGAAAAATAATACCCGGACATGAGTTCCAGCGGGTGAAAATTAAAGAAATCTCCGCCGACCCCGATCGCGGTCACCGTCACTGAGTCCTCAGGGGTGGAGAGATCTGCCATTCCGAGACCGCAGTAGGAAACGTCAAACATGCTGGCCCCGTTCTCGATCTGCTGCTCTGAAAGCCCGTAGGAATCAGACGTCAGCTTGTTTGTAAGAAACATCCGCATTGCTTCTACAGTTTCGTCAGAAGCAAAAGCAGAGTCGGAAAAAAAGGCGCTGACCTGGGAGCATTCCTGCTCCTGTGACCATCTGGAGGCGAAAGACTGGTCCTCCATTCCTCCCACGATTCTTCCGCACACGATTCTGATCACATAGGAAGCGATCCAGAAGACCAGGCAGATCAGCAGGCCGATTTTCTGCCACAGGCGCAGCCGGCGCGCAATACTGCCCGCTCCGGATACGATCCTTCGGGCTCCGCCCCTGACAGTTCCATACAGCCGCGTATTCAGTTTGCTGTCTTTTGTGTCTGTCTTTTTCATTACTTCCCTGTTTCGCTGTTATGGCTTCCCTGCTTCGCTGTTGCGACTTCCCTGTTTCGCTGTTATGGCTTTCCTGCTTTGCTGTTGTGACTTCCCTGCTTCGCTGTTGTGTATGGCCGCACGCAAAGTTACTGTCCACACCCTCTGGAGGACGTGAACAGCAACCAGCAAATTTTCCCGGATCACTCACTGCGGCCGCAAAGATGAACCCGCAGTTCAAATCCCGCCGCATTTTCAGGCAGTATTTTCCGGCCCGGATCATTCATCCGGGTCAACCTCATTGCTCAGGCGCACCTGATCTCCCGATGTCAGCATCTTGTTATCCGATGTGGTGACCACATAGTCGTAGGCTCCCAGAGCCCCACTGATGGCAGAATTGGTGTCGTCCTTGGCAAGCACTTTGACATTCTCCCTTGAGACATAATACCTGTTTCCCAGAGGGCTCTGTTTTGTCCTCAGCAGAAGAACGAAATTTCCGTTTGCGTCATTGCGGATCGCTGAGTTGGGGACGACCAGTTCATAATCCTTGGATGTCTCCGCGATCTGCAGCTTCACTATATCTCCGGCAGTGACTGTATCACTTTCTATCTCAAACTTCAGCAGCCTTGAATTCTGGGGATCGCTGCTGTCGGCAGTGATCTGACGGAGAACAGCCTTGAAGGTGTCATCATATTCCCAGGCATTCTGAGGCGCAGCCTCATCGCCGGCTTTGAGCTTCTGCGCCTGTTCCTTTGTCACAGAGAAACTGACTGTGAGTTTCTTTCCGTTGATCCTGATGATGGCGACAGGGCTGTCGGCAGAGGTAATCTCTCCGGCGCCGACATTCAGCGAAGTCACTGTTCCGTCGACCGGGGACGTGATCGATGCTCCGATCTCCTCTTTCTGAAGTTTGTCCACCTTGGCCTGAGCCTTATTGATCGCTTCCTGATAACCCTTCAGGTCCAGTTCCGCACTCACAATATTGAGGATCTTTTCCCTCTCCGCGGAGATTTCCTCGAACTTCAGATCCGCTTCAAGCTTGCGCAGGGTGGCCTTCTCCAGCTTCTTTGCCAGTTTTTTAACCTTTTTCGATGTAGTCGATCCGCTTGAAGCCACGACTACAAGATCCTCTTCGTCCACTTCTTTCGAACCCGCGGAGGCAGCGGATATGCCTTTGCTCTTGTCCGCTTCCACGGCAGCCTGCGCTACAGAACCGGTCCCGTTGCTGGCTTCAGCTCCTCCCCCGTTTTCGGGTTCTTCCGGGTAATAATAAGTATCATTATTATTATTTGCCTCTTTCTCGGCTTCCGCCTGGTATTCCGCATTGATCCTGTCATATTCCGCTGTGGCCAGATTCTTTTCCCGCAGTGCGCTCTCGTACTGCCTGTTGATCGACCCTACGGCAGACTGAAGTTCATCTTCGGACCGGTAGTTTCCGGCACGAAGCCTGGTGATATCACTGTCGCTGAGAGTTCCGTCGAAGATACGCCTGGTGAAACTTGCCTTAGCGTCCTCGAGTTCCTGCTTTGCCGTCTTGAGCTCTTCGGATTCCGTGTCCTCGAGGTGATAGATCACGTCCCCGCGTTTGACAACCTGCCCTTCCCTGACAGCAACACTCTTGATCGTTCTGGACTGGGCGATCGTCACGGAATAAGGGTTGTCCACTTCGGCTGTTCCCTGACCGCGTATTTTAGGGGAAACCTCCCCTTCCGCGACCACATGAGTCGCCACTTCCGGCAGAGTCAGATTCATGATCGTACGCGAAAAGAGGGTCAGCGCCAGAAGGATCAGCAAAAATACGATAATAATATTCTTTATGATATCTTTCCGTCTCTGGCTCTTCCGAAACTGCTCCAGTTCTTTATCTTCGATGTTCATACTCTCTTTTTCCTCCAGGATAGTTCCGTCCGATTCTTGATGCTGTTCCGTCCAGGGGGACGTTACAGTAACCTTTGCGCAGCCGCCTAGCGGCAAAAACTTCCGAAGTGAAAAAAATCGTATCGACGATATTTTTCACTCTTTAATTCCGCCCTGATAAATAATCCCTTCCACCAGATAATCTTCTCCATACAGAAACACCATCATGGGAAGGACCATATAGATGACCGCGACCGCGAAAGCAAGTGAAATCTCCTCCGCGTTGATACGGGACAAAAACACAGAAAGGGGATGCAGCTGATCGTCTGACAAAAGGATCAGCGGCTGCTCAACCATGTTCCAGTAATCAATAAAGATCAGTATCGCGATGGATACCAGACCGCCCCGGCAATTGGGCAGGCAGACTCCGGTGAAGATCTGCCACTCCCCGGCGCCGTCGATCTCCGCCGCCTCATAAATGGAAGAAGGAATTCTCCTCATATATTTCGTCAGCATATATACCGCGAAGGGAGAAAAGAATCCCGGCAGCAGGATCGCCCACCTGGTATCTATGATATTCAGCCAGGTCGAAACCAGATAGTTCGGCACCAGTGTGACCTGATAAGGCATCAGCATCAGGATGATGTAAGAAAAGAAAATAATTTCTCTCACCCTTCCCCTGTACCTGGCAAAGCCGTAGGAGGCAAGGGAGGCGACAGCCAGCTGAAATATAACAATCGGAACCACATAAAAAAATGAATTCCAGAACTTCATCAGGTACTCAGGGCTTAAAAAAAGCGCTTTGAAGTACTGATCAAAGGAAATGATATCCGGAATAAATTTCAGATTGACGGTTTTGCTGATAAATACACGAACGCCGTTGCTCCTGGCAAAAATCATGCCGTAATTGGCGCTGATCTCCGAACTGGTCATAAATGAATTCGTGATCGTGAGTACAATGGGCATCAAAAAGAGAAAGGCGAAAAAACCAGCCGTCACAGTCCTGATCACCAGATGGATCTTCTCCACCCGGTCCCGGGTCATGAACTTTTTGAGCCGGCTGTCCTCTTCGGCAGCATCCCCGGCCTCTTCCTGAACCGCGGGAACGTCTCCGCTGTCCTGAGGCCGGATCAGGCCATTCTCTGAACCCTGCCGGTCCGGAAAAGCACTCTGCAGGATATCCTCCTCCTCAGGATCCGGCATTTGGATTTCAATTTCATCCGGGTCTTCCTGTTCCCGGCCGGCAGGGATGTCATCCGGGTCTTCTCCTGCCCCGGCCACATCAGCGTCCCCGGGCTCTGCCCAGACATCGTCCCCGGGTTCTTCCCAGGCATCGTCCTCAGGCTCTGTCCAGTCCTCGTCCGCCGGGATGTCATCCGGGTCTTCTCCTGCCCCGGCCGCATCAGCGTCCCCGGGTTCTTCCCAGGAATCGTCCTCAGGCTCTGTCCAGTCCTCGTCCGCCGGGATGTCCTTCGGCTCTTCCTGCTGCAGGACATCGCCCGGCTCCGTATCGCGGCCGGTTTCTGAGTCCTGCGGACTCTCTTCTTCAGAGAAAGAATATTTGACGGGCGGACCCGCCCCGAATTTTTTCCGGTCTCTGACCCAGCCGTCACCGGCTCTCCTGTTTTTTTTCAATGACAAAACAGTTCTCCATTTTTACACTTGCGGCCATGATCCCGCGTTCACAAACATGTATGAATAAACCACGCATTGCTTCGCGCGTACCGCACTCTCACATCGCTCCGCACATTCGTAAATTCCGCCCCGTGGCAGACGCTCCGGCACTCCCGCCCGGTGCTGTTTCAGCCGCAGGCATGCGGGCAGAACAAGAACAGGTACAGGTTTACAGGACAAAGCTTCCCCGGGGTCATTCCAGGTCTTTACCGAACCGGTTTTCCGCCAGAAACAGGGCTCCGATCACCAGAATCATAAAGATCGCCATCATGACCGCGGCAGCACTGAGCTTCTGGTAATCAAGAGATTTAAATGTATTATTCATGAAGTGCTGCAGCATGTACAGCGCGTCATATGGATAATCACCGCCCATCAGATACACTTCCCTGAACACCTTGAATGAGTTGATCAGAGACATGATCGTAACAAACAGGATGGTCGATGACAGATAACGTATTTTGATCAGCCAGAAGATCTGAAAGTCGGTGGCCCCTTCGAGCTTGGCGACTTCGATCTGGTCCCTGGGAATATTAGCCAGCCCCGACATAAACAAAATCATATTGTATCCCAGATTCTTCCACAGGAAGAGCAGGATGACAGGAACCTGGGCGTAGCCCGATTTCAGCCAGTCGATCTTGCCTCCCAGGATACTCCCGAAAGCGCTGTTCACCAGCCCGTTATAATGGAAGAGAATCTGCCAGATCATGATGACGGATGCTGTCGGAACCATCATCGGACTCAGGAAAAAGGACCTGAACCGGCTCTTCCACGGAAGCTTCTGTTCCATCACTACCGCCAGCAGCAAAGAGAGAGAAACAGCGAGCGGCACTGCCACTACAGAAAACTTCAAAGTATTCCAGGATGCCAGCCGGAAGGCGCTGTTGCCGAACACTTTTACGTAATTGGAAAACCAGACAAAGCGGTGTCTCACAGGATTGTCTATCATCGAGTAATAGATTACGACGAAAAAAGGAATCAGGAAAAACAGGGCAACGCCCGCCACGCTCGGAAACATAAAGCACCAGCTCACCCTGCGCTCTCTTTTCTCTTTCACCGAGCCGCGGGGAGAGCCGTCTCTTTTTCCTTCGCCCCGGCCGGAGGGGTTTTCCTCCCCGGGCTCTGAGGATTCACTTCTGAAAATCCTGCCGTTTACGAGGCCTTTTCTCCGGTCCCTGATCGTCTCCATCAGGTCTTTTTCCCCTGCGGCATTTTTCCGGAGGAATCTGTTCAGTTTTTTTCCGACGCCCTCCGGAGGTGTATCCCCGGTGTCATTTTTTTTAAAAATGTTCATTGCAGCTCTGTAATTCCCGTTCTGATCCGTTCATAGTCGTACTGTTTCCGGATCCGGATCCGATTCTGTTTCGCGTACATCCGGCAGTAAATATCTTTTCTTTCTTCGGAAAAGCCGGACATCAGCCAATCTAAACATACATACCTATAATAATTCATTTCACCGGATTTGAATATACCTGATTTACCCTTTTTACATAAAAATCATCAAAAATTACAGAAAAAAATACAATATATGCGCAAATAAGGGCTTATTACTTCAATATGTGCACCTGTCCGAGGACTTCTCCCCCTTCTCAGCCCCTCCCGGGGAGGCTGCCGGGCGGTCTACGCAGGGCAATATGATCAGAGGAGGCTGCGCCGCCATCTGCCCCCGGCCGGCCCGTGTCTGCGGCAAGGAGGAAGTATACATCACACTGGCTGTGTCATAAAAAAGCCCCGTCCGCAGTCAAATGCGGGCGGGGCATTCCGTTATTTTCTAATCGGGTCATTCTCTTTTTCCGGCAGGGAGGGGCTTTCCGGTCATTCTCACTTCTTGATAAGAAGAGATTTTCCGGTCATCTCCTTGGGCTGCTCTTTGCCCATGACCTGGATCAGGGTGGGAACGATATCGGCCAGGACGCCGCCCTCAGCCAGGGTGTAATCCTTGTCGTAGTTCACAAGAATGAAGGGAACCGGATTGGTCGTATGGGCAGTGTGCGGAGCGCCGGTCTCGTAGTTGATCATCTGCTCGCAGTTGCCGTGGTCAGCGCAGATAAAGAGGACGCCGCCTTTCTTGACGATCGCGTCAACGGCCTTGCCCACGCAGTCATCCACGACTTCGACAGCCTTGACCGCCGCAGGAAGGACACCTGTGTGGCCGACCATGTCGGGGTTGGCGAAATTGATGACGATCACATCATACTGATCGGAGTCGATGGCAGCCAGAAGCTTGTCGAGCACACCGTAGGCACTCATCTCAGGCTTGAGATCATAGGTGGGTACATCCTTGGGGGAGCGGACCAGAATCCTGTCCTCGCCCTCGTTGGGATCCTCAACACCGCCGTTGAAGAAGAACGTGACATGAGCGTACTTTTCTGTCTCGGCGATACGGGCCTGTTTCATGCCCTGAGCGGCAAGCCACTCACCGAATGTGTTGGTGACATCGACCTTCTTGAAAGCGATCTCCTTATTAGGGATCTCGGGATCATAGTCCTTGAAGCAGACGAAGAAGACTTTCTTCCTGGGGCCTCTGTCGAAGAAAGTGAAATCATTGTCACAGAAGCAGTGGGTGATCTCACGCGCGCGGTCGGGACGGAAGTTGAAGAAGACCACGGAATCGTTATCCTTGATCAGGGAGACGGGCTTGTCGCCGTCCATGATGACAGTAGGCTTCACGAATTCATCGGACTCGTCTCTGTCATAGGAAGCCTGGATCGCCTCGGCGGAACTTGCCGCCTTTACTCCCTCGCCCTTTGTGAGCGCGTCGTATGCCAGCTGCACACGGTCATAGTTGTTATCACGGTCCATGGCGTAGTAACGGCCGCTGATCATGGCGATCTTGCCTACTCCGATCTCTTTCATCTTGTCTTCCAGCTGAGCCAGGAAGTCGATGCCGCTTCTGGGAGGTGTGTCGCGCCCGTCGAGGAAGCAGTCCACATATACGCGGTCGAGGCCGTTTCTCTTGGCCATTTCAAGGAGAGCATAAAGATGCGTGTTGTGGCTGTGTACACCGCCGTCCGACAGCAGGCCGAAGCAGTGAAGGTCGGAACCCCTCACTTTGCAATTGTTGATTGCAGCCAGCAGTTCGGGATTCTCAAAGAATTCGCCGTCCTGAATTTCCTTTGTAATTCTGGTCAGCTCCTGATAGACAATCCGCCCTGCGCCCATATTCATATGGCCGACTTCGGAGTTGCCCATCTGACCGTCCGGGAGTCCTACCGACATGCCGCTGGCATATCCCTTTTTAAAAGGATATTCAGACATCAGCCTGTCCATGACAGGCGTATTTGCCATCGCAACAGCATTAGCCTCAGGATTCTCATTCAGGCCGTATCCGTCCAGGATCATTAAAACTACAGGTCTGTGACTCATACACTTCTCTCCTTTTCTATGTGGCGCTTCACTCATGCGGACACGCATAAGCAGTATCCTGAACAATAAGCCCAGGACATTTGTGCCGTCGTCTACTGCCCCCGGCATCTTCCCCGATACTGAAGATCAGAAAACACCCTTTTCTAATCGATAATTGTACTACGAATCACCGCACAGTTCAACTTAAAACAGCGCCATACGTAAATGTTATAGCTTTTATGGTTACTATTCACGCCCTATCGAGGGCGTGAATAGTAACTTGCGTTCGCCCATGCTGAATTCGCTTCGCGAATGGGGCGAACGC
>JBGUNJ010000101.1:0-34919 GCA_045117315.1 Lachnospiraceae bacterium | reverse complement strand
CTTTTTGTAAAAGCTTCCTTTCCTTTAAGGAGGCTTTGGTTGATGTACCCCAAATTCGGAAATCAACCAACTATTGCATTCATACTTATCTATTATACAGCATTTTGGACTCAAAGCGATGGTTCTTTCATTTCCGTCCCCTGTCATTGCCATCTATAATCTGGTATATAATGCCTCCCTTCTTGTGGAAGACGGACTGGGCTATGCCATCTGTTTCGACAGGCTGATCAATACGAAAGGGGACAGCCCGCTCTGTATGCGGCCCATCGTCCCTCAGATGAAAACTACCGGATATCTGATCTGGAAAAAATATCAGGTATTCTCTCCGGCAGTGCAACTGTTTATCAACCGCATATGTGAGACGATTGGGTGAGAAACAGACAAATGATTTCGAAAATAGAAGGTGACAAGAAGCTGTCTCTTTTCTGTCTCTCACTGTCTCTCATACAAATGAATCCGGGAGGCGAAGGACCATCTCCCGGATTCTGTTTATTTGTCTCTGCTTTTCGCGGATTTTTCAGTTCATCCGCACTTGCTTGCCGGTGTGTCAACAACGATGATCTCGTCCATTGTCACGCCCAAAACGGCAGCAAGGATGACTAAGTTATCGATGGTCGGCATTGCTGTGCCGTGGATCCACTTGTAGATAGCCTGCGGAGTAGCGAAGCCGAACACGGCCTGCATCTCTCTAACGGAAAAACCGGCTTCCATACGCATACGGTTGATGTTCTCACCGGTAGCAATCATGTTGATGTAAGGAACTCTCATCATGCTGCACCCCCTCTCCGGCGTCATAACCGGCAAAGGGCTTGCTGGTTACGCCGCTTTATCTGATATCATCTTTACGGTTTACATTCTGTTCTGCGTCCTGCGATGTTTCCCGTGGCAGGAGCAGGTTCTCAAAAACGTGATTTTTATAAATCGTTTTCATCATGAACCCTCCATTCTGTCTCAACACACCATAACGGTTTTTTAACTCTTATTTTGAATATCAGCCATTACAATGTGTTCTCTTTGGTTCGTTATGCTATATTTATTCTGTAAATATTGAACTTTCTTAATGTGATTACAGGATAACCCATCCGGAACTCCCTGTGGTCGCCTGAGAAGCGACACTGAAAAAACCGTTTCCGGTTCTTGGTAAAAATCATTGTTGGAGTAAAGAAATGCATCATGTAGAACAGACGAATATCATATTAGTTGTTGAGGACGAAAAGTCTCTGTACACGAACTTCAGTCCTGCAGCCGAATTCAGCCACGATGTAAAGGATTACATCAAATCAAAGATAGCCGGAGAAGAAGACAACAAGAGCGTCCAACTGACGGTTGTCTCACAAGAGCCCCTGGATGAAGAAAAAATCCGGTCAGCTGTTTCAGCTTGGATCAGTGATGAAAAGAGAGTATTAAGGCAATCTGAAAAAACACTATGCGCTTGTTTTTCGGACTGTTAGTCTTCGGATCTATTATGATTTTACTGAGTTCTTTTTTAGTAAGCCGTTTTACTGTATTACAAAATACGCTGATTCCGATAATGGGTTCTGTCTCTCTGACCAGAGCTGTGCGCACCCTGATCATAGATGTGCCGAAGGTCAGAGCGCAAAAGTGGATATTCAAAGAGATGGAAAAAAATAATGTAGTTTCATTTGAATATGATAATTGATGGTGAGAGCGCAGGGCATGATGAAGCGGGCTTCCGTCGAAGACTTTTGCCCGCGTATCCCACGACTGTTATCTGAAGTCACGGGCTCATGCGATGAAGAGGGGACCCCGGAGCAGGTCTTCGGCTCTCCCAGACAGGAAAAGACCCGCCAGTTTATCCGGCACCTGAAGATCCTGACTGTCAGAATCACTGGCAGAGCTTTTGACTATGCCGGAGCTGTCACACAGATTGAAACTTTCGGTCACCGCCATTTGATCGATCATGCCGTGATACGCCGTATGATCACCATCACCGAGGAACTGGGCGTTGCGGTACTCCTGGATCATTATCAGGAAAAAATCGATGCCGGGATCACCTTTTAATACCAGGAGAAGACCGGAGAGATGCACATGAAAACCGTCTTCGAAGGCACAGACTTTGACCCCCTGAGTCAGGGGGATCCTGTCTGTACTTCCCTGATCCGGAACGCGGCCCGGGATATCACCTATACCTGCGCCGAAGGGAAGGGTATTGTGGAAGGAATATTATCGCGGCCCCTGCCCACTGTTTATTCATATCTCGCTTTTATTTGGTCATACTCGGCAATGGCCTGCTCTATGCGGCTCATTACCGCCTCTTCCGCGTAAAGTCCGTCCTCGTTCCGCTCCATATGTTTCAGGGTAACCGGTACTATGGCAGGAGGGGTATCCATGTCCAGCAGCGTTAATCCACGGAGCTGATCCGCGGTCTGGTATACCAGGTCCAGACTGATCCATTTCCCGGAATCGGCGTCTGTCCATCTGGAAAAAACCAGCTTGCTTCCTATGGGGATCTCATTTTCTATGGAATACGGAAGTATGTAATCCTCCGCCCCCAATGCGCCGAGAACACTTTGAAGATTTGAATCGTGTCCGCACAGGAAAGTAAACTTTCTGTTCCGGTCGGCCAGTTCATCATTGATGACCATGAGGAGGGGATGTGCAACATTAGGTGCTATGAGCGGCGACCCAAAAAGGATTTCCTGATAGGTGTCCTTGACCTCACTTACCATCCGCCATTGCTCCTGTGTGAGTTCATGTCCAAATGCCGCTTTTATTTCATCCGGCTCTTCGTAATATTGCAGCACCAGGGCATCACTTATTCTTCCTGCCATTTTAAGCGAACCGGATAAGTTCGGCTCAGCATTCAGATTTAAAATAAGTTCTGTGTCATCGGTTCGGAAGGCCTCCACTTCCCCGTTCTGCCAGGCCGGGGAATCCTCCATGTCGAGGATATCCTCCAGAAGCCTGTAATTGTCCTCCAGATCAGCTAAATCTTTCTCATGCAATTCCATCACCTGAGCTTCAATATCCCGGATATAGGCATCATTGACAAACGTTAACTGAGGCTTGAAGGCAGGATCCATATCATCATAATCCACGTGTGTCTCTACTTGCGGACCCGCAGTGGGAAGAAGCCCCGATGAAAAGAACTGCGCTGTTGCGATCGTTCTCTGCTTTGCATTCGCATAGATACGGACAGTCCCGTCTTCCGGCTGATAATTTTCCGGGAACAGCCCATCTTCCTCCATCCATTTTCGAAAATACTGTCCCATCATGGTCTCAAGAGCTCCCCCGCGAAGTGACAGTTCACTTGGATTTGAAGACCAGGAGACCCATTCATGAGGTGTGATTCTCTCCAGCACCGCCCCTTTGCTGCTGAAGGGTGACCGAATATTGTGACGGCTAAGGACTACCACCTGCTCCAGTGTGTATCCATCATGAGACAGCGTGCCGAGACATTCTGCCCGCTCTGAATCTCCCCGGCGGGAATCCTGTGCGTCTTCCTGCTCTGAATCTCCCCGGCCGGAATCCTGTGCGGCTGCCTGCTCTGAATCTCCCCGGCCAGGATCCTGCGCGGCTGTCTGTCCCGTTCCGATTTCCTGCGGTACATCTACAGCAGTATCGGCTGCAGTGTCAGTTCCTGCCTTCTTACCCACAGCATCGGCCTTCCCGGTCCTGGCCTGTGGCTGTTCATTGTGAACGCCCCCGCCCTCTGCCGATTCTTTGGGACCGCTCTCAGACTGCGCTGATTCTTTATAAACGGTCCCGGGCTGTCCCGAACCGCTGCAGCCGGCCATCAGCAAAGAAAGCAGCATGACAGCTAATAACAGATGGTTTTTGCTCTTTAGTCTTTTCATAAATATGTACCGTCCTCTAAGGTCAATTCTTCAGAATCAAATTATCAGAACCGCTTTTGTTATACAGAAAATACAATACCATTTGATAAATCCGTCCGGAAGGGGAACTGCCTCCCGTATACTCATGAGTAATCTTGGACCCTTTACAATAATAACACCTCCCGGCAATAATATGTCCCGACCTTATCAGATCCTACGCAATTACTGTTCAGATCGCCTCGAATTCGACGTGTTTTTGCGCGGTTTTCAGCTCAAGATCTGCGCCTGTCAGCGAAAATACACTGCTTCGCATTGCGGAATGGGATTTTCGCAATGCTCCTGTTCACGCCCTCCAGAGGACGTGAACAGGAGTAACTCTGCGCATGTATTTTACGTGTAATGTATTATGAGCGATTTCAATATACCGCACATTTATTTATAGTATATAATAAATGATAAATGAAGATTCGTTTATAGCATCTGAGATGGGGCATATCAGAAACCGTGGAGAAACCAATCCGTTTTCAGAGGAGGATAAATGCAATGAAATCCATATTGATAAAAGACACCACGAGGGAAGAACGTCAGCGGATCGTCCATCAGGCCCTGTGGGGGGCGTGCGGCATCGACTGTGAGTTCTGTTCCGGCTGCGATAACCGCGGCGGCGGGCGCATCGAAAACATCTACCAGCCCTATATCGATGGCCTGAAGGAAATCCGTGAAATAAATGAGGAGTATAATGCCCCGTTCGTGCGGGGATAAGAAGTACCTGACATAAGACACCAACGTTTTTCTGTAAAATGCGTTTATATCAGATCCCGCTTTTTCGGAAATGTACTTGAAAGGGAGAAAAAAGAAATGAGAAGACATCGCTTTACTCCGATACTGGTTCTCTTGCTGGCAGCAGCGCTCATACTGACTGCATGCGGCAATCCTTCACCCGGCGGCTCATCCGCTCCGCAGAGCAGCGAGAGCTCTGGTGCAGGAGAAACAGCTGCCACGCAAAGCGGTGAAAATACCGGTGCGGGAGAAACCGCTGCCCCGCAAAGCAGTATAGACTCCGAGACAGGAGAAACTGCTGAAATCGCTGCAGCTCAGGCGACAGCTCAGGCAGCTGCTGCGGCGGAAGCATCCGGTAACTCTGATACAGCTGCCGGGGCTGCCCCTGTTTTCTCCACCCCCTGCCCCGCCATTCCGGCAGATCAATATCCGACAGTGGACGGATCGACGGCTACCCTTCCCCTCTCCTATGCCCTCTTCCAGGCGGCCACAGGAGAAGACGAGGAGACTGCCATGGAAGCTATCCAGCACAATAAGACCGATGCCTCCTATTCCCGGCTTGCCTATGGCGTATGTGATCTGGTCCTTGCCTATGAGCCTTCCGAAGAGACCAGAAAAAAAATGGAAGAAGAAGCCAGTCTTGAGATGAAGCCCATAGGCCTTGATGCCCTGGTCTTCATGGTCAATGCATCCAACCCGGTAAAAAGCCTCACGGAAGAACAGATTCAGGCTGTTTATACCGGTGAAACTACCAACTGGAAGGAACTGGGAGGAGATGATGAAGAAATCGTCGCTTTCCAGAGAAAGCAGAACTCCGGCAGCCAGACCCTGATGGAGAAACTCGTAATGGACGGAATCCCCATGGCAGAGGCGCCTTCCTATCATTATATCAGTTCCATGGGCGAACTTCTGGACGCGGTTTCTTCCTACAATAATCAGGGAAATGCAATCGGATATTCTGTTTATTTCTATGCCAGAAATATGTATTCCGTGCCGGGACTGGAGTTCCTCTCGGTTGACGGAATCACGCCTTCCAATGACACAATCCAGGATGGATCTTATCCCTATGTCAATGAATTCTATGCCGTGATCCGCGATGATGAACCTGAGGACAGCCCCGCACGCCTTCTGTTTGACTGGCTGACCAGTGAGGGCGGTCAGGAGCTGATCGCGGATACGGGCTATGTACCGGTTCTGGATAAACAATCCGCACAGGGAGATGTCTCAACTCTGGTCACGACAGAAAAGGGAGAGGCTTCCTATGAGCTGAAGGATGACCAGGTGATTCTCCTGGACGGATCTTACTGGTTCAATTCCCCTGGTGTCCACGTCATGAATGCGGACATGACAGAAAAGGATCTGCTCGAAGGCTGTTCGCTGGCTGAAAGAAAGAGTCTCATGGTCTGGTCCGTCAATGACCCCCTGATCCTGTTGGATGTCACCTCCGGCAAAAGGGGACTGTATGACATCGGGACCGGAAAGTGGATCCTGGAACCAGCTTATGACTCTGTATACCGGAATGCCAACGGAGATTACGTTTGTAACACCTTCGGGGAACCAAACACAATCTATAACGGTTCCGAGATTCTTCAGATGGGAGATAAATACTTCTGTGCCGGCCAATATTACTGGATCAAAGATGACACCGGCTATTCCATTCGAAAAGGAGGAAAAGAAGTATCAGGACATGTGGATGTGGCGGATTCGAAAGGAAACCAGATTCAATTCGGTCCCCACAACAATACAGTGATGCTGATTACAGGAACAGACCAGGGCTATCTATATACCTCAGATGGGCAGCCCCTTTTCAAACCGGAGTATCTGCAGTCTGAAATTGAGGACTTCCAGGATTATTCCTATTTTCTGTCCGACTGCACGAATATAAACGGTCTTCTTCGTATCAGACTCTGGGACGACGATATGGATGATTCTCTGATCTATGATTTAGAGACAGGAGAGTATGAACGGATTGAAGATGAGAATATTGATGATCTCCTGCGCAATAAAGAAGGGGACTATGCTTTCCAGATCAAAGGTGAATCCGGATTATCGATCCTGACCGACAGCCTGGAGCCCCTGAAATCCCCCGACGGGATTCCCTATGAATACTGCTTTGGCATGGACTGCTACGGGTACCGGGATCCTGAGAGCGGTAACATAGTCGTGGAGAATCAGGACGGCAGCATTCATTTTGAGATGCCCTTCCATGAAGGGGAATCGATCGATAACCAGGGTACAATGATTTCCAAAGGTGTCATCCTGTACATGGACCGGGAAAATTCCGTTTATGAACTGTTCGATAAGGGGGAACTGATCTGCAGTTCAGACACCTTTTCCATGACTTCTATTGAAGAATTTCCGGGAGAATACAAAACCATTAATCAGGAGTATAACATATTACATATGGGCAAAAAAATCCTCGTTATCGAAACAGACACCGGCAAACTGACATATCAATCTGAAGAGGACTCTCTTGCGGCGAAGGACTATCCGGTCCTGGTCTTTAGAAGCGGCAACTGGCTGAATTTCAGAGATCCAAACGGAAATCTTGTCATGAAAATCTTTGCAGACCAGAACAGCGGAGACTGAATTTCCCTCAGGATGAATCCCGGTAAATTCCATAAAAAACAGGTCAAAAGGCGCCTGTCGTTCGAAGCAATAACAGGGCAGAGGGGGCCGCGCCGCCCTCCGCCCTCCCGCGGGCTGCCGTTCGCCATCAGGTGATAGATGCCTTAACGGCAGCCATGCGATAAAGAGAGGACACATTAGCTATTGCTGCGCTAATCTGTCCTCTCTTTTTTATATTCTCTGAATTTATGTTATCCCCTGAATTTGTAAACTGTTATCTGCCGGTATTCCTCTCCCGGACTAAGGAGTGTGCTCGGGAATTCCGGAATAGTCGGTGAGGAAGGGAAGTGCTGCGTCTCCAGGCAGAATCCCCCGTAGCGCGGAACCCTTCTCTCGTTTTTTCCAAAAGGAGCTGCGTCTTCATCGACAAAATTTCCTGTGTACAGCTGCACTCCCGGCTGTGTCGTATAAGCCTCCAGGACAATTCCGCTCTTGTCCCCGGCTGCCCGGGCAAAAGGAAGGAGGACTGTCTGCGGGCTCTCTTCCTTCTGGTCACACACAGAAGACTCCTTCAGTGTGAACGTGGAAGGATCTTCTTTCACAATGTCTCCGCCGGTTTCCTTTGTTTTCGGAATGGTTTCCCCGGATAGTTTTCCTTGCGAAATGATTTCCCCGGATTCTTTTTCTTTTATAATATCACCGCTGATTCCCTCTCCTGTTTTCAGAATATAATTGTGGTCAAATCCGCGGCATTGCCTGATCTGCTGGTACTCTGAGAAAATATCCCTTCCGATAAGTTTCTCTTTCCTGAAATCCAGCGGCGTGCCGTCTACAGGCAGGATCCGTCCTGTGGGGATTGATTCCCCATCCGTTTCGGTAAAATGATCCGCGCTGATCATGAGTGTATGCCCCAGGATGTCGCCGCCATCTCCATTCAGATTAAAGTAGGAGTGGTTTGTGAAGTTGACCACCGTATCCTCATCTGTAACCGCCAGGTACTGAATGACCAGAGCATTGTCATCACGGAGCTCATAGCTCACCCGGATCTGCAGCGCGCCCGGGTAGCCTTCCTCTCCGGCAGGGCTTGTACGCCGAAAAACAACTTTTCCTTCTTCAACGCTGCCGGAAAACATTTCAAAAGAATAGCTTCCATGCAGATGATTGTTCCCGTCGTTTTGGGAGAGATGATATTCTTTCCCGTCAAGTGCGAACGCGGCGCCTTTAATGCGGTTGGCATAGCGGCCGACAAAAGCCCCTATGTAGCAGCTTCCCGCCTCATAACCGGCTATGTCGTCATAACCCAGGACTACATCTCTCAGGGTCCCTTCTCTGTCCGGAACCAGAATGCTCTGTATCGTACAGCCATAGTCCAGAATCCGGACCGTCATTCCATCAGCATTCTCCATCGTATATCTTGTAACTTTTTTTCCGCTTTTCGTCGTGCCAAACGGCTCCTCATATATTTTGATCATACTGCCTCCCTGGCAAAGAGCATCTTCTTAAGACATTTTTCCGAAAAGTCATTCTGCAGTCAGTATATGTTGTTTCGGCGATAAATTGAGCTTGGCTATACCTCGTGTAAATCATCAGGGGATCTGTATATATCCGTATGTGGGCTGGCCTTCAAGCCACAAAGAAACGCGATGCCAGCCATTCCCCTGCTCTGCCGGCTCTTCAATTGCCACAGCCCATTCCGTAGGCAATTCCATAACCACTTCCGAATCGACAGACGGCTCCGCATACATATTCATTTTCTGATCAATCACATATACGTTTCCCCTTTCCAGAACTGTTGCGGATTGAATTTCCTTCCGTTCGGCGGTAAGGGTTTCTTCTGTCCCGGAACCAGTTTCAGTGTCATCATGAAGGGAATCTGTCCTTGCTTCACCGCTGCTATTTAGCATGATCGGATCCGATACCTTTACCTTATGGTCATACCATTTCCCCATCTTTCCAACGATCGCACAATCAAACTCCTCTCCGATAGCTGCTACAGGGATATCAAATCCGTACACTTCTTCTTTGTCTCCGACACTATAAGTCACCTCATCCACAGTTGGCTCAAGAATGGCTGCGCCTTCTTTTCCGGCATCCTCACTGGTCCCGACGAATAAATTAACAATATTTTTTGATCCCAGACTGACATGTATCGTCATTTTTCCTTCTTTAACAGTCAGAACCCCTTTGCCATTATTCGCTTCGCTCACATGGAACATGCTGCTGTCCGTCGTGAATGCCGCACTGTAAATTCCATCACTCAGCATGGAACCTTCAGCCGCCTGATCAGTGGTCACATGGTCAGAATTGTTTTTTTCAGAATCATTTCCTTCCTCTTCAATCTGTGTATCTTCATTTTGTGTATCCTCATTTTGTGTATCCTCAGTCTGTGTATCCGGCTTCTTCTCTTCACTCAGGTACTGATCCGATGATTGTCCCGCTCTATTCCGATGACCCAGAATCACCATTCCCAGGATAAGCAAGAAAACAATGCCAATTATTACGGGCACGTATAACTTTTTACCTTTAAGTAAATTCTCCTTCTGTTGTTGAGAATTCGTGTCCTTCCTTCGGATATCCTGTGTCCTTACTCCCGGTTCAGCCCCCCTTCCATTCTCCTGATCCTGAAAATCATCCAGAGCATTGTAGAACTCCTCTGCCGTCTGGTAGCGGTCTGCGGGATTCATAGCGCAGGCTTTTCTTATAATGGAATCCAGCTGACCGCCTATATTCTCTCCGGCAGCAGTTTGACCTGACAAAACAGGAAGAGGCTCCCCTTGCAGACGCCTGTAATTGGCTTTTTCGAGATCCTGTGAGGAACAGGTCCCGGATACCGGAAGAAACGGCATCCTTCCGTTGTTAAGAATCTGATAAAGGACGAGTCCGAGCGCATAAATATCAACTGTATTGTTGTACGATTGACGCATGAAGATTTCCGGCGCCATATAGGAAACAGTCCCGATTCCCGTCATAGTTTGGGCTGCAAACATCGATTCAATGCGCTTCGACACGCCAAAGTCCCCCACCTTGTAGTCTCCGAATCTGTCCACAAAAATATTTGCAGGCTTTATATCCCTATGGATGATTCCCTTTTTTTCGCAATATATTAAAGCCCTGCAGACATCCTTGCCAAGTTTGCAGATTTCCCTGATGGAAGGAATCGCGTAATGTCCGTGCTGACCCGATAAAGATTCCTGAATACTGGTGAGCAGTTCCATACGCACAAAGAGAGTCCCGGCTGCAGCATCTTTTTTGAAATAAAAATCTTCAATCGCGACAATATTCGGTGCCCCGCGAAGCGCTTCCATAATCAAGACCTCATTGCCGAGCTCGTCAGGTATATCCGTCAAGGGGGAATTATCTTTCAGCCCCCCGTCGCTCTGCCTGATGCTTCGAATGACCGCTGTAGACATATTATCTCCCGGCATACTGACAGCATGGATCACCTTAAGGGCTGATTCTTCCCGCATCCCGAAATTGTCGCGATATATTTTAAAAACATCACCAAATGTTCCGCCGCCCAGCCGGCTGGCAACATGCCACTCCGGCCATACTGATCTTAGCTCTTCCTCGATAATCTTACATTTTATATCATAATTATCCATCATCTGATATCCTCCCTGTGAGATTCCTGAATGCTGCGGCAATGGGCAGGAACTTTACATCATCGTATTATACCATAAGAAATATTGTTATCCACACAACCGCGTCTGAAAAGTAACACAGTATATGTTACAGCCCTATCGAGGGAGGATACATGTAACGCTGCGTTCGACGATAACAATGCGAAGCATTGTCAAAGCTCTGCATTCTCAATCTGCTGATCATCATCCTCAGCATTATCCTGGCCGTCTCTATCCTCATTACAATTTTTATCGTGAGAGACACCGGCAGCAGCTACTACGCATCGGAATCTTCTCTTTATTATTCACTTAGCAATCAGGAGTACTCTTCGCTGACACGCAGGTATTATGACAGTGCCGCAGGAAATGAAGAAAATTCCCATGTCAAAAAAAGCCGGGGAGTACTATGCTGTCGGCCTTTATTTCGAGAAGGCCTTTTTTGCAAATGCCTATAAGAAAACCGGGAATACGAATGCAGAGAAAAAATACCGTCAGCAGATGGAAGAACTTGAGCCTCAAATGGGGCAGTTTTCAGCTGAGAAAGAGCAGCTTCTGAAAATATTTCCCGACCTGTGACCCTTACATTAATCCATTCGCTTTCAGCCAACGCTCCACGCTGCTCTTTGATCTCGCAGCGGCACTTCCGGTAATGGACAGGCCTTTCTTCACCGCTGCCCCCGGGCAGGTCTTCTTGATCTCGCGCTCACTGGATCCCATGCCGCTTCCTTCGTTGGTACATAGAGGCAGGATCGTCTTGCCGGCGAAATCAAAGTGCTCAAGGAAGGTGTAGACAGCCATGGGCATCGTGCCCCAGTAGTTGGGATAAGCCAGCACCACGGTATCATACTCGTCAATGCTCTCCGGCATGGAAACCAGTTCCGGACGGGCACCGGATCTCAGGTCCTTCTTGGCCTCTTCGATGCAGGTCATATATACAGGAGAATAGGGCTCCTTCATCTCAATCTTAAAGGTGTCTGCCGGGATCAGCTCCTTCATGATGCCCACAACGATCTCGGTGTTGCCGACCTTCACATAGCGCATCGCGCCGCCGAAATAGTTTTCATCCGCTCTTGAGAAAAATGCGATCAGTGTCTTTGCCATGGTGATATCCTCCTGTCTGATATGTCTATGTGTTTTTTATGAATTCTTAGATTTCCTTGTTTTCTTAGATTTCTTTGTCTCTCTGTTTTCTTTGTCTCTTTGTTTTCCCTGTCTCTTTGTTTTCTTTCTGTTTTCTTTCTGTGTTTATTATAGGAAGATGATATTGCAAAGTCCAATTCAAATACTATATACTTAATTTAATATTTAAATATCAGGAGCCTGTTATGACTACAAAACAAATCGATTACTGCATAGAAGTCGCCCGAACGCTGAATTTCAGCCGCGCGGCAGACAATCTTTTTGTCAGCCAGCCGACCTTTTCTTATCAGATCAGGCTGCTGGAAGAGGAGGTAGGTTTTACAATCTTTGAACGGACCGGCAAGGGCGCCGCACTCACGCCTGCCGGCTCCCAGTTCGTATCCTTTCTCGCAACAATGCGGGAAGATTTAAGGCGCGCCATCGAGCAGGGCCAGAACTTCAGCGCGAAATATCAGGACAGCATCTCCATCAGCCTGATGGTCCGACCTGCGGTTTATTTCCTGCCGGAGGCCATGCGCCTTTTCGCGGAAACACACCAGCAGGTCCAGGTCCTCCCCGTCTTTCAGTATGAAGGCGGCCTGGAATCCTTTCTCCGCAATGAGGTCGATATTCTCTTCGCCTTAAAAGAACAGACAAAACAGATTCCCGGAATCCGTGTGCATGATCTGTTTGAGAGCCATATTTACCTGATCGCCCGGCGGGATGATCCCCTGGCAGAAAAAAACCTGATCACTGAAGAAGATCTGTATGGACAGACCCTGATGGTTGGCGGAGGTTCTCCGCCCGCACTGAAGGCTGTCCAGCACCGGCTGATCGGCACAGGGAAACTCGACTATTTTAACAGCGAAGACCACGATACAACGCTTACGAATGTAGCTGCCGGACGGGGAGTGTGTCTGGCCCCCGGCTTCCTCAATGATCACAGCGGCCAGTTTGCCTGGATTCCCTTTGACTGCAGGGAAAGCTTTTCCTGTGTTCTCTGCACTCACAGGGAAGACAACCGGCCCGGTCTTAAGGCTTTTCTGGATATATTAAAGAAGCTGTATACGGACGCCGTTGCCTTTCCCATGTGATATTTCCGTAATATTCCCATTTTATATTCCCTGGAATACTCCCTGCTGTATCCCAATGCGATATTCCCCGGGATACTCCCTGTTGTATCCCAATGCGATATCCCCTGGGATTTCATCACACGATTCCTGCCATAGACACAAAAACGACGCCCGGATGGACGTCGTTTTTATTACAGGTGAGAAGCCTGACTGCATAGCGTTTTGCTTCATACCCGGATGTCTCATGCAGGAGTTGAACCCGCATTGGGGGATTAGAAGTCCCCTGTCCTGTCCTGTTAGACGAATGAGACAAATCATGTTTAAAAGTACCTTCAATTAATGATCACCCCAGCGGGATTTGAACCCGTATCTCCACATTGAAAGTGTGGCCACCTGAACCTGATTAGTAAGATGGGGCGTTATGAGCAGACTCGACAGGGCGCGCGACGTCTGAAGTCATGTATTGCGCGATGAAGCGAGTTTCCGTCGAAGACTTTTGCCCGTGTATCCCACGACTGAAGTCACGGGTATTGCGCGATGAAGAATAAAAAATACCGCTTCCCCGGTCAGGAAAGCGGTACCAGTTTACAGATATGGGAATCCGGTCTTGTTAAACTGTCATACGGATTCTTCTGATACAGGTATGATCTGCTTTGCTGACTCAGGCATGGCAAAGATACGTTCCTGGCAGAACCAGAACCGTTCTTCTTCCTCCCTGAACTGTTCGCAGACCATTGTGTACATCATTTTACCGTTCTCCCTTTCTCTTTTATCTTAAATCAATATATTTCGGTCTAATGGAGCCTGTAGGCTGCCCGACATCCGTGCGGGCGTCGGTTCTGCCTGAATCATTGCAGAACAAAGATTTTGCTCCTGAAGCCTCCTGCTTATAAGGCAGCTGCCCTTCCTATTGAGTTATAATCCCATATGACGGAATAGCTTTATATGACTGAAGGACTTCATTTATCCTGTAATTAACTCTAACACCTTTCGAAAACCCTGTCATTCTACCCGTAGTATAATTTACAATCGAGAATTTAGGATACAGTCAAACCGGTGTCACAACGCATGAAACGTATTTTCCTATATGATCCGCCCTTCGAGATGGTCGAGCTCATGCTGGATAATCTGGGCTGTCCATCCGGAGTATTTCTGCCGGTGCTTCTTCCAGCTGCCGTCCAGATACTCTACTTCGATATTCCGGTAGCGTGTGGTTTTCCTGACACCGGGAAGAGAAAGACATCCTTCTTCTGTCTCGTAAGGAGTGTCTTTTCGGATCAATACCGGGTTAAACATGACAAGGTTCATGAGCCCCATGTTGACAATGATGATCCTTTTTTTCACACCGATCATATTTGCAGCCATGCCGACGCACCGCTCTCTGTTTGCCTGCAGTGTATCCTGCAGGTCCTGGCCGACCGGCAGATCCTGTTTTACAGCCTGTTCGGATTTTTGTCCGAGGAAGAAAACATCTGTGACTATTGGCTTTATCATGGATCTGTCCTCACTTTTTCTCTTTTTTAAGTCCTCTTTTTGCGTCCTCTTCATCCTCACGGACAAATCTCCCGGTAGAATCCATAATCAAAAAACAAACAATGAAGGAGTATTTTCTGCCAGTTTCTGCATATTCTCCAACATATTCTTAGATGGATCAAAGGACTTCATTGTTCCGGAAGCAGCATCATAGTACTGGGCACTGATCTGCGGTCCTGTTTTCCGGGATGCTTCTGCACGTTCTTTTGCTGCCTGCGTTGATGCCTTTGCAGCTGCCGCAAACCTGTCAAACCAGTCCTTAAGCTGTTCACCGGTATCTGCGGGCGATGTGATTATTTCTGAAAGCTCGTCGAGAGGCGTTTCAAAAACGATCTCATCAAAAATATCTAATGCTATACCTGCCTTTGTAAACTGAGCCTTGAGTGCGTTTAAGTATTTATCTGTCGCAAAGTCCTGTACCATATCAATAATAAATGAACCACTCTGACAAGTCATGTTCAGCAGCAGCCCGCTGGAGCAGCTGGAGTACAGATGTACTTCATCGACAAGAGCCCGAGGCACATCAAACTGTCCTACGTAGCTTATAAGATATGTATTAAGCGCGAGGTTTTCCATGAACCCCAGGAGCTTCTGCCTTCCCGCGAAGGAATGGAAATGTCCGATCATGCTAAGCAGCATATGGATGTTGTTGAACTCTTTTGCACAGTAATCATGGTCTTTCTGGGCATCCAGCAGCTCTTTATATCTGCCGGCCAGGTCGCTGTCTGAAAGTGATTCTTCTCTCTCTCCATAGGGAAGGGATATGCTCTTAACACAGTTTTTAAAGGTGTCATCACAACCCAGAATATGCCTCACATCCAGAGGAAAATTACTTACGATCGGCCTGTCACAGTCAGGAGATACTTCTTTGATCCCCCTGCTCATCAAAGTGCTTAAGAATGTAATCGGTGACGCCCCGATCTTTTTGCAGGCATCCATGAATTCCTCCTGGGAAAATCTGATCTCATATCGCCTGTGGACATCCTTTTCCTTTGTTTCCGGAAGTTTATACCCCTTGCTCACAAGCCCTTCAATCTTCTCGCTCTTCCCGTTGAGTTCATACTTTTCCTCACAGGGATCTGTCATTTCATCCAGAGACAATTCCATAGCCAGTTCCCGGTGCTTATTTTTAATCTTCTCATATTCTTCTGCGGATGCATCTGCATAGTCGCTGTAATACTTTATAAGTGTTTCAAGGAAGCTCTTTGCACCTCTTCCGTCTGTGAGACCGTGGTGGAAAGATAGTTTAAGGCTCTTGTCCCAGTAGGTTATCCCTATCAAATGGTAATTATTACTGTGTCCTCCAAGAGGTACAAAGCCCTCCGTGTTGTGAGCTGTAAGCCTGGCCTCATTCTTGACAGCATAGAAATCACCATCACGTTCTTCGAACCTGACACTGAAGTAAGGGAATCGGATCACTGTGTCTTCGATCGCTCTCTCAAGCAGTTCTCCGTTTATGATCTCCCTCAGTCTCACATCAAGTACTACGCTTGGAAGTCCTTTGGATCTGTACAAATAAGGCATCCCGGACAGGGCCTTGTCGCCATTTTCAAGTATTGTATCTATATTCCGTATCTCAGTCTTTTTTTTACTCCATACTCCATATTAATTGAGCTGATCACACTCCGTTTCCGTCATCAGGCTGTCATCAGGAGGCTGTGTACCCGGACGGAAAAGAAACTTTATTTATGGTACACTGTTTTCACGCCTTGTTAAAAAAACTGTCCCTCTCGGTCTCAATCTCCTTCTGTCTATCGATCAGCTTGTTGTGACATTTCTCCATATATCCTTTTGCGAAATTGATTTTGCTCTCCCAGAAGCGGTCATTGATCGAGTTTCTGAGACTGTCATTTGCGGAGTTTAACAGGGATCCGCATTCCGGCAGGTCTTTTTCAATAGCGCCTCTTAAATCCTCATTGGCGGCGATCAGCTCCCGGGTTCTGTCAGCGACGGCAGAGGAATAGCCATGATTTCTCGCATCTTCAAATATGAATCCGATTTTTTTGAGATTGTCATTACTTTTTTCAAGCCGGAAACGTATAAGATTAATGAGATGGTCATAATCTTTCGCAGTCTGTAATACATATAAGCACTTTTCTGCTGTTTTCCTGGCAGCGCTGATCTGAGAAATGGCAAATGCCACCCCGATCACACTGACGACAGAACATATGCTTGCTATCAAATATAATATTTCCATAATAATCTCCTTTTTAACCGGAAAATCCAAATTTTACCCGCCCTGTTTCTCCACCTGCCCTCTGTATTCCAAAAAAGGCAGAAGCTTACAGGTCCTTTCCCTCAGCTGATCCCCGCCTCCCGGATCAGGGGCAGGAATGCGGCCTTCAGTTCTTCCCAGTAGGGCGGGAAAGCTCCGAAACCTTTATGGATCCTCTTCCTGTCTTCAGTGAAGGTAATTGTCAGCTCCCATCGCTCCCCGTCCGGATTATTTCTGTCCACAAAAAGACCGCCCCACTCATGCACATACAATTGTGTGTAGAGCAGATTCAGCAGCTCATCCCATTCTGTTTCCGTCATCAGGCGCTCGCAGGGAGGCTGCTTATCCGGACCGACAGGCCGAACCACCAGGCGGATTTGATCGTCTTTCTTTTCCACAAGGATCTCCGGAAAGCCGTCATATGAAAAATGGATGCCCGTGGCAATGCGGCGGTAATCTTCTATGACGCGCTTCTCGCCGCGCCTGGCGTAAAAAGCAGGCCGCTTGCCGACATTCTGCCCGCAGGCATAGCAGTGGTACTCCGGATACCCCTCCATAATAAGACATCCGCCCATATACACTTCTTCATTTTCGATCCGGCGAATCAGCTCTTCCGTGTAATCCGGAAGACCGTAGATGATATGGCCGAGGCGCGTACTTCCGCAGAAGGGACACTTCATTTTCCACCTCCGGTTAAGAGATTAAGATTCTTCTGCCTGTCAGTGAGTGCAGCTCCGGGCAGACAGAAGAAAGCAGCGTCTGGATGTATGCGGTTCCGATGCTCATATGCGCTCCATATTATGAATGATAGTGAAGGCAGACCTGCGGGTTTCCTGTTTTGCGCGTGAATCCCCGACTGAAATCAGAGGTATTGCGCGATGAAGAGCAGGGACTCTGCTCAGATCTTTATGGTCAGCTGGTTCAGGTTAAACAAGTTATTGTAATCCATGGTACGGGAGATCTGTGACACTATCCGGATCCCAATATTCTGCTTTGGATCGCTCGTTATCATATCAGCTCTTTCCCTGGGGTTGAACTGCCTGCAGTTATCGCGAAGCCGCAGGAAGATGCCATCATCATGCACAATGACCTTCATATCCACAAAATGCTTTTTTCCGTCATCTGCACCATGCTCAAAAATATTTCTTCCCAGTTCCTCAACGGCGAGACCGACATAATAGGCGTTTTGGGGATCATAGCCGTTTTCCACGCAAAAGCTGATGGCCCGGTCTGAAAGTTCCACGACTTCGTCCCGACTGTGGACAGATACATCCATGACCTTGTTTTCCTCCACCTCAAACTGCGAATCGAGAAACAGAAAATCATCTATGCTGCACGGAAAGTGCCCTTCCCGGATCCAGGCTATCAGAACTACAGAGATAATGTAAAGAATTTCGCTGACAGGAAAAGCCAGAAAAAGGCCGATTTCTCCCAGAGTTTTTCCCCTCACCACGGCAAAGGCAACGAGAAAGACCATTTCACCTGCGGCGGAGGAATAGTAGGAAAGCAGTTTTTTTCTTGCTGCCTGAAAATAGTAGATAAAAAACATTTTTACCCCGATCAGGGGAAGTCCGACAATATAGCACCGCAGTGCCAGCACCGTAAGTGCGGAAATATCCCGTGCGTCGAAAAGCGCCACAATCTGCGGGGCCAGCACAAAGACCAGCGCAGCAATCAGCAGGCAGGGGCCGAAGCTTATAATGAGCACCGAACGAAAGAGCTGGCAGAGTCCCCGCTTATCACGTTCCTCATACAAAACACCGGAAATGGCAAGTACGCTGGTCCCGATTGCTCTTGCCACACACATAGGAACCGTTTTGATGTTGCTCTGCACCAGTGTGTTGGCTGCCAGAACGCCGGCGCCGGCATAAGTGATAAAAATAATGTTCAGAGCATAGGCTCGGATCATGGAAAAAAAGCGGGTGACAGCCGGAATGACTCCAGTCTTTGATATCTCTGAGAAAAGGACTAAAGGATTATCACTCCGCACAAGGTGGATGGACGATCCCTTTCTGAAATGAAGCAGGAGAACCGTCAGGGCGCATAGATAGCTGATGGAAGTTACCAGCGCCAGCCCGAAAATGTTCCCATTCATAAAGATTGCCACGAATAAGTCACCCGCAGTATTTACTACCAGCATGACGTTAATGGATATGGCGATTCTCTTTTTATCCCCGTCAATATTTATCAGCGGCATGAGAAGAAAAACACCGAGATTAACAGGAAGGCCGACGGCAAGTCCTCTGAGATAATCGGATGTATACTGCTGCAGATGGGCTGCATCCTTTGACGCGCCCAAAAGCAGGGCGAGCTGGTCTGAAAAGACAAAAATCGCCAGGGCAGCAAGGCAGCTGAAAAATGCCATAATGACGACGGAAACAGTGAAGGCTTCATTTGCCTTCCGGTGCAGGCCTTTTGCCGCATATTGTGAATAGACCACCTGTGTGCCCGTCGCAAAGAAGCTTCCGAGCATTTTGAGCATATTCGTGTAGGGAGCAGACAGTCCGTAAGCGGCAACCGCATATTTGCTGAAAAAGCGGGAAATGATGATTCCGTCAAGCATTATTGCCACAGAAGATGCAAGTTCGGCAATGATCATCACCAACAGAGTCTGCATAAACAATTTGTGAATCAACGGGTCATGATTTTTGATACGAACGTGCACCAGGACCTCCTTTCATGCCTGTGGTCACAGATATTTTATTAAAGTGATGATATTCTTTTCATCCTCGTACTGATAACTCATCTCATCCATCATCTGTTTTGCCATAAATATGCCCAATCCTCCAATCCGGCGTTTTTCGCGCGGCTGAGTAACATCCGGATCAGGCTTATCCAGGGGGTTATAGGGCTTTCCGTGGTCGGTGAAGGTAATCCGAATGGCTTTAGGATCATCGGAAACCACCGCGCGCACAGAAACATCTCCTTTGCCAGGCGCATAGGCATAATAGGCAATATTCGCGAAAATTTCCTCTGCCGAAGTGTCGACCAGAATCTTTGTTTCCAGCGGACAGCCTGCCGCATCCAGCTTCTCATCAATATAATCCTGAACCATTTGCAGATTCTGCCCTGCCGCCTCCACTGTCAGTTCGTCTGTCTGCCCTGCTGTCTCCGCTGCCGGTTCGTCTGTCTGCCCTGCTGTCTCCGCTGCCGGTTCGTCTGTCTGTTCAGCTTTCTCTGCTGCCGGTTTGTCTGTCTGCCCGGGACACTTATACTCGATGCAGAGCATGGTCAGGTCATCGTACTGCTCCGCATCCTGCACAAATCCATCCACAGCGCGGCGGACGTTAAAGAGAATCTCGGGCGGGGGATCACCCGGGTTCCGGTTCAGTGCCTCAACCATCCGGTCCAAGCCATACAAATTGTTCTGAGCATCTGTAGCTTCCGGTACACCATCCGTATAGACAAAGAGCTTCGATCCTTTCTCCAGCGTAAGCTCATACTCCGTGTACTTCATCCCCTTGCGGGCGCCAATCATCACACCATGCTCATCCTTAATCAGTTCAAATATCCCGTCAGCTTGTCTGAGTACGGGATATTCGTGTCCCGCATTGGAGGCAGTCAGCTTTCCGGTAGATATTTCCAATATTCCCAGCCATACCGTCACGAACATTTTCTCCGGGTTGTTGACACAAATCTCTTCGTTAGTATCAGCCAGAATCCTGGCCGGGCTTTTGCCCAGTCTGGCATTATTGGCCAGAATACTCTTTGAAGACATCATAAAAAGCGCGGCCGGGATACCTTTGCCTGAAACATCTGCGATCGCTATGTAAAGATGATCATCATCAATAAGAAAGAAGTCGTAGAAATCACCGCCAACCTCTTTGGCAGGATCCATTGAAGCGTAAATATCAAACTCCGTCCGTTCCGGGAACGCAGGAAAAACACCCGGAAGCTCTTCCCTCTGAATGCGGGCGGCAAGCTCGAGTTCTGTCTCAATTCTTTCTCTTTCCGCTGTAATCTTTGTCAGGTTTTCTTCATATTCAGCCAGGTCCTGCTCCATATCTGCCATGACACGACTCAGATTCTCTACCTCATCTCCGGTATGGATATCCAGTGTTGCGAAGTGCTTTTTATTTTTGTCCCCCGCAATGCGTTCCTTTGCATAGCCTTGTGCCGCGTCCGCAATCATATTGAGAGGCTTTACCAGCGTCTTTTCAATATACATAAGCAGGGTCCAGGAAATCAGAGCGATCACAAGCAGCGTTGCCACCGTAATCAACAGCGCATAGTGGCCTATGCCGTCAAATATGTCTCCAACAGTCACATCCACAAGGACAAAGAAGAGGATTTCCCCCGACTCGTTGCAAATCGGAGTGCCTGCAGTACACATCCAGCCATATTTTTCAGTTCTGCTGATGTCATAGATGTACCCCTCTCCATTCCAGTTCAGGAACTTTTTAGTTTCCCTCTTTTCGATGTATTCCCACTCACCCGGCTCGAAATGATTTTCACCAGACGGATCAATGATATATACAAGAGCGCTGTCTGACTCATCAAACATTCCGAGATAAACATCCGAAACATTGCTGGAGTCGCAAAAGCTTGTCAGCATATTAAACAACAGATGGAATTCAGGAGTTTTATTAATCCCGGCAAAAAGGTCGCGATACTCCTGCGTACCGTTCTTCGCCCGGTCCTCGTCGCTGAGATTCCAGTAAATATCCATGACTTGCCGGGAAATCCCGACTCCATCCGATCCCCTCCTGACACTCTGGGAGGCAAGCTGTGAAACGCAGCCGGCATGATCCGTGTACTGCTCGACAAGAGACATACTGTACATGCTCAGACCAATACAAAATAAAACCATACCAAGCAGCCCGCAGATCATAATAACAGCCCGGACTGTCCTCGCCTGGAGACCCCGGTATTTCCTCTTAACAGAATTCATATTCCAGAATGTCTTTACAGACATGACACCCTCCGTTTACTCTACGTGCATGAGACTGGTAATACCCGTCATCTCAAGGATACCCTTAATCATCTCGTTCACGTTGATCACCTTCATTTCACCCTGCTGGCCCAGCTCCTCCTGTGCCGTCAGCAGCACCCGAATCCCGGCAGAAGAGATATAGCTCAGGTCTTTAAAATTCAATATCAGCTCCGTCACTCCATCGAGTGAAGCCAGCAGCTCCTCTTCAAGCATCGGTGCAGTGATCATATCCAGTCTGCCTTCCAGATTAAAAACAGCCTTTCCTTTTTCGATTTCCTTGTTGATATTCAGCATGATATATTCCCTTTTCTTTAAAAAATGACAACGCCGGTCCGGACGGTTCCTGTAAAGAGGTATAGCGCGGCAGAGACCGGATAGAGCGAGATCCCATCCTGTCCCGGCGATAACCAGCGATACTTCGGGACAGTCTGCGGTAGTCTGCAGTAGTCCATAGCCATCTTATGCCTCAATATTCAGATATCAGTATAATACCATATTAAGGCGCATACGCATAAACAATATGAATAACACTGTATAAGAATCCTCCCACTCCCGGAAGGTAATGGGTTTTACGCCTGTAGTTACTCGTCACACCCTGACCAGGATGTGACGAGTAACGTTGCGTTCGGCGATTCCAATTTCGCTTCGCGAAACGCCGAACGCCCTAAAACTCCGGTTTTTGAGCACTCCGGCGCTCAAAAACACGTCGAATCTGGTGGGGAGTGAATTGTAACAGCCTGTAACAAACGAAAAGTCAGAATTAATGAAATATGGACATGGTCCCTGCAAGCCGATAAAATGATGGAAGAGCGCATTCGGAAGAGTAAGTTTGAAAGAGCAGGTTTGGAAAAGCAGGTTTGGAAGAGCAGGTTTGGAGAAGCAGGTTTGGAGAAGCAGGTTTGGAGAAGTAGGTTTGGAGGAGTGAAAAGCCGGGCTGATGCGCCGGTTTTTCACTCCGGAAGGGTACAGATATGGCGAAGTTATACTTCAGATATGGAGCCATGGGCTCATCGAAAACCGCAAATGCACTGATGGTCAGATACAATTACAAAGAGAAAGGGCAGACGCCGGTTCTTCTAAAACCCAGGACAGACACCAGAGACGGGGAAAGAGTCATACGCTCGAGAATCGGCCTGGAGGAGCCCTGCCTCTATGTGGATGAGTTTCTGGAGGCTGTGGATGACCCCGTGAGCCGGACCTGCGCCGGTCTCAAAAACAAAGTCTATGCCGCAGTCATCGTTGATGAAGCACAGTTTCTTACCGCATCTCAGGTTGACCGGCTGTCGGACATCGTGGATGACTACGAGATCCCTGTCCTGTGCTATGGATTAAGGACCGACTTTACCAGCCATCTCTTCGAGGGATCAAAAAGGCTCCTGGAGATCGCGGATGTGATCGAGGAGGTTCCCACTGTATGCTGGTGCGGGAGACGGGCCCACTATAATACACGTATTAAGAACGGAAAGGTCGTGCGGACCGGAGAACAGATCATGCTTGGCGGCAACGAGACTTACGTCTCCCTGTGCCGCAAACACTACAAGGAAGGCAGGATCAGCAGATGAGCGGATATATCATGGATCTGCGGCACAAACTGAGAATAAAAACGAATTCCTTTGCCTCACAGAAACTGTCGACATCGGTCTTTTTCCGTAACCGGGATCAGGCAGCTGCTTTCCAAAGAAAATATGAGCGAATTGCGAAAATTATGTTCCTCGCCGGCGCCTGCTTCCCGGCGCCGACGAGGAACATGGCAATCAGCTTACAATCAGATCACTCAGTTCACGGTCACTTGCGAAGTCGGCCGTCCAAAGTCATCTGAGGTTACATCACATGGTTTTAGTCTTCCAGCATTCTTAATCCGGCAATATCCGAGACCGGCAGCGAAAAACAGATCGCGCCGGCAGGAGTTGCCGGTCCCATTTTCTCGGCGACCGCTTTCATGATGGCTGCCTTTTTGGCTTTTGTTTCAGCTATGAAGATCACTTCTTTTTCATCCGCAAGGGAAACGCCGAAGAATCTGTCGGAATACTTTGCGCCTGTTCCTTTGGCATGAATGACCGTTCCGCCATCAGCTCCGGCTGTTCTGGCAACATCCATAACATCGTCAATATGTCCGCTGTTCGCGATTATTACAATCAGTTCATAATTAAACTCCATCTTAGGCATCTCTTTATTCATCTCCCTCTGGTTTGTCATGTAGGCAAGCGTTCTTCCTCCGGTCACGCTTTTGAGTGGAACTGTCATCATAATGCCATTCCCGGGTATATCGATCATAAACTCTTTTTTTGCTTCTTTAAAAAAGCCGGGAATCTCTTTTCCGGAGATGACTCCTGCAATCAGCGCTTTTTGCATGGGTTCCAGACCCAGAATGCGGAGTTGTTTCTCAGTCGCCGTTCCTCTTCCCAGCATGGTGATGACCGGAGCGACGTTTTTTCGTTCATAGAACATCATTAAGTCAAAGAGCTCGATCCTGTCATGTATCGTTATTACCAGACTGATATCCATCACTCCACCTCCCACAGCTCGATAATATCCTCGTCAGCAAAGTGCTCCATGTATGCTTCCGGTGAGGGGTATGTCTGCGCCTGGGCCCTTCTGGAAAGCACATATCTCACACCCATGATCTGGACTGTGATAAGGGGCATCATGGCGACAAGCGCGACCGTCCCGAAAGCTTCTGTCAGAATCCTGCCGCCGACAGCTTTGCAGACACCGATCGCGAAGGGAAGCATAAAGGTGGCTGACATGGGGCCTGACGCGACCCCGCCGGAGTCGAACGCGATCGCCGTAAAAATGGGCGGAACAAAAAACGACAGCCCTAAAGCGATCAGATATCCCGGCACCACGATCCACAGGATACTTATGCCGGTGAGGACTCTGATCATGGAAAGCGCCATGGCAAAGGCTATGGCAAACTGCAGGCTCGTCAGCATTGCCTTGCTGCTCACTGCGCCTGCGCTGATCTCTTCGACCTGCCTGGTAAGGACATGCACGGCCGGTTCCGCTGATACAACAAACCAGCCGATCAGCGCGTATATGGGAATCAGAAGATATCTGGTCCAGCCGCCGGCCATGGTCTGCCCGAGCAATTGTCCCAAAGCCGAAAACCCGAGATTGGCCCCCAGCAGAAACAGCACCAGGCCGATATAAGTAAATACAATACCGGCAATAATCTTTATAAACGCCTCTTTTTTCAGATGGAAGGCAAGAACCTGAAAAACGAGAAAAATGACAAGAATGGGCGCCAGCGCAGTAAAAACTTCCTTCATGAAAATGGGGATGGATTTTATGTAGGCAAATCCCAGATCGACCGTATCCGAGTAGCGGCGTGCAGCTTCCGATGCTATTTCAGATGCTTCTCCCGGATAGAAAAAGCCCAGCAGAAGAACGGCCAGAACCGGTCCTATAGAGCAGAGCGCAACCAGCCCGAAGCTGTCGTCCTCCGCGTTCTGGTCGCTTCTGATCGCGGAGACACCGACTCCCATGGCTATGATGAAGGGCGCTGTCATCGGACCCGTAGTCACACCCCCGGAGTCAAAGGCCACACTGATGTAATCGGGGTCAGACCGAAGCGCAAGTACCAGAATGATCCCGTAAAAAATAATGAGCATCCATCTGAGACTGATGCCAAACAGGATCCTGAGCATGCACAGGACAAGAAAAATCCCGACACCCACAGACACCGTAAAAATCAGCACAAAGGAATCTATATGGGATACGTTTCCTGACAGGACCTGCAGATCCGGTTCCGCCATTGTGATAATGACTCCGATCAGAAAGCTCACAGCCAGAATGATTGCGATATTCCGGGATTTTGTCAGCGTGCTTCCCAGCTGCTGGCCGATCACAACCATCGAATTATCGGAACCATACATAAAGATGCTGAGACCGATAATAAGCAGAACACTGCCCACAAGGAAAGAGAGCATAGCGTCCGTTGCGACCGGCGCCGCAAGAAAGGCGAGAATACAGACAATTATTCCGATCGGCAGAACGGAATTGATCGACTCCTGAAGCTTGGTGATAAGAATTTTGTTTTTAAGCATTGCTGTCTCCTCTGCTTTGTGAACGCGAAAAGAACCTGAAATCATGACAACCGTACCACCATCATGGTCTGAATGTCATTTGGCCGCATTCCTGAACCGTGCTTGTCCACAGAATCTTATAGTAGCCTAAATCCCGGGAAAAAGCAAAAGCGGACAGCAGTTCTGCGAAGAAAAAAGCGCCCAAAAAAAGCGCCCAAAAAAAGTGCCATCGGTCTTATACCGCTGACGCAGAGATTGTATTCATTGTGTCGTATTAATTGCTTTTGTTTTCTCTATTGCTTCTTTAGAACCGGATCACCTCCCTTTCCTCTCATTAGTGAGTATTATAACTATTATCACTCTTGTGCACATAATCCTGCGTTCACAAACATCCTGAGTGAAAAATCGGTGCATCGGCAGGATTTTTCACTCTTTCCCTGCTGACTCCTTCTCCAGCTGTGCAAGCCTCTGGTCAGCGGATTCCCTTACTGACCTGTCGTCATCATTTTCCGCGATATGGCGCACCAGGGCTATATCGTCCAGTTCCCTCACCATTCGTCTCCGCACGATCGGAGAACAGTCGGACTGCGCAAAAGCAGCCATGAGCCGTTTGTCTCCCATCTTTATCAGCGCCAGGCGGCGGGCTTCCGGATTTCTGGCTTCATGCGCAATTCGGAAGAGCGTGTCTTTGTTCTCGATGGAATGAACATCTGCCACTGCTTCTACAGGGTTAAGGCTGTGCCATCCAAGTCCTGATCTCATAGCTTTGCTCCTCTCTTTTTTTAATAAACTGCCCCGTAGCCTTTTCATCGGCCTGCAGGGATATATTAAGACTCGCCTGCAAGCCTTGGGCGCCGGGTACGGGTATTTAGCGATCAATAATAATGGGCATGACAGGAGTTGAACCTGCTTAGGGCGGATTAAAAGTCCGCTGCATGACCGTTATGCTACATGTCCATATGAAAAATGAAAAATTTCATTCAGATTCCTTTCACCGGATTTCTTTCATGACCCATAGTTTTGCGGATTTGAACCGCTTGAAACAGTTTTACAGACCGTCTTTTGCCATTTCTTTTGCTGTGAGGGTCACATTCTGTTCAGGATGCCTTTTTTGGTATACATGGTTATTAGTCATGGCCAGGATTTATTGCTGTGAGCATCCAGTTTTTCTCTTTCAGTCCGGCGGATTGGATTTGAACCAATAACAACTGCGCCCCAGACAAATCGAAGCTTCTGTTTTGTTTTTCTGATATTCACTATAATACCTTTTCAGGCGCTCTGTCATTCAACCTCTGGTATAAAATGCTTCTTTGGAAACCACTCCGTTACTGCTTTTTCCGGGACTGGTTGAAATGATCAATACTTTTTTCATGCTTTCTTCTTATCTTTGGGTCTGGCTGTCAAGTGGGAGAGTACCTGCGCCCCTTATCAAACGAATTATATCATATCGGCAGGCGAAAAATACATTACGGCAGCCCTCTACCCCCCGACCGGTCCGTGTCCGCCGCAAGGCGGAAAATACATTACAATGACCGTGTCATAAAAAGGACCGGGTACCACTGTATCAAACAGTGATACCCGGTTCCGATAATTCCCGATATTTCCCGATATTTCCTGATGATTTCTGATTCTTCCGTTACTTGTTCAGTTCTTCCAGCCTCTTCTTTGCGGTTTCCCTGTTGTCGTCTCTCTCTGTCGTCTCGATATATCTCTCCAGGAAATATTTGTCCTCTATTTTCATGATGGCATAGTAGATGGCGCCGGGGACTTCGCCTTCCAGCACAGCCTCCAGGTTCTCCTCACTGAGTTTCAGCGTCGCTTTTTTTCTGATCTCACCTGCCGGTTTACTGTTTGCCCTCCTGACAGAGTCGAGGATTTTCAGCAGGCTTTCCTGCGATATATCATGATCCAGGATTTTTAACACGACCGGATAGTCATCCACTGTCTGTGCTGCCTGGTCCAGGACAGAGGGGTCTTTGATCTTCCCGACGGCTTTGACCCTCGCGTCCCGATCCCGGCTGTCGTCCCGGATAAACTGAAGAAGCTCCTGATCGGACATGTTGTCTGTCACGCTGTCCCGGAGGGCCGCGATCTGTTCCTTTGCCTGCGCCGCTTCTCTCTCGAGGGAAGGCGGGATATAGCCCGCATGCGCAGAGTAGTTGCCCAGGTAATAATACCAGTCCCGGGCGTTCTTGATAATATACTGCAGGGCGCAATCCTTGCAGAGAGTCCTGGAAGCGGTCTGGAATACCGGCTGATTGGAGATCAGGCTGCAATCATTTCTGTCACAGTGCTCGGAATGATTATAGGTGACCGCATTATTGTGGTAGTAGGAGAACAGATGGGCAAAGAAGGGCCTGGCGAGTTCTGCCTCCTGCTTGCTGAGTCCGTTCAGGCCGTACTGGGTGATGTATGCGTCCGTCACTTTCGCCAGCTCCGCATCTGCATAGTGCATATGGATGAGATTTCCGTCTCCGTCTCTGGCGGCGGGCTCATCCTTGTCCGGAATCGGAATTGTTGCCAGTTTTTTTGCGGCATAGGAAGCCACCCAGCGGCTCTCCGCGCTGTCTATGACCTTCTGCAGGTCGGCAGGATGGTCCAGTTTCCCGACGAGTGTATTCACGATCCTGCTGTACTCGACGGTATCGTCATGAAGGGCGGGTTGTGTGACCAGCGCATCCACGATCAGGTCCGTATTGTACAGCTGTCTGGCCGCGTCAAGCTTGATGACCGGATCAAATCCAAATTTTGCGATGCGCACCGTGGACTCCTGGGAGAGCCTGCCGCTCTGAACTGCCAGCCGGGCAGCATAGAGCCTGTTCTCCATCACGGAAATCCTGTCGAGCAGTTCCGGATCAGTCAGGCGGCGCATAGCCTTTTTGAGGACCTTCTCCTCCGCCGTGCCGATGATCTGCGGGCGGGTCACGATCTCAAACAGGACCTGCTGGTCGTCGATCCCGTCAACGATATCCTCCAGTTCCGCAAAGCTCATCTCCGTGAACGGTTTGGATATTGCCGTCGTTTTCTCCTCTTCTTTCTTCTGATGATTATCCTCTGCGCTTCCTTTTCGCTTAAAAAAATCAAAAAATCCCATCTGCAGCCTCCTCCTGAAACAGGGTAACAGAGAATCATTGGCAAGGCTTAAAGCAGCCCCCCCTGTTACAAGTTTACCATAATAAAAGAACATTCTGTACCGCGGCAGCGGCTTCGCTTCTTCGCAATATATTTTATCATTTCGTGTGTAATCAGGTGTCGCTCCCCGGGCGACCTTTCTGCAGCTACAACATATTCATTATTTGTATTATTATTTTAATATCACTATCAATGATGGTGAAAGGCATCTCCCTGATGAAAGCCGCCTTCAGGGGCGGTAACCCGATCTGTTCAGAGCTCTGCTCTTTTAAGGTGTCACCTGTGTAAGACAGCATCTGCATAAAACGACATCTGCATAAGGCGGCATCTGAATAAGGCGGCGTCTGCATAAGGCGGTATCCGCATAAGCTATTGGAGAAACATTTATGTACATGTATAAAAATTTCTTTTTCGATCTCTACGGTACGCTGGTCGATATCCGCACCGACGAACAGAAGCCTTCGCTGTGGCGGGATCTGGCGGAGTTTTACTCCCTCTGCGGAGCCCCCTATACTGCAGAGGAAATCCGGGAGCGTTATTTAGCCTTCTGCGCGCAGGAGACCGAGGCTCTTGCTGAAGCCTGTCCAATGTTGGGCGAGAGAGACGTGGAAATTGAGCTGCGCAATGTCTTCAGGCTCCTGTTTGAGGAAAAGAGCATTACAATCTCCGCGACTCAGGTGGAGGATACTGCGCTGTTATTCCGTGCATTGTCCTTCTGCAGCCCACCGCGGCTGATGGAAGGAGCAGAAAAGACTCTGAAGGGACTGCGTCAGCGCGGAGCCCGCCTGTATCTGCTGTCCAACGCCCAAAGCTGCTTTACAGTACCGGAACTTCGGCGTCTCAACCTTCTCGACGGAGTTTTTGACGGGATCTTCCTCTCTTCCGACTTCGGCGTAAAAAAGCCTGCCCCAGCTTTTTTCCATGCGGCTCTCGAAAAAGCAGGTCTTCCCGCTTCAGAGGTGCTGATGGTCGGCAACGATCCCTTTGCGGATATCCGCGGAGCGGACTCCGTCGGAATGAAAAGCCGCTATATCCACAGCTGGCAGTCCCCTCCGCGCGGCTTCTCCCTGCCGGAAAGCTGCCGGGAGATAGAGTCTCTTGAAGAGCTTCTGAAGGACTGTTGACAGGACACACGCTGCAAGATTGTTGACAGAGCACACGCCGCAAGACCGTTGACAGGATGCGCGCTGAAAGATTGTTGACAGAGCACACGCCGCAAGACCGTTGACAGGATGCGTGCTGAAAGATTGTTTACGGGACACACAGGGTTGAATCCGCGAGGTTTTTAAAAAGGAAAATAACAACTGAAAATCACATTATCACGACAGACCGGAATTTTTGATCTTTTGCCATCAAAGATTCCGGTCTGTTTTTATGACACGGCCCGTGAAATGTATTTTCCGCCTTGCGGCGGACACGGGCGGGTCAGGGGCAGAGGGCGGCGCAGCCGCCTCTGCCCTATTATTTTTCATAGCGCAATATCCGTGAATTCAGTCGCGGGATACACGCGCAAAAAGGAGAATTAGTATCATCGCGCAATATCCGTGGCTGTAGCCATGGGATACGTCTGCAAATATCGCCGGCGGGTCGTAAATACAGGCTAAAACCCTTTCACTGAAAGGCATTGCAGGCAAACAAATTAAGGCAAAAGCCTTTCAGTGAAAGGCAAGTTAGTTTTAACAAATTAAGGTTGACGCGTCTAACCACGTGTGCTACAATCCGTATGATTAATTAAGGCTAACTCAAAGAACAGGCAGCAAGATTGAGAAATAATGCATCGGCATTATTTTTCACTCCGGATGTTTTTGCCGCGAAGCGGCTCCAAACATCCTGTCATATCAACAAAATATCGCCAATTTCAAAGCCCTTATAAGTATGGCTTTGAAATGCGATTACTCGTTGACGGTGCCTGCGCACTGAAGTGCTCCGGCATGGTCGGAAAGAGTAAACATTTCATCAATCCTGACATGAGTAATAAATTTAGCTGCGGTACAGTGTGGCTGTTTTTAACAGGAACCATGAAGTTTAGCATGCTGTATTCCACTGCAGCGTTGTTGATGGTTCTTTTTTTCTGTTCCTCCTGCCGGCCGGAAGAAGAACTTCATGAGAGCGCACAGCAGCAGGAGGCAGAGCAGGATCTTTCCCTGGGCGGTAAGATCCGCAACAGCAGCCGGATGATCAAAGAAATCCGAAAAGGTCTGAAGGAGCACAGCTCCGCAATCACAGTTTCTTTTTCCTACGGAAGTGATCTGTTTGCGGATCTCAACAAAGTGATTGAAGAGTGGATGGACGCCGCACAGGCAGAGACGGGCGTTCCCGATGAGGGAGATTATATCCGCTACCAGCTCGGCGGCTATACCTATAAAAGCACCTCGGAACAAAAAGAGGACCGGTGGTATTACAAAGTCCGGATCGAACCGTCTTATTATACTTTCTTTTCGGAGGAGAAGGAGGTGACGGCACAGGTCCGGAAAATCCGGAGGAAGTTCCATTTCTGGCCCTGGACTTCAAGAGCAGCTAAGACAGGAGTCATATATGACTATCTGTGCAAAAATGTACGGTATGACAAAGTTCATCGCAAGAACCCGTACTATCACAAACGCTCCACCGCTTACGGCGCACTGGTACAGAAAACGGCAACCTGCCAGGGATACTGCACAGCCATGTATCGTCTCCTGCAGGAGGAAAAGATTCCCTGCCGGATCGTGACCGGCACCGCAGGGGATGAGGAGCTGCATGCCTGGCTGATCGTTGAGCTCGACGGGTTGTGGTATCTGCTGGATCCCACCTGGGATGCCGGACAGGAAGAGTACAGATACCTTTTAACTGGCACAGATGCCTTTGCGGATGGCGGGCCGGTCAGACAGTCCGGATCAGAAAAAGCTGATATGCCAGACAAAGATGTTGGGGCGGTTGAAAACAGGTCCGGGGAAACAGCCCTGATCCCCCATCTTGCGGGGAGCGGATTTCGGACGGAAGAGTTTTTAAGGGATCATCCGATGGCAAAAAATAATTATCAACAACCGGAAACAGGGAAAGAAGGGAAAGAAGGCAAATAAGAATGAAAAAGATACGCAGGATGTTTTGTGCCATGCTGGCGGCCGTCTTTGTGCTGACAATGTCGGCACAGGTGGCTTTTGCAGATGATGCGGAGACATACTACCTGACCTGGGAAGAATATATGGCCGCCAACGGCGTCACGGACTGGAACTACAATGATCTGGCCGCTGTGATCGCAGGTGTCGCCAATCATGCCGTAGATCTCTATGAGGCCGGCGACAAGGACGAAGCCTACACTTATGCCAAGGCAACTTACTGGGGCTTTTACGAGACTTCCGGCTTTGAGCGCAACACGATGAATTTCATTTCCGGAAGCCGCGTCAGCGAGGTGGAGCTGGCCTTCACAACACTGCGCAAGGCGATCAAGAAGGACAATGGACTTGAAGCTGTCCGCGCGGCGGCAGACTCTCTGATTGAAAAACTTGTGACAGACGGAGCGATCCTGAGTCCGGAGGGGCCTGTATTTGCGGACGCCTCCGGCGTATCCCCGGGCGCAGGCGCTGTCCAGGGACAGGCAGCTGTGCTCGACACTTACTATCTGACCTGGGAAGAGCACATGGCGGCCTACGGGGTCACAGACTGGAATTACAATGATCTGGCATCCGTGATCGCCGGTGTGGCAAACCATGCAGTCGAGCTCTACAACAAGGGCGAGAAGGAAGATGCCTACGCATACGCAAAGGCAACTTACTGGGGCTACTACGAGACCTCCGGTTTTGAGCGCAATACAATGAACCTCATCTCCGGCAGCCGTGTGAGTGAAGTGGAGCTGGCCTTCACAACGCTGCGCAAGGCGATCAAGAAAGATAATGGGGCCGAAGCCGTTCAGGCGGCGGCAGACTCCCTTACATCCAAACTTTTTGAAGACGGGCTGATCCTGAGCCCCGAAGGTCCTGTGATGGGCGGAGCGCCTGCCGGAACAGAGGCTGAAGCAGCCAATGCGGGCAATGCCGGCACTTCAAAAGCCTCCGCGACCGGCATTGCGGTCTTCCTCGGCGCCTTCGCGATCATTCTCCGTGAAGGTCTTGAGGCGATCCTCATCGTCGGCGCGATCATCGCCTACCTGGTCAAGACAGGAAACAAGAATCAGGTAATGCCTGTCTATGTCGGATCAGTACTGGGTGTTGTCTGCAGCTTTATCATGGCCGGAATCATCAACATGCTTCTGGCCAAAAGCGCGGAATACCATATGAGCCAGGAAATCATCGAGGGTGTCGCTGCACTGACCGCAGTCGTCGTTCTGTTCTGGGTCAGCAACTGGATGGTCTCCAAATCGGAGGCCGCTGTCTGGTCACAGTATATTGAAGGACGGGTAGCATCCTCGACCAGCAGAGGAAATGTCATTGCCCTTGGCTTTACTGCCTGGCTGGCTGTCTTCCGTGAAGGCGCGGAAGTAATCCTCTTCTATCAGCCCATGCTTGCGGAGGACAGGCCCGATATGGTCTGGGCAGGCTTCGGCGTCGGCGTGCTGTGCCTGGTCGTCGTCTATCTGCTCATCCGCTTCATGAGTGTGCGCCTGCCCCTCAAGCCTTTCTTCATGGGCACCAGTATCCTGATGGCTTTCATGTCGATCAGTTTCCTGGGCGCTGGTATCAAGGAGCTGATGGAAGGCGGCGTTCTCGACAGTTTCGAGTGGGCGATCTACAGCCCTAGCTGGCTGAGGTGGATCCCTTACAATGATGTTCTGGATATCCTGGGCATCTATCCTCTGATCGGAACCATTGTTCCTCAGCTGATCCTGCTGGCCATCACGATCGTGACCTTTGTCATGCATCTCAGGCACAACAAGAAGGTTCGTCTTGAGGCGGAACAGGCGCAGAAGGCTTCGGAATAAGTTCCGTTTTCCACAGGTCATTTCACGAATGGCTGTTTATTACTTTCGGAATTTTCCTTTCTCTGAAGATTCTTTTTTCAGGAGTTTCAGAGCGTGTTTTCCAACCGGGGCGCCCGGCAGGGCAGAACCGGCCTGATACGGAAAGCGTCAGTTCTTACAATTGGAGCTCCACAGAAAGGATGCAGATGGGGAAAAGAGGATTCATATAGACAACAGGCTGATCCTATCAGCCATTACAGTATCTCAAAAGGAGGAAGTTACTATGAAGAAGAAAGTCCTTGCAAGCGTACTCGCGCTCGGCATGGCTATTTCTCTGGCAGCCTGCGGCGGCAGTGCATCCGGCAGCAGCGAGCCCGCATCCGCACCCGCAGCGGCAGCAGAGGAAGAGACCAAGGAAGAAGAGGCAGTTGCTGATGCTGCTTCCACAGAGCAGGTTGAGGCAGCGGTCGCAACCGAGGAAGCTGCTGCTGATGATGCATCTGCAGGTTTCCAGGAATATCCGATCTGGGAAGACGAAGAGGTCGGCGGCCTGATGAATGTCAGCGGTGTTTATTTCCAGCCCGTTCCCATGACTGACGGAAGCGATCCCGCAGATTACAACATGCACTTCGAGGCTGACATTGCCGCTCTCGAAGGAAACAAGCTCGGCTACGGCGCAGGCGACTGGATCCCTTATCTGACAGTTGATTACGCAATCATCAACTCCAAGGGAGAGACCGCTGCAGAAGGCACTTTCATGCCCATGAGCGCATCCGACGGCCCTCACTATGGCGCAAACATCAAGCTGGCTGATGCTGACACCTATTCTGTCAAGCTGACATTCCACAGCCCCGCAGAGAACAACTATCTGCTGCACACCGATGCAGAGACAGGCCCCGGCGCGACATCCTTCGACGAGTACTTCCCTGATGGCAAGCTTGAGCTCGAGCTGAAGGACGTTTGGGATTACACTCCTCAGGAGTGGTAAACCGGCTCTTTTATGATCCGGAAAAACGAGTGAAAAAATACGCTTGAGATCGTATTTTTTGCTCCGCATTTGAGCCGCGCGGCGGCCCAGATTGCAAGATCCTTCACCGTTTTTGCCGCGAAGGAGGGGACGAGGAGACAGGGGACGGTTCTGTGTCTCCTGTTTCCCTGGGAAAAAGGAGACACAGAACCGTCCCCTTCCTACTATGTCAAGCCCCAGAGCCTTGATCTATAAGGCTTTCAGGCACCTGACACACTATCTGT
>JBGUNJ010000100.1:0-3031 GCA_045117315.1 Lachnospiraceae bacterium | reverse complement strand
CGCGCCGCCAAACGCCGTACAACTCGGGTTTTTCGCGAAAAAGCCGCGAAAAACGCCTCGAGTTTCGAGCCGGTCTGTACTGTAACGTAGAGATCTCATGAAGGCCCGCCTCATCACAGATTCATTGTGGATGGGTAAAGCCTGTGCTATAATAAACTGGCAGGGAATAATCCGCTGATAATCTAATACAGAATGCGGGTGTTCCTCTTGAGAATATAAAACAGGACGAAACAGCATAAGGCGGAAGACTGTCACAGCAAACAGAGCAGTTGGGCATTTCCGGGGCTGGATTAGGAGGATGCGGTGCCGGCGAAGAAATACAGCTTTATTTATGAAGATTTGAAAAGAAAGATTGAGAAGGGAATCTACAAGCCTCAATCCTGCCTGCCGACAGAGTACACTCTGGTTGAGATGTACAAATGTTCCAGAAACACGATCCGCAGGGCGGTGAAAGAACTCTCTGAGATCGGGTATGTGCAGAGCATTCACGGCAAGGGCGTCGTCGTGATCTATCAGAAGGGAGAATGGTCGGATTTTTCAATCGGTGTGATCGAGAGCCTCAAGGAAGCGGCTCTGAGAAACAACCTGGAGTACCACACCAAAGTTCTGGTTTTTACAGAATTTGTTGTTGACGAACGTCTTCATGAGAGGCTGGGATTTGAAGTCGGCGCGGAGGTCTTTTACCTTCAGCGTGTGCGGTATATCAACAACACGCCCGTGATCATGGATAACAACTGGTTTCTCAAATCCGTGGTTCCGGGACTCAATAAGGAAATTGCGGCGGATTCTGTCTACCACTATATGGAAAATGTCCTGGGAGAGACGATCGTCACGGCAAAGCGCATGATGACCGTGGAAAAGGCGACCGAGATGGACCGCAAATATCTTGATCTGGGAGATTACGACTGCCTGGCAGTGGTGTCTTCCCACACCTTCAATGCGGACGGAGTCATGTTTGAGTACACGCAGTCACGTCACAGGCCTGACCGCTTTGTGTTCTCGACAATGGCCATGAGGCGCAAGAGCTGAGGTCAGCAGAGAATAATAAAGAAACAGCTGAAAATAATTTAAAATTGAATGTTTGATATGCAGGAAGTACTGACATCATGGGTAGTGCTTCCTGCTTTTTTTTGCTTTTTCCCGCAATAAGTTCCCGGGGGAGATGACGGTATTTTGCTGAACCCGCCTTGAAGTTTTATCCCTGAATAAACATGGCAGGAGAGGAATTGAATATAACTATTTGTTTGAACAAAAATGCTAAAAAACAGTTGACACAGTTGTTTAAACAAGATACAATGGGTTCATACAAAAAAAGGTTCAGACAACCCGCTGTATCGGGTTTCCTGAACGGTTTACAGGGAATTATTAGAGCAGCGCGCAGCTTTAATAATATACAGTTAATTTGTTGATCGACATGACGGAGAGACGAAAGCACTAACCAGTCTCAATAATGTATTCAGGTAATCTCAATACTGTTTTAAGTAATCTCAATACTGTTTTAAGAGATCTTATTATTGTTTGAAATGAGCTTAATACTTTTTATGAAATTGAAACACTGTATTCAGATTATCTCAATACTGTATTACGTACGAAGCGGGAGTTTAACAGAAATCTTACTTACATGACGGAGGTTGTAATGGGAAAGTACACACAAGATTGTAAGGAACTTCTGGAGTATGTGGGCGGAAAGTCGAATGTAGCCGCAGTCGCCCACTGCATGACCAGAATGCGTTTTGTCCTGAATGATCCGGGCAAGGCGGACATCAAGAAGATCGAATCCATGAAGGTGGTAAAGGGAACTTTCACACAGTCGGGTCAGTTCCAGGTCATCATTGGAAATACGGTCAATGAGTTTTATAATGATTTTACGGAAGTATCCGGTATTTCCGGCGTCTCCAAGGACGCTGTCAAACAGGCTTCCAAGCAGAACCAGAATCCGCTGCAGCGTCTGGCGACGGTGCTGGCGGAAATCTTCACACCGCTGCTGCCGGCTATCATCACCGGCGGTCTGATCCTGGGCTTCAGAAACTGTATCGACAGTCTCTATGTCTTCCAGGGCGGACACACCCTGGTCGAGCTGTCCCAGTTCTGGGCAGGTATCGACCACTTCCTGTGGCTGATCGGTGAAGCGGTCTTCCACGTCGGTATTCCGGTCGGCATCTGCTGGTCCATCACCAAAAAGATGGGCACCACAGAAATGCTGGGTCTGGTCCTGGGCATGACGCTGGTATCCGGCCAGCTGCTCAACGCCTATGCTGTGGCGACCACAGCTGCCGCTGATATTCCCAAGTGGAACTTCGGCTTCGCCCAGGTCAACATGATCGGTTATCAGGCCCAGGTCATCCCTGCCATGCTGGCAGCCTTTACACTGGTTTATCTGGAAAAATTCTTCCGCAAGGTCATACCCGCAGTGGTGTCGATGATCTTTGTACCCTTCTTCAGTCTGACCCTCGCGGTCATGGCGGCCCACTTCATCCTCGGCCCCATCGGCTGGAAGATCGGTTCCATTATCTCCTCCATCGTTTACGCGGGAATCACCGGACCTCTGAAAGTTGTCTTCGCCGCGATCTTCGGCTTTGTGTATGCACCGCTGGTCATCACCGGTCTGCATCACATGACCAACGCCATCGACCTGCAGCTGATCGCTGACTTCGGCGGCACAATGCTCTGGCCTATGATCGCTCTGTCCAATATCGCGCAGGGCAGCGCCGTTCTGGGCATGATCTTCCTTCAGAGAAAGAACGCAGAGGCTCAGGAAGTCAACGTTCCTTCCTGCATCTCCTGTTATCTGGGCGTCACAGAGCCCGCTATCTTCGGTATCAACCTCAAGTACATATTCCCCTTCGTCTGCGGTATGACAGGTTCCGCCATCGCGGGTATGTTCTCCGTACTGACCGGCTGCATGTCCTCCAGTATCGGTGTCGGCGGTCTGCCCGGCATCCTGTCCATCAAGCCTCAGTTCTGGGCATTCTACGCGATCGCTATGCTGATCGCCGTAGGTGTTCCTTTCATCCTGACCACAGTCCTGGGC
>JBGUNJ010000099.1:0-5410 GCA_045117315.1 Lachnospiraceae bacterium | reverse complement strand
TGCGATGTTGTCACCGCCCACCTTGGGAGCATTGGGTTTAAGCTGTTTGTTTGCGAAATCCATCTCGCGCAGTGTCTCGAAGATGCCGGCAAAATCCACTTCGCCCTCGCCCATGGCGGTGTGCTGGTGGATGGTGACATCCGCTCTGCCGCGGGCATTGAGCCACGGCGGGTTGAGGATGTAACGGCAGTCCTTGGTCTGGTTCCAGGTATCCGCGAAGAGGACGTGGGTCAGCTCGTCGCCCGCATACTTGAGCATGTGGCGGACATCGCCCTTGCCGTTGTCATAGAAGAAGCCGTGGGATGCGCTGTAGACATAGCCCAGGTTGGGGGAGCGGAAGGACTTGACCAGATCGCAGGCCTCGTCGTTGAGCTCGCAGAAATCGTAGGGATGGGACTGCACTTCGACACGGAGGCCTTCCTTCTCGATGATGGGCAGCAGCTCTTCCATGGAGCGGAACCACATGCCGTTGCAGATCTCCTGCTGGTTGGGATCGCCGGAGAACTCGGTGTTGATGACCGGAACGCCCATGTTGACGGCGATCTCGATGATCTTCTTCCAGTTGGCTACTGCGTGCTGTCTCTGCTCCTCAGTGGGGCCCGACCAGCGGTAGACAACAATGAAGGAAGAGATCTCAACGCCTGTATCCTTCAGAGCCTGACGGTACTCGGCCTCACACTCTTTGGAGAACAGGGGGTGTTTGTAGAAGGGGTTGATCCTGGGGTGGGGGGACTGCTCGATATACTTGTAGCCCCAGTCCGCTACCTTGTAGACCATATCCTTGATGCTCATCTGTTTCGCGAGAACATCTACGTCAAAAGCAACTTTCATAAGAATTACCTCTCTTTCAAACTGTTCAGGTTCCGAACTGTCTGTTTCATGTTTTTATTATATATGAATCAGCCGACAGTTTCATTATCTGAATGCGGCAAAAGATGTTTCTTTTTTGCCCTGACAGTTCTGTTTTCCGTCCAGGTTTATTCTTTCTGTGACTGAGTTGTCACTCAATCCCGGTCTCTGTCTCAGTTGTCCCAGTACTTGGCAACATGAGCGCGGGTACGCTCTGCAGCCTGCTTGATGTTCTCTTCGTTGGTGAGCTTGTAGTAATCGGGACGGAAGACTTCCATCGTGCAGACATCACCTTCGAAACCGATCTTCTTGAGGGTATCGGCAAATCTCTTGTGAGGCAGGCAGTCACCGGGCTCATCGGGCCACAGGCGCTTCTCGTCAGTGTTGTACTTGGCGCCGCAGGGAACATTCTCAACACCGTTCAGGTGCCAGATGAAGATCCTCTTGCCATCAGCCTTCTCGAGGGACTCGAAAGAAGAAGCCTGGCCATGGAAGTGATACTGGTCAAGTGTGATGCCGACGTTGGGAGAACCGACTTCCTCGACGATTGCGAGAGCGTCCTCGAAACGGTTGATGGTCATTGTGGGCTGGCCGATGAACTCGATGGAAAGCTTGATTCCGTGAGGGTCGCATTTCTTGACCATCTCGCGAAGGACTTCGACTGCATCCTTGCGGATGTCATCGATAGTGGGCTGGCACCACTCGATATCCATGGAAGGAACTACGACGATCATCTTGCACTGCAGCTTGTTGCAGATGTCGATGATCTTGTCCAGCTCTGCCATAACGGCATCCTTCTCTTCCTGAGTCTCTTTCATGTTGAAGAATACCAGAGCGTTGTAGGAGAGCATCTTGAGGTGGTGCTTGGGATCAGCAAACCATGCGGCGAGGTCGTCGATGGTGTACTTGCCGGCAGCGATCTCTCTGTCCAGGCACTCGGACTGGATGTCGATAAAGTCAACGCCGTACTTCTCGCAAAGGTCAAGGTCTTCAAGAACAGAGTGGTTTTCGCAGAAACGATTGCAGCCTTCGTTAAAACCGATCTTCATTATTATTCTCCTTTTAGATTATATTCAATGAATGAATGTCCGTGAAACTGATGCCGGACTGTAGAACTGATACCGGACAGCTTCCGTACTGTTGCCGGACGCATCGGACCGGGAACAGGTATTAGTGAGAGATATTCCCGGTCCGGATGTCCGGATGTGTGATTTTCAGATGTGTCTGTTAAATAAGTAAAAACTGTTGAAGCTGAGGAAAATCACACACGGAAAAGCATTATCCGGAAATGATTCCTGTTAAGATCTGTTGCTGCAGGTCCCGTCCCTGCCGGGCACGGCCGGCGACGGGCTGTCAGCCTGTGAGAATTATTTTCCCAAATTATTTCTTGTAGAAATCAGGAGTGCCGCCGGTCACGACCTTCTCGATCTTGCCGGACTTCTGAGCTGCGACCAGAGCGTCAGCAGTAAGAGCTGCCACATAGCCGTCCCATGCGGAGGAGCCGCCGGTTGTTCCCTTGGCTACGCAGTCTACCCAGTCCTGAAGCTCTACATCGTAGGAATCGATGAAGCGAAGGATCCAGTTCTTCTCGATCGCGGTTGCCACTTCGAAGTTCTTCCTGGTTGTAGGGAAGGAAGGGCAGGGAAGATTGATGACGCCGTCTTCGCAGACGACTTCGCAGTTGATGTCATAGCCGAAGCCGCAGTTGACATTGACTTCAAGGATAACGACAACGCCGCTCTTGGTCTTCATGATCATGACCTGGGGATCTGCAAGGCCTTCATGAGCGTTCTTGGTCTGACGAGGGAAGATGCACTGAACTTCGTCCCACTCCTCGCCGTCGCCGATCAGCCAGGGAAGTACATCGATCTCATGGATCGCGGTATCTGTAACTGCCATCTCGGTGGTGTACTTGTCATCCACGCTTTCTGCGCGGTGTGTGCATTTCAGGATCATGGGCTTTCCGAACTCGCCGGACTGGATCATCTCTCTGACCTGGTTGTAACCGCGGTCATAGCGGCGCATGAAGCCGACCTGTACAAGGTGCTTGCCGGAAGCGATCTCTGCATCAACGATTTCCTTGCAGTCTGCAGCGGTAGTTGTGAGGGGCTTCTCTGTGAAGACGGGCTTGCCGGCCTTGATAGCGGCAAGGATCGGAGCCTTGTGGAAGTTGCCGGGGGTTGTCACGACGACTGCGTCCACATCGGGATCTGCTACGAGCGCGTCAGCGTCAGTGTAAATCTTGACGCCGCCGACCAGATCGGAAGCTGCCTTTGCGCCTGCCTCAAAAACGTCGCATACTGCCACGACTTCGGCGCCCTGGATCTTGTACTGGATCCTCTTTGCATGCTCTTTGCCAATCATACCACAACCTACGATACCTACTCTCAACATGATATTCTCCTTCTTTGTGTTGAAAAATTAAAAGGTTCTTTCTCCCCGAAGAGTCCGGGCAGACTCTTCTGTCTGTTTTTCCGTTCCCTTGTACCTGCCGCCTTTCCCACTGGCGGTCTGCTGTCTCAACTGTGCTGTCACTGCCCTTTTCCGGCAAAACCGTCTGCCGGTTTTCTACCCCCGGGCATCTGCTTGTTTAAATGTGTCCCGTTAATTCAAAATGATTGTTCCCTTCCATACCGGCATCTGAGTTTTTATTTACGATACCGGTATCGTTGTGATTATTCTATCCTTTTCCCCGGAAAATATCTACTGGCATATTACATAAATCGCTAAACTTCTTTTTATGCATTTTTCCATATTGACAGCTTTTTCATCGTTTCCAGCCCCCGGCCCCCCCCTGTCCCCGCAGTACAGTCGTTTTTCTTGAATATTCTCACTTCCGCCTATATAATGATTCTATAAATCATCGACCGCCTTTCTTCTATATTTCCGGAAGATTTTGTTGTCGAGTGCTTTGATTTTGATATTGAAGATTTTTGATATTATATTTTTTGATGTTGAGCATTTTGATACAGAAGGTTTTGATATTGGACGTTTTAATATCAGACATTTTGATATAGAATAATTTTATATGAAGATTAAAATTATTTGAAGAATTATCCCAGTCATTTCCAATCACAGTTGTGGCAATGAAACTCCCGCCGCAGACCCCGTACAGATTCTTCATAATAATCTGTAAAAAATCACTCAGTGAAGAAAGGGATCTAAACATGGGCATCACATTAAAGCAAATCGCCGAAATGGCAGGAACCACTAAATCCACAGTGGATAAAGTGATCCATGACCGCCCCGGCGTGAGCGAGAAAAAAAGAAAGGAAATCAAGAAGCTTCTAAAGGAATATGGTTACGAGGCGAATCCTCTGGCCAAGGCTCTGAACTATCAGAACCGGAAGATGAAGGTGGAAGTTGTCCTGCCGCAGGTCCAGGCCGCGATCCGGATCCGTCAGGGCATCAATATCGTCATACAGGATTTTCAGAGTTTCAATATACAGGTGGAATATCACGAGGTCGGAAGTTCCGATGCCGACGCTCAGGCCGCCTGCATCCGGAAAATGGCCGAAGAAAGGGTTTCCGGCGCGGTCATCCTTCCGATCCGTTCCCAGGAAGTCACAGACGCCATCAGGAGCCTGATCGATCTGGATATTCCCGTTGTGCTCGTCAACTCTGAGCCCTCTGTGGAAGGAATTCTCTGCTATGTAGGACAGAATACGGTTCAGTCCGGCAGCGTAGCAGCCCGCATGCTCAGTCTCTTCATGAACGGTTCCACCCGGATCGGCATCATCTCCTGCCACAACATGATCACCCACGAGCAGCGTGAACAGTCCTTTATCAGCAATGTGAATGATTTCTTCCCCGGTTTCAGTATCAGGGATATACGTTATATACTGGAAACTCCTGAAAACGCACGGGAACAGACCCTGGAAATGCTCCGCAGCCATCCGGAGATCGACTCTGTTTTCATAACATGCGGCTGCGTCCCCGAAATCTGCGCGGCCCTGCGGGAATACAGAGAAGAAACCGGCTCGGAAATCCGGCCGGTAGTCATCTGTTACGAAAAATATGAAGAAATCCGCGCTCTCCTCAAGACAGGCGACGTCTCCTGTACCCTGAGCGGAGGTCTTTTCATGCAGGGACGCCTGTCCATGCGCATCCTGTTCGAATATCTGGTCTACGAAAAAGTACCCGAACACAAGGCTTATTATCTCAACAACAAGATCATGATCCGGGAAAACAGCTGATCCGCAAAAACTGCTCCGCAAAGAAGCTGATCCCCGAATAATTTACGGCACCGGGATGACGGCACCGAACGTCAGGACAGTCCTCGAAATACTCGTATTTCGAGGACTTTTTCATATGAACTTAGCCTTCTTTCACCGCAGAGGGGATCCTGCACAACCGCGTCTTCGCCAGGCACAGCATGCATGTTCCTCCGGGAATGCAGGCATGTATTGTTGATTTTTATCAAAAACCTCATTATCATAACAATTGCTGCCTGAAACAATATAAAATACATTCTTATGATGTAAAGGTCAAAAGCCAGGAAAAGGCTCTGAGTCTCGTCAGTATGCACAAACAACCGCAGGACCATTGCGCAGCTCCGAAG
>JBGUNJ010000098.1:0-6370 GCA_045117315.1 Lachnospiraceae bacterium | reverse complement strand
TTCAGCGCAAAAACCCGAGTGGAACGGCGTTCGCCCCATTCGCGAAGCGAATTCAGCATGGGCGAACGCAAGTTACTATTCACGCCCTTAATAGGGCGTGAATAGTAACGGCAGATGGCGGCATGGTGAGGAGGCAGGCGGACGGGATTTGCGGCAGAGGCGCATATGTTATAGAATGATATGGCTGTTTAAAAGATCTGAGACAGTTCAGAGAAATTCGTCCGTTTCCTGCTGCGCCGGTTTTATGACAGCCGGCTCAGAGGGAGAGCGGACGGCGGATAAGTGGAGAAGATACAGATTATGTTTGACTCGTTGCTGATGGCGTTTTCGCTCTATTCAAGGATTCCGGTTCCGCAGGCGGAATGGAATGACCGTTCCATGAAATACTGCATCTGCTTTCTTCCCCTTGTGGGGGTGGTGATCGGTGCGGTCCAATATGGACTTCTGCTCTTTTTGGACATACTGTATGCCGGTCCTGTCCTGCGAGGGGCATTGCTGGCATTCCTTCCGGTCTTTCTGTCCGGAGGAATTCACATGGATGGTTTTCTGGATACCTGCGATGCCATCCATTCATGGAAAGGCCCGGAAGACCGACTCAGAATATTGAAAGATCCACATGTGGGGGCGTTTGCGGTGATCGGAGGCCTCCTGTATTTTCTGCTGGCTGCAGGAATCTGGTCGGAAGCGGACACTGCGTCCGCCCTTCCCCTCAGCCTGGTTTTTGCCCTGTCCAGAGCGCTCAGCGCCTTTGCGGCGCTTCACTTTCCCAAGGCGAAAAAAGACGGGATGCTGCGCGGAGAGACAGACCCGGCGGCAAAAGGAGCGGCCGCGGCTATGGCAGCCGCAGCGCTTGCGGCAGCGGCAGCCATGATCCTGACAGGACAGCTGCCGGGCTTCTGCGGAGCCGCGGCGTCAGCGGCAGTGCTTCTTTTTTACTACAGGACAGCCATGCGCATGTTCGGCGGGACCACCGGGGATCTGGCGGGATGGTTCCTGCAGCTTTGCGAACTGGCCGCAGCAGGGGCGATCATCCTGTGCAGCCTGGGAATGATGGGGTGATGCTATTCTATGCAGCCCGGAAACGACGGGGTGATGCTATTCTATGCAGCCTGGGAATGATGGGGTGATGCTATTCTATACAGTCTGGGAATGATGGGATGATGAAGGTATTCCTGCGGCTTATTTTTTCCCGGAGAGAAGGAAGCGGAAGCCCCGCTCAAGCCCGTCCAGAGTCAGGTCGTACATGTCTACGATATTTGCAATCGCCCGGTGGGTATCGTCATCGGGTGCGTAATCGTCGGGCATGGGAATGGGGTTGAGCCAGATCATGTGAGGGAAGTGGCGCTTCATCAGCTTCAGAGTCTCGGAACCGGGCAGACCGTTTTTCTGGTCGTAAAAATTGTACTCCGTTCCGTCCAGCTCATAGGGGTGCATCTCGGCATCTCCCACGAAGATCACGCGGTACTTTTCGTCGCATTCCTGCATGAGGTGGTCGACTGAGATGTAGTTCCCCTCTTTCATCTCCAGGGTGGGATCCTTGTAGAGGAGGGAGTAGACGATATTGTGAAAATAGTAGGTGCGCAATTCCTTCAGGTGGCGTGAGGCGGAGGCCGCCTGGAAAAGCTCCGAACAAAGGCGGGCGAAGATGCTCATGGATCCCCCGCTGTCGATCAGCAGGATGACCCGGATGGTATTTCTCCTGGGCTTGCGGTATTTGACGTGCAGGAGACCGCCCTTGCGGCAGGTCTCGTCGATGGTGGCGTCGATGTCAAACTCCTGCTCGCTGGTCTCCAGCTGGGTGGACAGATTGCGCAGGACGCGGAAGGCCATCTGGAACTGCCGGGTGTCCAGAGTGTTGTCTTTTCGGAAATCCCGGAATTTCCTTGCCCCGGGCGCTATGATCGCGGTGCGTCCGCCGCCGGTTCCCGATCCCGGCCCCGGCGCGTTCCGGCCCTGGCCCGGCGTGCCTGGAATACTCTCAATACCATCGAGCTGATCACGCCGGTCCGGATCCCGGGAAAAGGCAGGATCGATCTTTTCGAGAACCTCTGTCAATTCCTTCGGAAGGGGTCCTTTCATGGGGAGACCGTCAAAATAGCCGGAGAAGGCCAGATCGAAGCTGTCGTACTCCGATTCGTCCTTGAGTATGACCGCCCGGCAGAGCCGGTAAAAGCCCTCCAGCGTGGACTCATGCAGTCCTTTTTTCATACCGTCGAGCAGGACCATCCACTCGCCGATGGAGACCTTGATGCCCCGGTCTCTGAGATAATAAAAAAAATCGATAAACATATCAGGCTGTGTATCTCCTGTGCTTGGTCTGCAGTTTTCAGTATACCGGCTGTAAACCCGCGGCATACCCATGCCGGGGGTGATCAGAGAGCGGGAGCACAGCTTTGGTTAACACATGAAAACAGGTTCAGTGCCTTGATTTTTTCAACTGCTCAGGTTCAGTGCTTTGATTTTTTCAACTGCTCAAAGTCCTTGTCTTTCTTGAGAAGGACACCCAGGTAGGGAAGCTCCGAGGAAACAAGGGACGGATCCACTCCGGCGGCATTCAGGGCGCGCAGCCAGTCGATCAGTTCCGAGGTACTGGGCTTTTTTGCCAGATTGGGCACCCTGCGGATGTTGTAGAAGGTCAGGACCGCCTGCTGGACCAGTTCATGATCGATGTCCCCGAAGTGGGCGCGCACGATTTCTTTCATCTGCGCCAGACCGGGAAATTCGATATAATGAAAAATGCAGCGGCGCAGGAAGGCGTCCGGCAGTTCTTTCTCCGCGTTTGAAGTGATGATCACGATGGGACGGTGCTTTGCGCGGATGGTCTCCTTTGTCTCCTGCACATAGAATTCCATCTGGTCCATTTCCCAGAGCAGATCGTTGGGAAATTCCAGATCGGCCTTGTCGATCTCATCGATCAGAAGCACAACCTGGTCCTCGGAGAGAAAAGCCTCACCGATTTTGCCGTATTTGATATACTGATGAACATCATCGACGTTGGAGCCGAACTGACTGTCATACAGGCGCTGCACCACATCGTAGGTATAGAGCCCGTCCTGGGCCTTGGTGGTGGACTTGATGTTCCAGATCAGCAGCTCTTTTCCCAGAGCGTCGGCGACGGCCTGGGCAAGCATGGTCTTGCCGGTGCCGGGCTCGCCCTTGACCAGGAGCGGCTTTTCCAAAGTCATGGCTATATTGACGGTCTTCATCAGCTCTTCTGCCGCGATGTAGCTTGTACTGGTCTCCAGATTGGATGATTTGATCATTGAATTATTTCCCCCTGAGTAATGTTTTTCCCTTAGATAATGAAAGTTCTTTCATTATCTACACATTTATGTTTAAAATCAAGAGGAATCATACCCGGGGAAGGATTACCGGAAAAACATGACAGAATATCATTACAGGAAGGAAAAAGATATGATTTATCCACAGAGGATGCGAAAAGGAGATTTGATCGGAGTCACGGCGACTTCCACAGGTATTTCTACAGAAAGAGATCAGATTAAGCTGGATCTTGCCTACAGACAGGTTGAAAGTCTGGGGTATCGTATCGTGGAGACAGAGAATGTGCGGACCAACCGGAAGCTGGTCAGTTCCGGTCCCCGTGAGAGGGCGGACCAGTTCATGGCCCTCTGGGAAGACAGGGACGTCCGTATGATCGCCCAGGTCTTCGGCGGCGAGCTGCTGCTCGAGATACTGCCTTTTCTGGATCCGGAGCGGATCAAAGCTTCGGAACCCAAGTGGGTGACGGGGTTTTCGGATTCCAGCATACTCAACTATTACCTGACGACCGGCTTCAATATTGCCACGGCTACCATGGATAATATCCTCTACTTCGGCATGGAAGAACTGCATCCGTCTCTGACAAACCAGTTCCGCATACTTGAGAAGTGCGGGAGGTCCAGGCAGAAAAGCTTTGACCTTTTCCAGGTGGATGAGTATGAGGATGACAGGTATTATGAATATTACAACCTGACAGAACCTGTAGTCTACAGTCATCTTTACGGGAAGGACAGCGAGAAAGTCAGCGGAAGGATCATAGGGGGATGCATAGACGCGCTCCGCTTCGTGATAGGAACTCCCTTCGATCACACCGGGGAATTCTGTTCACAGTTCCCGGAGGGAATGCTCTGGTATCTGGACAATTGTCAGATGCCCACTCCAGAGCTCCGCAGGGCGCTGTGGCAGGCCAAAAACGCAGGCTGGTTTGACAACGCCCGCGGGATTCTGGTGGGTCGGACCTATGCCGAGGATCCCTTTGAGGACTATGAGTTTGTTGATGCTCTGCACGATTCGTTTGATGAGCTGGAGATTCCGGTCATTTGTGATGTGGACTTCGGACACGTCCAGCCGCAGTGGACAATGATCAACGGGGCTTACGGTGAATTTACCTATAGAAATGGAAAAGGCGCACTGGTGACAGAGATGCGGTAAGCCTCAGGCAGCAGAGGCCGTCAGCCCTGCTCCGTGGACCCACAACAAACCGTCAGGCGCCGGCCCGTGTCCGCCAAAAGGCGGAAAATACATTACACACGGGCCGTGTCATAAGAGAGGCTGCTGCACCGCTTTTTTTCAGCGGTACAGCAGCCTCTCTTCATTTTCCGCACCCGGCGCGCAAGACTCGTAAGCGGGCCTTTAATCGCCTGTGAAGAAGATTTTGTATCTGCGGTTATCGAAACAGCACGTAAAACTCAGGCCGGCGAAGTCGTCCGCGGGCACATTACGCCTTTTGGCTCTGATCTTTTTCAGGATCTTTTTCAGGATTTTTTTTCAGAATCTTTTTCAGCCTCTTTTTCGGCATCCCCTTCGTGATCTTTGGGTGTGATCGTGAGGGCCTCGGCCACTTTGCTCTTTTTGTCTGTCTTTATGGATATGTAGCCGATGATCGAGAACACAACGGCACCGATCAGGTTGACCAGGAGATCCTTCATGGTATCGAGTATGCCGATATCCAGATATCCTCCCTGTATCGTGTATGTCTGCCCGGATGCTGTGTGGATCACCGTGTCCGTGATATCTTTTACACGGATCACCGTGCCGGCATTATTGGGATCCAGAGTGACAGTGCCGAAGCTGCGGACAATGAAGTCTTTCTGCATATCCAGATGCAGGAACAGATCCATGCCGCACTCGAAAAACTCCCACAGAACGCCGATCGTCATCGAAAAGCAGAATGCGACGACAGCCATATAGAAGGGGGAGACGTTGAAGTGTTTGCTTCCCCTGTTCAGCAGATAGATCAGCGAGAACCCCACCGCCGCAAACAGAAAGCCGTTCAGGGTATGAAGAATGGTGTCCCAGCCTGGAATCTTGACATAATAGTGATTGATCTCGCCGAGTATCTCGGCTGCGAAGATGAAGGCAAATATGATTGCCTCAAAAAAGGGCGGGATGGTAAGATCCAGTACGTCTTCCAGAAATGCCGGAATCAGAAACAGGATTAAGGAGAGGATGCAGATTGCCGCGCTCTCATAATTCTTTGTGATCAGACAGCGGATGCATGTCACGATCACCATGGCACGCAATACAAGGTAGAACGCGAATTCTCTTTTGTTTCTTCGGTAGCTGTTTATCAGCTTTTTAATATAATTTCCAAGTTTCAATTGAAATACCTCCGATGATTCTTATGGGATAAAAACAGCTGTTAAGGTTATAACCATAGCTGCCAGGCTTATATGATGAGAGCCCGGTTACTGCCTCTCAAAGATCATATCAACTCCGATGATATTTGTCTTTATGTTGTCCCCGTCATCTGTGAATCTCAGCTTTGTATCACCTTTTGTCCGGAACCCGTCTTCGGTCAGCTCCCATGTGATATAGCTGATGTCTTCTGCGTCAACAAACTGGCCTGTTCCGTCACCGTTCAGGGTCAGGACGTAAGAAGCGCCCAGTTCCTCCGATTCATCTTTCAGTGCCAGTGTCGTCGCTTTCCATGTTCCGACATACTTGCTACCGGAAAGATCGACTTTTTCCTCTGTTTTTCCGCATGAAGCCAGCAGCAGGGCCGACAAAAGCATGAGTACAATGAGGCCTGTTGAAATGCTTTTTTTCACTTTGAAAATCTCCTTTTTGGTTCTTGAGAATTGAGCAATGGTATTGATGTATATAATTATCGAAACCGTGTAAAAAAAAACCGGCCGACTATAGTCTTCCGCGGTTATATCACCGGAGCAGGTTACTATCCCCTGAAGGGCGGCTGCTTCTCCGGCAAATATTATAGCGGAAACAAGCTGTTCAGACAACTAGCCGGCGCAATGTTGCATAAACGCAATGTCACTACGTTACCGTACAGACCGGCTCGAAACTCGAGGCGTTTTTCGCAACAATGCGAAGCTTTGTTTTTTTCGCGAAAAACCCGAGTTGTACGGCGTTT
>JBGUNJ010000097.1:0-48196 GCA_045117315.1 Lachnospiraceae bacterium | reverse complement strand
AAGTATGAATGCAATAGTTGGTTGATTTCCGAATTTGGGGTACATCAACCAAAGCCTCCTTAAAGGAAAGGAAGCTTTTACAAAAAGCAGCTAATATAGTATAATCAGCTACAGCAATCTGATCCTATGCTGTAGCGGCCTCTGGTTGAGTGGAAGGAGATTCCTTTTTCGTCCGGGAAGACTTGCGGGAAACTCCTCTTTTCGTGGGCTTTGAAACTGTGTTTGGTTCGGGTTGCTTTTTCTGTGCCGTTTTTTCTGGCATATCATCTTTGGAACCCGTTCCCACAGAAGACTCTTCCCTGGAACACTGAGACTCAACCTGTCGGATAATATCGCCATCGACCCCCTGCTCCCCCAGGAATGCGATGACTTTTTCAAGATCCAGCTCGTTATTTTTCTGCCTCTGCACGACAGTCTGCTCATGATCGACCGGAAGGAAATCCGAATCGTCCCTGATCATATGGTAGATCGACACGAGCATTTTCCTGGCAATGGCGATAATGGCCTTTTTATGGCCGCGGCGTTTTTTCAGCGTCTGATATTTGTAGTAGAAATAGGGCTGCTTCCTTGTGCTTTTTAAGGAAGCGAGAGCGCACTGTACGAGCAGGGGCTTGAGGTAGTGCCCGCCTTTCCCGATCTTTGTGGACTTTTTCTTCCTTGCGCTCTCATTGTTTGCAGGGGAAAGCCCTGCCCAGCAGGAAAGGGACCTGCTGTCATTCCAGACAGACATGTCTGCGCCGATCTCCCCGAGAATATATAGGGCAGATTCGGTGGATACGCCGGGGATGGTGCAGAGATGCCCTATTATGCCGGCATACTTCTCGCGGAAGAATGCGAGCTTGCTGTCGATAAGGGCAATGTACTTTTTGATATCGTCCAGGTGCATGCTGATGATCTCGAGTTTGTCGCGCTGGACGCCGATGAACTCGTAGCCATGGATGCTGTCAAGGATCTCTTCAGGGGACGCCTTCGTATGTCCATGGACGAAAGAGAGTATCTTTTCATCCCTGACCGCATCCTTTGGCGTGTGGATCAGGTAATCCATGATCCTGGAGGCTGACCTGCCGAAAGGATCTGTAAAAACGGAATCCAGTCGGACTTTTGAGATTGTCATGGAATTCTGGTAGCGGTTCTTTTCTGAAGTCTTTATACAGGTGAGCTTGAGCCGGTAGCGGCAGAGCTCACGGAGATCCCGGATATCAGCAGGCGGGATAAAAGAAGGAACGACCATATCCATACGGAACATGTTGGCGATGTGGATCGCGTCACGGAAATCCGTTTTCCTTCCTCTTGCCTGTTTGACATATTTGGGGTGGGTGAGCACAGGTTTCATGCCGGACTGCTCCAGGATGTCGTAAACAGGGATCCAGTATTTTCCGGTGGACTCCAGACATACATCATTGACGCCATACCCTGCAAACCATTCAGCCATGCGGCGGATGTCACTGTTGGCCGTCGTGAACTGCCTGACATAAAAGACTGCAGACAGAGTTGCAGTATCTGTTACGCAGGAGCAGGCCATCAGGATGGACTTGTGGACATCGACCGATCCGCAGACAGGACGTTTGATATCATTGACAGGGGCAGTGACGACTTTTGTGCCATCATCAAGGATGGCGGACCTGAGCTCGGAGCATGTGTATCTTCCCTCCTTACTCAACCTGTGCATTGAGCGTTTACTAAAACATGCCATTTGTACCTCCTCTCGTTGGGAGCAGAGCTGAAGTAAAGAAGGTACCGGCATTGACTGCCATCCCTGCAGGAATCCTGAGCAAAGCGGTGGATCTATTCATAAGTATCCGGGCTTTATTGTCCGCAATCGTTTGTGCAAATGGGATGGCTGCAACTTATAAGTATTCGGTTTCTGGATCTCCAGATGTTATGACGTGCTCTGTAGTGTACCGGTACCCATAACCAGTATATAACCAGAAGACGTATAGAGATCCTTTATCTGAAAATAGTATAAAACAGTCGGTTATATAAAGGCATTCATCATCGTTTGTGCCGGAACTGCACGGCCGACTGCAAGGAGGGCCGGGCTCCGCCCGGCATGAACTGAAGTATGCAAATATAACGAAAATGGTTTCATTGTCGAACACAGTAATCTCGATGGAAGTCTTATTGATGTAAGGATCTATAACAAGCAGGGAAAGCCTGTCCACGAAGATGATTATGCTGACGGCTTTGTGGCCGTAAAGAAAGATTATATCTATGATGACCAGGGTAACCTTGTAAAAATCGTTTCAGACAGTGAATCATATGACTGGCTGGAGGAATACACGCCTTTCGGTGTGACATCGATCCTGACTTTGCGTCAGAAAAAATCAGATGAAGGTGAGACAACCGAAAAGATGGAACTGCACTATGATGACAATGGTGTTCTTACCAGTGGTGAATGGTTCGAAAATGGTGATTTGGAATCCACCTATTCCTATGAACTGGATGAATACGGGAATATTATTCGTTTCTCCATATTTAACAAAGACGGCACTCTCCGGAAGAATGTTGAAAATGAAATCGTCCCTTTGAACGAATAAACAGCGGGCTGCCGTTCGCCGTCAGGCGAAAGATACCTCACCACAGCCCTGCGATAAAAGGAAACCGGCCGGGTCTCCCTCCTGGTGAGAGAGATCCGGCCGGCGGCTTGTTTTTAATTACACTTCTGCACCGGGCGCTGCCTGAAGTCGGTCCCGCACAGCTGTAATATCTTACTGCTTTTTGATGGTCATGGAAATCAGGCGGTCACCATAGTATTCATCTTTATCCCTCGGAATACTGCGGGACAGGCAGATATAGTAAGTGCCCTTAGGCAGGGTGCCGGTAATCACCTGTTGTGAATTTAATTGCGTGGTTCTGATCCTCACACCGTATTTATTGACAATATAAAGACTGAATCCGGGTCCTTCAATATTTCCGTATCTGGATGTGCTTTCCATTCTCCTGGCGAAGGTTTTAATCTTCTGTTTCTTGTGCAGAGTGATCTTGTACCATTTTGTATACTCATATCCATATGCAAATACTTCTCTGTAGTTTTTACCGGAAGTAAGGCTTTTCGCCTTATGCATGCAGTAATTGCTTCCGTGGCTCACAGAGGTATGTTCGTATTTAAATTTCAATTTGTCGTGAGTGCAGCAAAAATAATATGTTCCCTTTTTGATTGCCATATAGTTTTCGCCACTATAAAAACCGGCAACAAAATAGTCTCCAGATGTTTCCGCATTGATTTTGTAACTTGTGAAAAGCAATGCACTGGCTCTGTTGACGTGCCTTCCTGTGCATTTATCATTATTTACTTTTACTTTGATATATCCGTCGGATGAAATCCTCATCTTGTAAACATCGATATAATCCGGATCATCTTTAGGCTCTGTGACCCACCTGCCCTCGCTGATAGAATGGATCTTGTATTCGCCCTTCTTTTCATAGGCCTGGGCCTTCATCGGGCCAAGACCTGCTATAATGCACAGGACAGCCAGAAGACAGATCAATCGCTGCAGCTGTTTTTTCATTTTTCCCCCCTATCCCGGATCATATGATTCTGATCCGCAAAAACAATGTGTCTGGAATCCGTTCAGGCAGTAACTGGCTCTTTACGTTACATACACAGCAAAAAAGTTTTACTGCTTTTTGATGGTCATGGAAATCAGGCGGTCGCCGCGATATTCATTTATGCTTCTGGGAATTTTGCGGGTCAGGCAGATATAGTAAGTACCCTTAGGCAGGGTTCCGGTGATCACCTGTCTCGCATTTAATGTCGTGGTTTTGATTCTAACACCGTATTGATTGACCAGATAGAGGCTGATGCCAGGGCCTTCGATTTCACCGTAGGGGGCTTGGCTCTCCATCCTTCTTGCAAAGGTTTTGATCTTCTGTCTCTTGTGCAGGGTGATCTTATACCATTTTGTATACTCATACCCATAAGCGAATACTTCTCTGTAGTTTTTACCGGAAGTAAGGCTTTTCGCCTTCTGCATGCAGTAATTGCTTCCGTGGCTCACTGAAGTATGCTCATATTTAAATTTTAAATTGTTATGAGTGGAATAAAAATAGTAAGTTCCCGCTTTTACTGCCACATAGTTTTCACCATTAAGGAAACTGCCTATAACATATTCTTCACGGGTCTCCGAATTGACTTTATAGGTAGTGAAAATCACTGCGCAGGCCCTGGTGTGGAACCTTCCGGTACATTTATCACTGTTTACTTTTACCTTGATATATCCGTCGGATGGAATTTTGAACTTATACACATTCGTATAATCATCATCGTCCGCGGTTGTGACCCATCTGCCCTCGCTGATAGAATGGATCTTGTATTCGCCCTTCTTTTCATAGGCCTGGGCCTTCATCGGGACAAGACCTGCTATAATGCACAGGACAGCCAGAAGGCAGATTGATTGCTTCAGCATTTTTTTCATAATTCCCTCCTATCCAAGATCATATGATTCTGATCCGCAATAACACAAAATACATGTACAAATCAAAAAAAATACACACATCTAGTATAGTACCAATTGTGGCATTTTACCAGTACAGGCATTGTAATTTTAAATAAATTGTACATTTTGTACATCTTCCGGTTGTGGTTCAAACAAGTGTAAGCGCGCAGTATTAGCCGGCTCAGTCAAACCGAACTCCCCGCGGCCTGCCTGCCGCCAGGGCTCAAAAACATCTTCACCGACTCGCTCTTTGTCTTTAAAGGTCGGCTACACTCTCTATGTTCAGGGGTCTCTCATACAGGAAGGCTGTCCCGCAGTAGGAACAGCACCTGGCAGTCAGGTCAATGCTGGCTCCGCAGTAGGGGCATTTCACTATGTTGAGTCCGCCCTTCTGCCCGGTCCCTGCCCGGTCACTCTTCCGCATCCTGATGCGTTTGACCGCCTCATCTGACCACACCTTTTCTTTTTCACCGCTGTTTTCCGCACTGACAAGCCGTATGGATACATCGGTCGTGATATAGACTTTTCCGTCCTGGCTGGTCAGGTTCTGCCCCCGGTAATCCAGCACGTCAAAGTCGATGATATTGCGGGTCTCCTGAGATTCAGAGCCGAAATAATAATCCCGCAGGCCCAAATTGAGGTTGTTGGCAAAAGTGCCCATAGTAAGGCCGTTTTCCTTCAGATCTTTGAGAAAACGCTGCAGCACTATATCCTGTTCGCGCTTCTTTTTCATCTCCTTGCTGGTCAGGTCGGCTTTATACTTCCGGGCGCTGTAGATCAGATAGAGGACACATCCTATGATTCCTCCGATCAGGGCGCCCTTTCCATAGTCAAAGACAGTGGAGGTCCGTCCTGTCGTCACGGTAAGGAATATGCCCGCTGCTATGCAGACCGCCATGATCAGGACCAGGGGAAGGAGCAGGCTTTTTTTCTCCGCCAGGACATAGTCGCTCTGGTTTCTTCCGCCCAAAAGCTCCGACTGATAATCCATATTGTAAAAAGCTCCGCAGTAGGGACACCCGTCCGAAAAGAGGGCGTCCTCGCCGATGCCGCCGCAGTTGGGGCACTGGACCCTGCCGTCTTCAAGCTTGGGGAATATAAAGGAATAGAGCATTCCGGGGTTGAATTCGGTCTCCTGATGGAGGAGCTTTCCGCCCATATAGTATTTTTTGGCCAGGATCACTCCGGATTCCACATCATCCACCTTCGTGTGATCGCTGTACCGGATTTTGGTCGTCCCCTTGTCATAATAATCGGTGACGATCACTGCGTTTTTCTGCAGCAGCCGCTGTTCATGGACCTTATCGCTGATCATGGTTTTTCCGCTCCCTGCCGTCAGTTGTTATTGTTGTTGTTATTATTGTTGTTGTTATTGTTGCTGCCGGATCCTCCGGAGGAGGAGCGGGAGGCAGCCTGGGCCGCCAGATAAGCCGCGGTATAAGTCATGACCATGCCTGCAGCAGAAACCGTCACCGATTCATACACATTGGGGTCCATATTGGCAGCCGCCGTGATCTGGGTCTGCGCCCCGTTTTCAAGGGAATTGACAATCGTTCCGTTGGGGTATCCCTGGATCTGTCTGGACTGTCTGGTGCGCAGTGATTCGTACAGTTCTTCCGCCTGTTCGTTGGTTATCTCAAAGAAAGTGCGAAGTTTTTTGATACCGACCCATGCAAACATTTCATTATAGGTGGACGGATAGATCATTGTGTTTCCTCCATGTTCACTTCTTGTTCAGTTCTTGTTCAGTTCATGTTCAGGTAGTAGAATTCAAGATTTTGAAATGGCAGGTCTATTGCCTGTATATGATAAAAAGCGTTGTTTTTCTGTTTTGTATAATGGTAGTCCCTGAGGGCCGCCGTGGTGAAAAAGATATTGTTTTCCCGGTCAGGGGACAGGTACTTTCCATACCGCCTGAGAAAATGCGTGAGGTCGATCTTCAGCCAGCCATCCCTGTCTGACTGGTCTGTCTCCGCTGCCTGTTTATAGATCATTTCATTGGCTATGTGCCTCTGTTTAGTCCTGCCCTCATCCCCGTAGACAATGGTGTCTCCTGTCAGCAGCTGTATATAGAGGGCATTGTTCTCCGGATAGCTGCTCTGAGCTTCGAAAATCCCCTGCCTGGCATAGAGCACCACTCTGCTGTCCGGAGTGATAAAGGTCAGGGGCCGGTTCTGTTTGATGATCTGGGACTCCAGACGAAAATCGTTCCCGTCAATGTTGAGGACGAACAGGTCGGGATCATAGATGTATCGAAGGCCGGGATCCTGGCGGATCAAGGTCCTCAGGTCCGGGATCTGCGGGGGAAGCTTTGCCAGGGCATAACTTTCAATCAGGCCGGGATGCATGGCACAGACGTAATCCAGGGCATCGGGCCTTGCATAATCGTGTCCTTCCAGGCCCCACAGCCGGTACAGTTCCTTCTGCAGCAGGCAGGTATAGCTGCGCGCCCGCTTCTGCTGCCTTTTCACGAAAGGACAGCCGGTCCTGCACAGATAGAGCCAGGGGCAGTCCCCGCATTCCTGGTCGAAACCACAGGAGGCGTGGACCCGGCGGATCTTCTCCGCTCCCGTCTCCATGATCCTGCTCATGCTGTCCCGGTAGATATTTCCATAATAGAAATCCGGGTTTTTCTGGCCCCGAACGCAGGAATAAATATCTCCGTTCTTCTCCAGCAGGAAGAACTTTTCCCCGCAGTTGACACAGTTGGTGCAGTAGTCCGGCCCAAACTCCCTGAACCAGGCTCCCTTCAATCCCGGCTCGAGTTCCGTTCCCGTAAAGGCGTCCCGGATCCCGCGGAAAAACTGCAGCTGCTGCTCTTCCGTCAGGGCGTGCAGAAGCCCGCTGCTGTTTTCAAAGCCGATCATAAAGTTGAAGTCCAGCATATCCAGACAGGTGTTCTTATGCAGATACCAGATATCCGCTATGACTTGGTCGATCCTTTCCAGATGTTCCCTGAAAATAGTCGCGGACACCTTCCTGTGATTGGGAAGGTCCTGCAAAAGCGATACATTGGAGAGGATCTTTTCCAGGGTATCCCCGCCGTCTTTGCCCACCCGGAACCGGCGGTGAAGGGACAGAGGCAGGTCTATGCTGCCGCTCACCGATACATTATATGCGCGGATGGCATCCATATGGCTGTCGAGATTGAGCAGATTTGTCTTGATATGGGGCTGGCCGACCCTGAAGCCGGCGCCTGTCAGAAGGCCTCTGTTCTTTTCATAGTACTGCGAGATATATTCCGCCAGTTCCCGGAATTCATCCTTTTTCAGGCAGGTGACCTCGCCGCCGTGCAGGGAGATATTGAAGGGAATGATATTCTCCGACCGGCATTTGTCCACAGCATAGGCCAGGGTCTCCAGCGGACTGCGGTCAGTATGCAGATCCTTTGTCTGGTCCTCCAGATAGCAGTACCTGCAGGCCATATTGCAGGCCATGGTCGGCACATAGAGCAAGTGTATATAAGTATTGGTATTCATGGCACCGGCTCTCCCGGATCAATAGTAGTTGATCTGTGTCGGACTCTCTTTAAAAGCCCTTGAGTTCACATAGCAGCCACTGGGAATGTCAATTGACCACAGACAGCTGCAGCGGCGGAATGCCGAGCTGCCAATCTCCTTCACCGTGGAGGGTATGGCCGCTCTCTGCAGACTTGAGCAGTCACAGAAAGCATGGCCGCCGATCCTGGTGACGCCCTCAGGGATATCGATTTCGCGCAGATTCGAACAGCCTTCAAATGTATTTCCCCGGATTTCTGTGATCCCGGAGGGAAGAACGACTGTTTCAACCCCGCGCAGTTTACGGAAGACACTGCCGCGGATTTCGACCACAGGCTCTCCCTTATATGTCTCGGGAATGACGACATTTTTTCCCGGAACAAGCGACATCGTGTAATAGCGGAGGGCATATCCGCCGGCCGCCCTATTCTCAAAGATCATATGCGGGTTCAAAAAAACCAACAGAGCTGCCACTACCGCGACCAGCAGAGGTGCCAGCGTGAAAACGCGTCCCGCACAGGTGTCTTTTGCCCCGCTGACCTGGCTGATCAGGATATTGTCAAGAATATCATCCGGGCGGCGGACAACCTCGCGGACCAGATACTTCTTCAGGTTCTGCCTGCGGAAAAAGAGTATATAAAAAATGATCTCGAATATTATCAGGATTAAAGCCACCGGATTATGATAGAGGGCCATATAAACGATTTCAAGAAAAGCCACTGCAGCCAGTACAAGGGAAGCAAGGAACTTCCTTTTTCTGATATCGTTGGTCTCATAGTTCTGAAGCCCGTTTTTCTCGATAAAAAAATCTATGTATGATTCGAGAAGCTTGATCTCCGTGGTATTACTGTCAACACTCTCAAAAAGCCTCTGCTTTGCTTCCTGATCAAGGGGATTTGCAAGTACCGGTTCTTTCATTAAAAGGTCCTCCGATTATAATATAATAATCAAAAAAAATAGAAGGGACGGATCCGGCCGTCTTATTGACTGCACGGCCTGTCCTGCAGATTAATCCGGATAAAATGTCTTCCGGATCAAATCCGGATAAAAAAATCCGGATAAAAATAGAAGGGACCGATCCGGCTGGTTCATTGCCTGCAATGAGCAGCTGATTGGATCCGTCCCAGGCCTGTCATTATACAAAAAACCAATTTTCGACAGGATTTTTCTATATATGGTTTTAAACTGGCGTTCACAAACATATATGAAAAACTACGAATTGCCTGATCTTTGGTGCTCCAGCAAAGAGATTTATCCTTCATCGTGCAATACGTGTCTTCAGTCGTACGATACGCTCGCAAGACTCGCGAGCGAGTCTTGAATCAGTCTGAAATTTCTCCGTATACACCTTCCATGTATTCACGGACCATTGTCATGAGGTCACAATCCTCTTCGATGTGGTTTTCGTGAACATATTTGAGGTGGAGCCTGACTATTTTCTGCAGGTATGCCTGCTGGATCACATCTGATCCTGTCAGAATGGAAAACAGCTCCCTGTTATTCATCTCTGTCAGTTTTTTCATAAAAAACTCCTTATCCCGGATCACTTGCCGGCTGTTCCAAGATATGCCGCCTTGACGCTCTCATCTTCCAGAAGTTCTTTTCCTGAGCCTTCCATGGAAATCCGGCCGTTTTCGATGACGTAGGCGCGGTCCGCGACATGGAGCGCCATATTGGCGTTCTGCTCGATCAGAAGGACTGTAGTCCCCGCCTCATGGATCTGCTGGATGATGTCAAAAATACCCTGCACAACGATGGGGGCAAGGCCAAGTGAAGGCTCGTCCATCATCAGAAGTTTGGGGCGGCCCATCAGGGCCCGGCCGACTGCAAGCATCTGCTGTTCGCCGCCTGAGAGTGTGCCTCCCGCCTGCCAGGAACGTTCCCTGAGCCGGGGGAATAAGTTGTAGACCATCTCGATATCCTCATCCAGCTGGTCTTTTCTGAGATATGCTCCTATGCGAAGGTTCTCCAGTACTGTCAGGTTGGGGAAAATCTTTCTTCCTTCGGGAACCATCATAAGTCCCTTGGAGACGATTGCCGTGGGATCCATGCCCCGGATCTCCTCCCCGTTAAAGAGGATGGAGCCGCCTTTGACTTTGACCAGTCCGGAAATGGCGCGCAGTGTGGAGCTCTTACCGGCTCCGTTGGCACCGATCAGGGTTACGATCTCCCCTTCTTTTACATTAAAGCTGATACCGCGCACAGCGTCGATACCGCCGTAGCTGACTTGTAAATCTTTGATCTGCAGGATCTCGCCCATGCTGTCCTCCATTTTTCTATAATCTGTATCTGATTCGCAGCTGTACGGTCACTGATTCAGTAACTTACCGACCGCTCTTTTCTGACATGCCGCAGCGCGTCATGGCGCAGGCATATTCAGCAATCCATCCGGTTCTTTTCCTGCTATACCTGCTATATATGCTATGTATGCATTATCTGCTTTGTCTGCACCGCGGCGTTTTGAGAATAAGAGATCAGTCCTCTGAAATGCCCAGGTATGCCTCGATGACCTTTCGGTCGGACTGGACTACCTCGGGAATACCCTGAGAGATTTCGCTGCCGAAGTCGATGACATAAATATAATCGGAGATGTTCATGACCAGGTCCATGTGATGCTCGATCAGGAAAACGGTCAGATCATATTTCTCGCGGATTTCGTGCACAAAGTCTGCCAGTTCAAATGTCTCCTGGGGGTTCATGCCGGCTGCCGGCTCGTCCAGGAGCAGAAGCTTGGGATTTGTCGCAAGCGCGCGGGCAATCTCCAGTCTTCTCTGCAGACCGTAGGGAAGGCTTGTCGCAAGCTCATCCTTGAAGGATTCCAGACCCTGTTCCACCAGAAGGTCCATGGTCTCCTCCCGCATGCGCTGTTCCTCTTTCATATTGGTGCGCAGGATGGCGGAGAAAACGTTCTGTTTTGCCCTCATATGCTTGGCTGTGAGAACATTGTCAAATACTGTCATGCTCTTCCAGAGACGGATGTTCTGGAAAGTACGCGCGATCCCCAGCTGTGTGATCTGATCCGGAGTGGGGGTCAGGACATGCTGGCCGGCATAGGTATCCTTGTGCTGTCCCTTGTAGATCTTGACGTCTTTCCCGCGGGGGTGGGTACGGACCATGGGCTGTCCCATGAACTCGATCAGGCCGTTGGTGGGCTGATAGACACCTGTGATACAGTTGAACGCTGTGGTCTTGCCGGCTCCGTTGGGGCCGATGAGCGCGATGATCTGTCCTTTTGGAACATCAAGTGTCAGGTTGTTGACAGAAACGACGCCGCCGAACTGCATGGTCACATTTTCCAGATGCAGGGCGATTTCCTGATTTTTCTTATTCTCTGCGCTCATATTCAACCCTCCTGATCATCAGAGGATTTTTCCTCTGTCGCTGCCTTGGCGGCCGCAGTCGAAAGAACCTTGTCTTTGTCCGCCTTTTTCTGTCCGGCCGGTCTGCCGTTGATACCGGGCAGACGCAGTTCCTTATCTCCCATGATACCGTGGGAGAAGAAGAGGACGATGACCATGATGACGACGGAGAAGACAACCATACGGAAACCGTTGCGCAGAAGCGGCACCTTAAATCCGTTGGAGAGCACCATCTCGCTGTCCAGGAAACGGAGCCACCACTCCGAGCATGCCACGTAGAGGAATGTCGAAATGATGGAGCCTGAGATAGAGCCGATTCCGCCGACAACGACGATCAGCAGGATCTCATAGGTCATCGTGGAAGTGAATGCTTTTGCCTGGGCATTGGCTACATACATAGCAAAGAGAGCGCCGCCTACACCCGCGAAAAAGCTGGAGATAACAAAGGAAAGCATCTTGTGTTTGGAAAGGCTGATTCCCATGGCCTCGGACGCGATCTCATCGTCGCGGATGGACTTGAAGGCACGCCCGTAAGATGAATTGATCAGCAGCACGATCAGTATGATACAGATCGAGGACAAGAGAAAGGGCATGAAAGTCGAGAGGCGAAGCACTACCCCGCCTGATCCGTTTGTAATATTAAAGCTGGAAAAGGTGGGGAAGCCCTTGATCATGTTGGCGCCGTTTGTCACGGGGCCCAGTTTCTGCCACTGGAAAATGGCGCGGATGATCTCCGCGAATCCCAGGGTCGCTATGGCCAGGTAGTCACTCTTGAGGCGCAGGACAGGGAGGCCGATCAGATAGGCGAAAAAGGCAGCGACGCAGCCCGCCAGAATAATGGCGATCAGGCAGCCCAGCACCATGGCAATGGCTCCTCCGACGCCCTGCGTTCCGAAAATCGCTCCGAACAAATCCACAAGCGATGATTTCAGGGCGCAGCCTCCGAATAAGTAGTAAACCTGATCTTTCATTGCGGCAGGTACGGTCAGGATCGCGTAGGTATAGGCGCCCAGCAGCATAAATCCCGCCTGTCCCAGGGAGAAAAGGCCTGTGAATCCATTCAGCAGGTTCATGGAGACCGCCACCAGGGAATAGACAGCGCCCTTTTTCAATACGGTAAATAAAGGGCTGGTGGGCTGCAGAACCTGGGGCATCCCGGGAATAAACATACTCAGATTTTCCAGTATGATCACAATTAGAAGGATGAGGCAGATGTAACCTGCCACGGCAAGCTTCTTAGAAGCACTTTTCTGATTAGAAGCACTTTTGTTTTTACTCTGTTCCATAAGTTCCCGTCTTTCTCAACAACAGTCGACCGGTGCATTTTTTTCGTGCCGGCAAAAATACCTCCGGGGTATTTTTGTCACACGCAGGTCATCAGACCTTGTCTGTGGCAGCTTCCCCGAAAAGACCCTGAGGCTTTGCGATCAGGATGACGATCAGAAGGGCAAAGGTGAAGGCATCTGAAAATACGGAAACGTCCCATGAGGAAGGGAGTCCCTTGATGATGGTCTCGCAGATGCCGATCAGGAAAGCTCCGATCACCGCACCGGGGATGGATCCGATTCCGCCGAATACCGCCGCGACAAAGGCCTTGAGGCCCGGCATGGCGCCTGCCATGGGCGTGATCGCGGGATAGTTGGTGAAGAACAGGACTGATCCGACAGCGGCCAGCGCGGATCCAATGATGAAAGTCATTGAAATGACATTGTTGATCTTGATGCCCATCAGGCGGCTTGTCTCAAAGTCCTTGGATACCGCCCTCATGGCCATACCGATCTTCGTGCGGTCGATCAGCTGTGTCAGAAGGAAGACCAGAACCAGCACGAGAATGGGGGTCAGAATGACGACCCATTTGGTCTGTGTCCCGAATACATTGATCGTATCCGAGAGAAACGGGATCGTTGGATATGTCATAGGCTGCCCTCCGGTGACATATGTCGCCGAGTTCTGCAGCAGATAGCTGACACCGATCGCGGAGATCATGACAGACATGCGGGGCGCATCCCGCAGAGGCTTATAGGCCACGCGCTCGATTGTGAATCCAAGGGCGACTGTGACCAGTATGACCAGCGGAATGGAGAGTGTGATCGGCAGTGCGGCCGTAAAATAGATTCCCATCAGGCCGGCCACCATGAAAACATCTCCGTGGGCAAAGTTAATCAGACGAAGGATGCCGTATACCAGTGTGTACCCGATGGCGATCAGGGCATATTGCCCTCCCACTGAAATACCGGAGAGCAGGACAGAAATGACATATTCCATAATTAACTCCTGGGAATGCGTGAAAGACGCATACGGACAGCTCAGCCGCGGTCATGAAATATACCGTAAAAAATGAAAAAATACCGGGAATTCCGTTTAAGGCGGTCAGTCCGGAGACGGACCGGCGGTTTCCGCGGGAGAGCTCTGTGTTATAAGTATTTTAGGCAGCTCAGCAGGCTGTGCCGCCCGGCTTCATTAGTCAGTTTATTTTTTTGACTGTTATTTTTTTATTTTATAAATGCAGACACAGCCCCGGTCGTACAGCCTGAGGCTGTGCCTGCCTTCAGCCGTGGATCCGGCTTCGGCGCCGATTACGCGCCGGCCGGATCCCGCGGCTCATGATTCTTTTAAATTCTCTGAAGACTGATGTCTCGACTGATGTCTCACAGGATTTCAGGCGGGCACTGCTCTTCTCTTTTTAATATTCAAAGGTAATACTCTTCAAAAGCAATGCTCTCCTGTTCTGTTTTAACAGGGATCAGTTTCCGGAACCTTCCTGAACTTTCTCGAATGCCCAGACACCGTTGGCTGTATCAGCAGTCTTGATATAAGCGGTATCACGCACAGCATCGCCGACCGGGTCAAACGCGATGGAACCGGACACGCCTTCATAGGTCACGCCGCCGATGGCGCCCTTGATGGCTGCCTTGTCGGGGCCGCCGGCTGCCTTGATGGCCTCAAGAGCCACAAAGTAAGCATCATAGCCCATTGCAGTAACTGCGGAAATGGTGTCGTTGCCGCCGTTTGCGGTCAGAGCAGCATTATCGCCGTTGATGTACTCCTTGATGCCGGTATCAAATTCCTCGTTGCCGCCTTCCTGATAGAAAGTGGAAACAAAGAGCTGCAGGTTTGTACCCTTGGTAGCCTCGAGAACCATGTTGTCATCGAGTGTATCGGAACCCAGGAAAGGAATCTGGATATCCAGAGAAGCAGCCTGCTCCATGATCTGCTTTGCATATGCGATGGAGACGGGTGTGAAGATGACGTCAACTCCCTCACTCTTGGCCTTGTTCAGGTAGGAAGTGAAGTCGGAGTTGTTGGTGGGGAAGGAGTCAGAGATGACGGTTCCGCCTGCGCCCTCGAAGACCTGCTTGAAGAATGCGATCAGACCCTGGTCATACTCGTTGCCGTTCTCGCCAAGGCAGTATGCCTTCTTGGCTGAAAACTTGTCCATTGCGAAGTTTGCAAGAACGTCAGCCTGGAAGTTGTCCAGGAAGCAGATGCGGAAATAGTAGTCATTTCCTGCCGTAACGTTGGGGTTGGTGCAGGTGACGCCGATGGCTGCCAGGCCTGCCTCTTCAAACTTGGGGCCGCCGGCCATGGAGACGCCGGAACCATAGGAACCAAGTACCAGGGATACGTCCTTACCGATCAGCTCGGATGCAGCGCTGGGAGCCTTGTCTGAAGAGGAACCGTTGTCAGCGTATACCAGCTCTACCTGATAGGTCTTGCCGCCGGCTTCCACTGTGGGCTGCAGTTTGTTCGCATACTGCATACCGAGAGCCTCTTTCTTGCCGCCGGAAGCGGAGTCGCCTGTAGAGGGCTCAAAGACACCGATCCTGACTACATCACCGGATGCTGCTGCCGCGGGAGCAGCCGCATCGGTACTTCCTGCGCCGCTGTCAGCAGGTGCAGCGCCGCCGGCTGCGCCTGAGCCGCCGCCGCATGCCGCGAGACTGAGCACCATGGCTCCTGTCAACAATGCTACGATTAACTTTTTCATCTTTTACCTCCTTGTTTAAGATGTTGTTTGAGATGCGTACATCACCTTTGCTCCGGGCTGCCGGAGCAGGAACATGGCCGTCCTATTGTTAAATATACACAAAAACAAACGAACAATTACTAGTTATTGTAATAATCCTGCCAGTATATGTCAATTATAGTTTCAGGGAATTCAGGTGCTTTCAGCTTTTTCAGCCGATTTCCGGGCACATTCCACGCTTTTTAATATGCACCATCGCACATAGAATTCACGCAAACTACACATTTTGTTTACGAGTCGTGTATAATAATGAGGCATGCTGTAACTATGATTTGTTGTTTACAAACAAGTCAGTTTAAAAGCGGCAGCCAAAAACATTGAATCAGGATATCTTATACTTCCTGTAATTAATGGAGCAGCATTTTATTTATTCAAAGGAACATTTATCTATTATTAAGGAAGCATACATTTATTTATATAGAAGCATGCATTTATTATTAAGGAAGCATTGACATACATATTCAGAAAGGAACCGGAGTAAGCAGACAATGAATAATCAGCGCAGCACCATTTCAAAAGAAAATTTCTTATTCTCCCAGGAGGTAATCGGAAAACTGTCAAATTATTTTTCCAGGCGAGTCGTTGGTCAGGAAACCCTGAAGTACTCTCTGATTGCCTCGATCATTGCGGACGGCCACGTCCTGATCGAGTCCGTGCCCGGACTTGCGAAAACCACTGCGGCCAAAGCCATTTCGGACGCGGTCAATGGACAGTTCTCCCGTATTCAGTGCACTCCCGACCTGCTTCCCAGCGATATCATCGGCACGCAGATTTATCATCAGCACACCGGTAAGTTTGAGACCATTTTCGGACCTGTCTTCGCCAACTTCGTCCTTTTGGACGAGGTCAACCGCTCCAGCGCCAAGACACAGAGCGCCATGCTGGAGGCCATGCAGGAGAGGCAGGTGACGATCGGCGGCACGACTTATCACATGCCCCAGGATATCTTCATTGTCATAGCGACACAGAACCCGATCGAGCAGGAGGGAACCTATCCCCTCTCCGAAGCACAGACGGACCGCTTTATGATCAAGGAAAAGATCACTTATCCGACTGTAAATGAAGAGATCGAGATCCTCAACCGGATCGAGTCCGGCGCGATCGACACCAAAGAGCCTGCCGTGATCACGATCGAAGATATAGACCAGGTCCAGGACATCGCCGAACATGTCTATGTGGATGTCACAATCAAAAAATATATCGCGGAGATCGTAAACGCGACCAGAATGCCCGGAAAATATCTGGATCCTAAAATGGCATCTTATATCAGGATCGGCGCCAGCCCCAGAGCGACCATCAATTTCCTCAGAATCGCAAAGGCTTCCGCTCTCATGCACGGCCGGACCTATGTCTCCCCGGATGATATCAAGCAGCTGCGCTATCAGGTCCTGCGCCACAGGATCGGCCTCAATTACGCGGCTGTCGCTGACAATGTCTCCGTGGAGTCCATCATCGACAAAATCGTCAGCGTAGTGCCCGCTCCCTGAGCTGCTTTTGCCGCTGTCCGGAAGGCTTTACGTGTATTTGCACTGCCGGGCAGTCTGTCAGGTATTTACTGCTGCCGTTCAGCCTTTTCAGGTAAGTTTGCCGCTGAGCGGCTCTCTTCGGATAAGCGGGAGGGTGCCCAAAGCGTTTGCGCACATTGAAGAGACGGACTTTATGCACATTGACACATTGAATTGAAGAGACGGACTTTACTTAGTTCCTTTTGACCCTGACATATAATATAGAAAAAAATGAGTATAAACTTAAATTATGATTATCTGGACAGAGTGAGGAAAATGGCCACACTCTGCACAAAGAGGAAGACGTCGGCTCTGCTGGACGGTGACTACCACTCCCTTCAGCACGGCCGCAGTCTGGATTTTGATGATCTGCGCGAATATCATCTGGGGGATGATGTCAACATGATCGACTGGAAGTCATCCTCCAGGGTCGGAAAGACCCTGATCCGCCGCTATTTCGCGGACCGCAAGCATAATGTTCTCTTCGTGGGGGACACCGGCCTCAAAATGACCGGCGATACACCTGCCGGCGAATCCAAGGAGCAGATCGCTCTCATGGCATTCGGGATCTCCGCTTATCTGGTCGATAAGCAGGGGGTTTCCTATGCCCTCTCCTGCTGCGGTCAGAACGGTCACAAGATGACCCCTTTTCTGTCCGGCTCAGCCCACCTGGAGGAGATGATCTACAGCTACAAGGACGCCATCGAAAGCGGACAGCCTGCCCAGTCTTTCGCCGACACTCTGTGGAAGACCGCCTCGACTTTTTCCAGGCACATGGTCATGATCATCATCACAGACGCCGAGGGTCTGGCCCAGATGAACCCGGGTCTGATCAGGCGTCTCACCTACTACAACGATGTCTATATTTTCAAGATCGAAGACGCGAAGCTGACATCGGAGAACGCTTTTGACCTGGAGGACAGCCGCTATACGGATCCTTTTCTTTCCATCTGCTCAGATCTGTGCCGGGAAGAGGAACAGATGAGAGAACAGATGGAACAGACCGCGATCCGGGATCTGACGCCCAACCGTATCTTTTTCAGCAATATTTCAAGAGAAGAAGAAATCGTCGATGCACTGATCTGGCTGTTCGCCCGCAGAAAGGGGACTATATGAACCTTTGTATTCATCCTGATTTTTCCCCGGCGCTCTTCTCCGGCAAAAGCGCGATGAGAAAAATCTTCTCCCGCAAAGGCGCGATGAGAAAAAGCAGCGGAAAGGAGGCCTTATGAAATTCAGTATAGGACTTGAAGCCCCCTTTGCCTTCTCGTCTTACTGGTACGCAGTCGGACTGGGACTGATCCTGCTCGCCATCATTCTCTTCCTGCTCTTCCCCCGGATTGTCAGCAGAATCGAGAGAGCATCCCGTTCCTCTGTGAGAAAGAGATTCTATTCCAAAACCAAAGACAAGTATCTGAAGAAGATCGAAAAGGTCGAAGCCTCCTTTAACAATGGACAGCTCGATATGAGGGGCGTACACCAGCAGATGAGCACAATCGTCCGGAGCTTCGTCCAGAAAGTGACGGGATGGCCGACCGAAGCCATGGTTTATCTGGAGCTGATCAACCTGGACAGACCGGAACTGGCGGAACTCGTGAGGCAGTATTATGAACCGGAATTCGCGTATTACTCGGAAGCAGACGCTAAATCCGCGATAGAAAAAGGTAAGGAGCTGATCACAAAATGGTCCTGAATTATCATTATCCCGGCAGAATCCTTCTGGGGATAATCATAGCCGCCGCGGTCGCTGCGGCCGCGTATTTTCTGAAAAAAAGAAGCAAAAAGGGAAGGGCTCTGCGGGTCGCCAACTCCGCCCGCCTGAAGTCAAACCCGCTTTATAAAAAGGCCCTGGTTCAGTCCCGGATCTTCCGGGTCCTGTCCATTGCAGGCATAGTTCTCTCGCTCACTGCCGCCCTGTTTCTCTCCGCAAGGCCTTACAGCAGATCCTCCTATAAAGAGAATGTCAACCGCCGGGATATCTTTCTGTGCATCGATCTGTCTCCTTCCAACTACAGAGGAGTCAGGGAACTGGTCAATGAATTCTCTCAGGTTGTCAAGGGTCTGGACGGAGACCGGATCGGGATTTCCATCTTCAATACCTCCAGCGTCCGCTATGTTCCCATGACAGACGACTACGATTTCGCCCTGGAAAGGCTGGAGGCCCTGGCAGAGTATCTGGCCGCCGAGGAGGAATTCACCACAAAGTATGTGGACCGCTATGAGTCTGTATATGACATTCCGGAATCCGAGAGGGACCGATATACTGAGCTGAACAACATTCTCTCCACTTTTGACAGGGGAACAACGGCCGGTTATGAGGCCAAGGGAACTTCCTCTGTCGGCGAGGGTCTTGCCTCCTGCCTTTTCAGTTTCCCGGAACTGTCAAAAGAAGAAAGAACCAGAGCCATTATCTTCGTGACTGATAATCACGAGGAGCTCTTTGACGACCCCCTCGTCACCCTGGAGGAATCGGCGCAGATGTGTGCCCAGAATAAAGTCGCCGTCTTCGGGATTTATCCCGGAAGCAGCCAGATTTCCGAAGGAAGCGAAGGGACCGGACAGCCCGACGGCAGCGGCGCAGAGGGCACAGCCCCCTCTTCTTCAGGTCATGCCGGCGGTTCAGAGGGCGGAAGCAGTTACAGCAGTGCTGACGCAGCTTCCGACAGGAACAGAATGAAAGAAGCCGTAGAGCAGACCGGCGGAAAGTTTTATGATTCCGGCTCGTCTCTAACGGCAAAAGAGATCCTGCAGGATATTCAGTCCCAGGAGATCATAAATACTGACACAGCCACTGCCACGATCGACACGGATATGCCCTTTTTCTGGTTCTGTGTCCTGATCGCCGGATTCATCCTCCTCGCGGGCACGACCCTGTATTTCGTCCTGCGCCGGGGAATCCGCAGAGGCCCGCTCTCACGGAAACTGACGGCCGGCATCCTGCTGGTCCTGATGCTGGCGGGGATCGTGGTCATCGGCATACGGCCCATGTATCTGAGCCCGTCCGCCGAGCTGATGACGGACAATCTGGACGTCGCTTTCGTCGTCGACACGACCATCAGTATGTGGGCAGAGGACCACGGCGGAGAGACCCGTATAGACGGCGTGAAAAGGGATATTTACAGGATCATGAACTCCCTGCCCGGATCCAGTTTCTCGGTGATCCGCTTTGCGGACGGAGCCGATATCCTGACTCCTTTCACACAGGATATCGATTCCATCTACGACATCCTCAACAATCTCAACATGCCGGGCTACTCGACGGCACAGGGTTCGTCTCTCAACACAGCCTACGACGCCTTGCAGACAATGCTGACCAATGCCGGCACCAGGGGCCGGGACCGCAGGACCATCGTCTTCGTTTTCAGTGACGGCGAGACGACCGACGGATCCGAGCTTATGAGCTTTTCCTCTCTGAGCGGTATGATCCACGAGGGCGCCGTTCTGGGATACGGAACCGAAAAAGGCGGAAAAATGTATTATCCCGGCAGAGGATATGTAAAGAATGTCTCCACGGGAGAAGCCGCCAGGTCCGTCATCGATGAGGACGCCCTGCGCCAGATTGCTTCAGACCTGGGGATCGAATATATAAATGAGACTGCCTCCCAGGATTCCACCGGACAGCTCAATTTTGCCCTGAGCACAAAGCTGCAGTCCATCCGCATGCTGAGTACAAGGGCTTCATTCCAGGCGGGAAACAGAACCGGCTACAACGAGACCTACCACTACTTCGCGGCCGCCACTGCGCTTTTCCTGCTCATCTGGATCAGCCTGACTGTCTACAGGGGAAATGTCGCATGATCACAATGCCGCATGATTACTATATCGCATGGTCACGATACCGCATGATCACGATACCGCATGACCACAATGCCTCATGATTACTATATCGCATGGTCACGATACCGCATGATCACAATGCATACTGCTCACCTTACAGCGGAGGTCCTTTTAAATGGATCCTATTCTTGAAAAAAGCAAATTAATATTCCGGACGGTCCTGCTGGTCCTCCGGATCCTGTGCGTACTGATCGCCATAGACGGGGTTTTCCTTATCGCCAGAAATGTTGTCAACAGCGGCTTTCTCAGAGATTACGAGAATGGCCGGTACTCGTTATCGCCGGAGAACCTTTTTCTGCACATGGTCTACGGAGAGGGCTATGTCATCCCCTATAATCTGGGAAACGTGGAATGCATCCTGGGAGATTACGAGAAGGCTGTCACCTACTATCAAAAGGCGCTTCGCTCCAATCCCCCCGAGATCGATCAGGAGTGCAGGATCCGCGTCAACCTGGCCTTTACCATGTGCCATACGATCGATTTTGATACACTGGATTACTCGGACGAAGACACAGTGAACGAGGCTATCGCCACATTGACGTCAGCCAGGGCTGTACTGACGGATCATGAGTGCGCCAGCATGCCTGTAGGCAGTGAAGACGGACACTTCCATGACGCCGACCTGCTCAAACATGACATCGATGAAATGCTGCAGAAACTGCAGAATCAGGACAAATCCGAAGACAGCCAGGATGAAAACCAGGACCAGAATCAGGATCAGAACCAGGACGACAGTCAGAGTGACGATCAGGACAAGAACAAAGATCAGGGAGACGGCAAGGATCAGGACAAGAACAAAGACGAGAATCAGACAGAAGAACAGAAGGCCCGTCAGGATGAAGTAAAAGAGCAGCTCGAGAAGCAGAAAAGAGACCTGGAAAACGGCACTTCCTCCGAAAACAACGGATTCGACTATATCGACGGCGGCGAAAGCAAAGGATATGGAGATGGGACATTATGGTAATTAAAAATCGAAAAAGAATATCTGTCATTGCGGCTGCCTTATCCCTGGTTCTCCTGACAGCAGCCTGCGGAGGCACCGAGATGCCGTATGGTATGCCTGAGCCCTTTGAATTCGGAAAAGAACAGGACCAGGAAATGTCAAAAAAACTGTTCGGCCTGGGAGAGCACAATCACGGTGACGAGGAGGATAAGGCTGACGTCGTGATGAACGGACCTGACATTCCTCCCGAAGGGAAAAGTTACGATGAGTGGAAGGGCATCAGATATACGTCAGACACGGACTTTAACCTCAAGTCATTCTGGGCCTTGCAGGGCTATGACAGCTACGATCTTGAGCAAGAAGGAATCGTGATGTATCCAGAATCCATCGAGGATGCACGGCTGGAGATCATCGACGCGAAAGTAGAACCCATCGGCGGCGAGATGAAGCTGCGCTCCGGCGGTTACGTGGACATCACGATCGAGACCCGGTGGACCGGGACCATGAATTACTACGTAAAACCCGGATATTACGCCTTTCCCTATTCATTCTGCTTTTCAGAGAATCCGGCCCTGCCTTTCGACAAATATACAGGGACCTCTCTGATCAACGATCTTGACACAGACGACTCTGAAAAAGACGATATCAACATCGGAGAGGCAGTCGATACCGGAATGGTGGAGTCAGGAGTCACCTGGAAGGGACAGACCTACCGCCTGTTTGCCAAAAGCGATACCCGCAATGCCAGTTTCGAGTCTTCATACTTCGACTTTGAGGACGGAAAGAAAATCGAAGTAGTCCCTGCAGCAGTGGAAACAACCCTGACCCTGCGGGTCCCGGCGGACTATGACGGCCTGGCTCTGGCGATCGACAAAGATATTACAGATGAAAAATCCACAAGGATCTCGCCAAAGGGAGAATGGCTGACAAATTCAGATCTCTATGCGGATATATTGACTACATCCGACGGTAACAAGCAGTCTCCGGATGACTATTACTTTGTGAGTGTCCCGGACCTGATCGAAAAGTTCAGCAGCAAACACAGTCAGTGATGAAGCAGCTCTTCTCACGGCATTATTCAAGACCTGTTCGCGGGTATTGCGCGATGAAGAATAAATAAGATGAAGAATAAATAATATGTAAAAATTAATATGTAAAAAAATCATATGTTCAAAAATAATATGTAAAACATATGTTAAAAAAAGGAGCAGACATCTCAAGTTTTTGATGAGTTGTCCACTCCTTTTTTAACCTTTTAACGTTTCTCATGTGTTTTTTAACGTAATTTTAACATTGGAGCAGGGGGCTATCCGTTGACCCACTGTCTTTTTTAAGTTATGTTATATAATGATTTTTTCTAATATAAGTCTGAAAAGGTATTAAACCGGCACAGATCTTAAGAAAAAACACATATATACGCGGTTGTTTTCCGCAAATCTCCGGGATTTGTTCCCGGCAAAAGGAGAAACTATGAATTTTTTTAGTGGTTTGACACTTGCAGGCGGCCTTGCCATGTTCCTGTACGGCATGCGCCTGATGGGAGACGGTCTGAAGCAGAGTTCCTCAGGCACTCTGAAGCAGGTCATGGAAAAGGTCACAAACAACACCTTCAAAGCCTTTCTGCTGGGTGTTGCTGTCACGGCGATCATTCAGTCGTCTACGGCGACGATCGTCATTACTTCCGGTCTTGTCGGAGCCGGTCTTCTCACTCTCCGGCAGTCTCTGGGCATCATTATCGGTGCCAACGTCGGTACTACGGTCACAGGCCAGATCATCCGTCTGCTGGATATGGACGCCGGCGGGTCCTGGCTGCAGATCTTCCAGCCTTCCTCTCTCGCTCCAATCGCCCTGATCATTGGTATCGTGATGATCATGGGCATGGAAAAACGCGTTTCCAACGCGCGCCAGCTCGGCAATATTGCCATCGGTTTCGGAATCCTCTTTTCCGGCCTTATGAACATGACATCCGCGGTCAGCGCTCTCTCCGAATCACAGATGATCAAGGATCTTTTCGCAAGTATCGGAAACAATCCTCTGGCAGGCTATGCCTCGGGTACTGCAGTGGCCTTCGTTCTTCAGAGTTCTTCCGCCACGATCGGTATCCTTCAGGCCTTCTCATCCTCCGGCCTTCTGATCTGGCACGGAATCTATCCGATCATCGTGGGCGTCTATCTGGGCGACTGCGTGACGACCGCAATCGTATGTTCAATCGGCGCCAGCCCTGAACCCCGGCGGGTCGGTGTCATCAACATCGCCTACAACCTGATCAAGTCCGCGCTTGTTCTGATCGGTGTGGCGATCGCTCACAGAGCCGGCTTCCTGGACGGGCTCTGGGACAAGGTGGTCAATTCCAGTCTGATCGCGAATACAAACACGATCTTCAATATCGTCTGCGCCCTGCTGATCCTTCCCATCATCCCGCTTCTGGAGAAGCTCAGCTACCGTCTGGTCAAGGACGAGCCTGTGGAAGAAAGCCAGTACCAGGATAAGCTGGACGCTCTCAGCCCTGTATTCTTCTCTTCTCCCGCTCTTGCGCTGGGTGCCTGCTATGACCTGCTCAAGGTCCAGCTGGACCTGTCCAGAAAGAATATCGATCTGGCCTACGGGCTGCTCAAGGAATATGATGAGAAGATTTATAATGAGATTCAGGAGGACGAAGCCAATATCGACATGTTCGCGGACCGGATCAGCGGATATCTGGTATCTCTGCTCCCCAATCTGAAGAATGAGCAGCAGGTCGTGATCCTTGACGAATATTACAGGGCTTTTCCTGAATTTGAGCGACTTGGGGACCATGCCGTAAATATCTCCGATAATGCCAGGAGTCTGGCAGATAATAACACTTCCTTCTCGGAGGCAGCAACCGCTGAGCTTGACGTCCTGATGGCCCTGCTGGACAGGATCCTGGACGAGACCGCCCTGGCCTTCGGTAAGCGCGATATAGACGCAGCCTACCGTATCCAGCCCCTTCGAAAGCTCACGGCGGACATGATCTCCGAACTCAAGGAAAGCCATCTTGCCCGTATGGGAACAGGCCAGTGCAATGTCTTCCTTGACCCCAATTATGAGAACCTGCTGTCTGACATGATGCGTATCGCGGATGTCAGCTCCAACGTAGGCGAGGCTGTCATTGTGCGTGTACGCCCCGAAATTGCCAGCCAGGAGCACTCCTACTTCGCCGATCTACGCCACGAGGACGCAAATTACGATCGTGTCTACAAGGAGGCGCACGACTATTTTCACTCAATGCTGCCTGAAGGCGCATACGGCAAATCAGGAGGATCTCTTATGCAGAGTATGATGCCTGACCCCGATGACACATAAGCGCATATTTTTCAAAACCAAATAAAACAGGACAGAGGCGGCCATACCGCCCTGTTCCCTGCCGCGGGCTGCCGTTCGCCATCAGGCGAAAGACACCTTGCGGCAGCCCTGCGATAAAAAGAAAAAAGACAGAAGCAGATCTTCACTGATCTCTTCTGTCTTTTCTTATGACACGGCCCATGCAATGTTGCCCGTGCAATGTTTTTTTCCGCCTTTTGGCGGACACGGGCCGGTCGGGGGCAGAGGGCGGCACGGCCGCCTCTACCCTATTGTTACATGTTGTTTATGCGATCTGGTTATTCGCTCAGATGGCCTTTGTCCTTGATCACATCGATTACATCGTCGACGTATTTTTCGCAGATATCGTCAGACTCGGCTTCGACCATGACACGGATCACAGGCTCTGTGCCGCTCTCGCGCACCAGAATCCTGCCGGTATCGCCAAGTTCTTCGGCCACGTGTGAAACTGCCGCCTGAACATCAGGATCATTCTGCGCCACAGGCTTGCTGTTTACTCTGACGTTTTTGAGGACCTGGGGATAGAACACGACGGGAGCCGCAAGCTCGCTCATGGGTTTGTTCTTTGCCAGCATGACTTCCATCAGCTTGAGGGATGTCAGGATTCCATCGCCGGTGGTCTCATATTTCAGGAAAATGGTGTGGCCGCTCTGCTCGCCGCCCAGGCGGTTGCCTGTCTGCACCATGTTCTCGTAGACATACTTGTCGCCGACTGCAGTCTTTTCATACTCGATGCCGACCTTGTCCAGGGCTTTATAGAGTCCGAAGTTTGACATGACTGTGGTGACGACTTTGTTGTTGAGCAGCTTGCCGCGCTCTTTCATATAGAGGCCGTAGATGTAGAGTGTGTGGTCGCCTGTGATCAGGCCGCCCTTCTCGTCGACTGCCAGGCAGCGGTCCGCGTCGCCGTCATAGGCAAAGCCTATATCCAGCTTGTTGTCCAGAACGAACTGCTGCAGATGCTCGATATGAGTGCTTCCGCAGTCTGTATTGATGTTAAAGCCGTCGGGCTCCGCATTCATGACATAAGTCTTGGCACCCAGGGCATCAAAAACACCTTTGGCGATCTGCCAGGCGGCGCCGTTGGCGCAGTCAAGACCGACTTTTTTGCCCTTGAAGCTGTACTTGGACATGGAGATCAGGTGGCCGATGTAGCGGTTTCTGCCCGCCACATAATCGACTGTGCGGCCGATGTTTTCGCGGGTTGCGATCGGAATCTCGATCTTGCCGTCGATATAATCCTCGACCTTGAGGATCGTCTCCTCATCCATCTTCTCTCCGTTTCCGTTGAGCAGCTTGATGCCGTTGTCATAGAACGGATTGTGGGAAGCCGAAATCATGATTCCGCAGTCAAAGTCATCGACGCGGGCGATATAAGCCACGGAAGGAGTGGTGGTGACATGCATGATGTAGGCATCTGCTCCGCTGGCCATGAGTCCGGTGCACAGAGCGTACTCAAACATATAGCTGCTGCGCCTGGTGTCCTTGCCGATGACAACCTTTGCCTTTTTGCCCTGATTTACGCCATAGTACCAGCCCAGATAACGTCCGATCTGAATGGCGTGTTCAAATGTCAGGTTTTTATTGGCTTCTCCGCGAAAACCGTCGGTTCCGAAATATTTTCCCATATATTAATTCTCCTCCTTGTGGACGATCTCACCGCTGTTCTTCCAGATACTGTACTCCGGAACAACGCCCCTTACGCAGGAGGTAGGATATACGTTGCAGTGTCTTCCCAGAACAGTCCCCGGATTGCAGACTGCATTACAGCCGACCTCGACATAGTCACCCAGCATAGCCCCGAACTTCTTGATCCCTGTCTCGATCTTCTCGGTGCCGTTGTGGACCACAACAAGCTTCTTGTCGCTCTTGACATTGGAAGTGATGGAACCTGCGCCCATGTGGCTGTAATAGCCCAGGATGCTGTCGCCGACATAATTGTAATGGGGGGTCTGAACGTGGTCAAAAAGGATCACGTTCTTGAGTTCTACGCTGTTTCCGACGACGCAGTTGGCGCCGACTATAGCTGAACCGCGGATGAATGCGCCGTGACGCACTTCTGTTTCCGGTCCGATGATGCAGGGTGCTCCGAGATAGGCGGAAGGAAATACCTTTGCGGTCTTGTGCACCCAGACCTGGGGCTGGACTTCCTCATAGTCGTCTCCGAGTTCAGGCCCCAGCTGAAGGATCAGGTCTTTGATACCCTTGAGGGCTTCCCAGGGATATGTAAACTTCCGCAGATAATCAGCAGCGATAGTATGATCAAGATCATAAAGGTCTTTGATCGTGTACATATTACAGCCTCTCTTTCTTCTCGATATCAAGGAAATACTTGTAGGCGTCCACAGTCAGCTCGCCGCAGGCAGGCTCATCGCAGGCGATGATGGCGCCATTGTGATTCTGAAGGGCACTGCAGGTCCACTTTGCGCTGACTCCGCCCTGGACAGTCTTGGCAAGAGCTTTGGCCTTGTTGTGGCCGTTGATCAGGATCAGGACTTCCTTGGAATCCGTAACAGTAGCTACACCGACAGACAGAGCCTGTGCGGGAACAGCTTCGGGATCGTTGCCGAAGAAACGGCTGTTGACGATACGGGTATCAGTGGTCAGATTCCTGACGCCGGTGCGGGAGGAAAGGCTGGTGTAGGGCTCGTTGAAAGCGATGTGGCCGTCAACGCCGATACCGCCAAGGAAAAGGTCTACGCCGCCGTAGGAAGCCATCTTCTCCTCAAACTTCGCGCACTCTGCATCCAGATCCTCAGCCATGCCGTTGAGGATATTGATGTTCTCGGGCTTCATGTCAGTGAGGTGATCGAACAGATAGTAGTGCATGAAATACCAGTAGGACTGGTCGTGCTCGCGGGGAAGGCCCACATATTCATCCATGTTGAAAGTCACGACATTGGCAAAGGAGACTTCGCCGGCCTTGTTCATCTTTACCAGCTCCTCATAGACGCCGATGGGGGAGCTGCCGGTAGCCAGACCGAGCACAAAAGGACGATCCTCTTTGTGCGCGTTGATCTTGGAGGCGATGTACCTTGCTGCCCATTTGCTCATATTGTCGTAATTTTCCTGAATAACTACTCGCATGATATAAAATCTCCCTTCTGTGGCAATTGCCGCTTACAATTTGAATTAAATCTTCAGCAGCGAGAGAACCTCTGTTACGGTTTTGATTCCGCTTTTTACTTTCTCTCTGACGACCCGCTGAACTATGCCGGTTCCATTCCGGTCAACCGGTTTTCAGGATATATTATCACCCTGCCGGTCAGATATACTGACAGGAACGCAGCAAAGAGCCGTGACAGCATCCGCCGAGTCTTTCGATAGCTGCCAACCTCGTCACCCTGTTTTCGGGCCAGGCGCTAACAACTTTTCCGCTCCTCTTGCACGAAAAATACGTTGTTTTAAAATTTACACAAGTATATTAAATATTATCAGTTTTCATATATTTGTCAATAATCCTATGATGTCGGGGTCAAAAGGTGGTTAAAGAAAATCCGATTGCCTAAACCCTGGAATCCCCTCTGGAAACTGCGATCGAGTAGCCGATTTTCTGTACCCTCAGTTCCATGCATCGGCGGCACTCCGCCGCTTCATCGCCGGTACAGATTTTTCCGTCGTAGAGGAGGTATTTGCCCCGCACATCCGTCGGTGACAGATTCGGCATGATGACATTTGCCCCTGCCAGAATCCCCTTTTCCCTGCCGGTAGGATCTGCTGTTCCCAGCGCTGTCGTAGCCGGAAGAAGCACCCGGGGATGCATGAGCCTGATAATAGCCAGAAGGCGCAGTGTGTCTTGTACTGATCCCTGCTTCCGATCCCTGAAGGGGGTATCCCGGTGGGGAATAAAGGGTCCGATTCCAATCATGTGCGGTCTGAATTCCTTCATAAAATACAGGTCATCCAGGATATAATCCGTGGTCTGTCCGGGGCATCCCACCATCATGCCGCAGCCGACCTGGAATCCGATCTCCTTCAGGTCCTCCAGGCAGCGGCGGCGGTTTTCAATCGTCAGCTGCTCCGGATGCAGCATTCTGTAGTGCAGGGGATTGATAGTCTCATGCCTCAGAAGGTAGCGGTCCGCGCCCGCCGCGAAATAAGCCTCATAGCTCTCCCGCGGTTTTTCTCCGATAGAAAGGGTCACCGCGCAGTCCGGATAAGCAGTCTTGATCTTTGATACGATACCGCATATTTTTTCATCCGTAAAAAAGGGATCCTCGCCGCTCTGCAGGACAAAGGTCCTGAAGCCCAGTCTGTATCCGGTGTCGCAGCAGTTCAGAATCACGTCTTCCCCGAGGCGGTAGCGGTCAGCCTTCCTGTTAGAACGCCGTATGCCACAGTAATAACAGTCGTTTTTACAATAATTTGAAAATTCGATCAGTCCGCGCAGGTATACATCTGTTCCGTAATTCTCCCTGGCTGTCTCCGCCGCGTTCTGAAAGAGATACTGCTGGTCCTCCTCCGTCAGAGTTTCGAGCAGGATCTTCATCTCCTCCCGCAAAAGCGTGCCCTCCCTGCGAAGGATGTCTACTCGCTCGCGGTTATCTTTCAATCTGTCCATTTAGTTTCCTCATTATTCCGACTTTTCACCGGTCTGATCCGCGGAAGCCTTGATCAGCTGCCTCCCGGGAGCCGCTGTCAGACTCCTTCTGCCTGCTTTCACCGGACTCCTTCTGCTCGCTGCCGCCGGATTCCTTCTGCTCGCTGCCGCCGGACGCATCCTCATCTTCCGCATCCTGATTTAAGGTGGCGGAATTATAAGTGTGATAGCGGATGATCACCTTGGTGTCACTGGGAACATATACACCTCCATCATAGTTGGTATCACCGCCGACCGAAATTTGTTCCACGTGCCCGTTTCTAAAGGTATGTCCGTATTCCAGATCCTCTATGGTCTCTGTCTGGATATTGGTGAAGCCTTTGTCCTCAAAGTCCTCAATCACTTCCTTATAATTTCTGCCCCGCTGCATTTTCATATTGGCAGGTGTCTGTACCATGCCTTCTTTGCTGCCGCCGCAGGCCGATAAAGAAGCCGCCAGAAGGCAGACCGCTGTCATGTACAATAATCTTTTCACTTTTCTGTCCTCCACTCCATCAGGTCTTTCTATGCTTTATTGTACTTTTATGTTCTTTTCCCGCAGTATATTTTCTGTGTTTTTTCCTTGCTTTTCCGGTAGTATTTTTCTGAATTTTCGGTTCTTTTCCTGTGGAAATTTTCCTTTTCTTTTCTGAACATCTTCAGAGCTTTTTCAGAGCTTTTTCAGAACTTTTCTGTTTTACCGGATATAATGCACATATCAGTATTTTTGCTCTCCGTTGTCAAAAAATGCCAGTGCGACGGCCCCGGGACCGGCATAGGTACCCACTGTGGCTCCGACAGGAACGATGGGAAGATCACGCAGGCGGTCCGCATACTGCCGGGCATACTTGCTGATAAAAGAAGTCAGGACCTTATCAGATTGGCCTGTAAAGCCCAGGCAGGAGGGCATGGTCTCGTCGATCCCTCCAACCTGGCGTATAAATTCAACAGCCTTTTGCAATGCTTTTCTGGAGCCGCGGGCGCGGGAGATCACCTCGACCAGTCCTTCTCTGACCGTGATCACGGGTTTTATGGCGAGGAGATTTCCGGCAAGAGCCGCCGCTGACGAAATCCTGCCTCCGAGCTTTAAAAACTCCAGTGTGTCGAACACAGAGATCACGTGTACTCTGTCCTTGACCTTCTCCACTGCCTGCGCCGTCTCTTCCATACTCATTCCCTTGTCCCTGCAGATACAGGCATACCGGATCAGGACGTAAAGGGAAATGCAGAACTGGCGGCTGTCGATCACCTTTACTTTTCCGTCATATTCCATGGCCGCAGTGCAGGCGCTCTGATAGGTCCCGGAGACACCGGCTGACATGGTAATGCACAGAACACTCTCACCCCCATCAACTGCTTTTTTGAATTCCTGTCCGAACTCAAAGGGAGTGACCTGAGAAGTGCGGGGAACAATGCCGGTATTTACAAGCTTATCAAAAAACTGAGCCGGACTGAGGGTCACTCCGTCCAGATATTCATCCTCACCGAACATAGTGTGGACAGGCATTACTCTAATGTCCCATTTTGCTGCTGTCTCCTGAGGAATGTCGCTGGCTGAGTCTGTAATGATTCTGAAACTCATTTAAATACCTCTTCCGAAATAATCCCTAACTATATTATCTTCTGATTTGCTTTTCTTTTTATCTTCTTAAATTTAATCTTCTTATTCGATCTACTTATTTGATCTACTTATTTGATCTTCTTATCTGTTTTTCTTGACTGATTCTCTGTAAGCCCTGTAATTCTGCCACAGAATGCCCCGGCATACCTTCCTGGTCTAAGGGAACTGCCACAGCATATACAAAGTTTATTGTAGCATAACAGACCCTTTCATGCACGGAAACATCTGAAAATCCGCCTCTTCTTTCACGATAAAAATTATCGGGAAATCGATAATCAAAATATTCTTTAATAAATAAAGGTGAATTGACAATAAGAAAATCGAAATATTCTTTTACGCTATTGTTAAATCGAAATATAGATTGTCGAATTTTTATTTTACGCGGGAAAACACCGTTCAGTCGGTTCCTTCATCCTTGTATTTTCCGCATGGGTGATCTATTATTTTAAATAGCCCTACTTTTTTGTGAGGCATAAAGCTGATAGCATTTAGTCGTTTTCTCGTTTTTTATTGAAAGAGGTTGCCATGAAAATACTTGTATTATTAAAAGAAGTTCCGGTAGTCTCCGAAATCAGGATCAATCGTCAATATCTGACGATCGACAGAAGCGGTGTCGGCAAGATGATGAATCCCGCAGACCGTCATGCGGTCGAGGCTGCGCTGGTGCTGGCCAATGCCCGCGGCGGCGAGGTCACAGCCATTACCATGGGGCCGGAAAGCAGCGAAAGCATTCTGCGTGAAGCCGTTTCCCTGGGTGTAAAATCGGCTTACCGGCTGACTGACAAAGCTTTTGCAGGGGCTGACACCCTGGCTACCGCAACTATTTTGAAGGCTGCAATCGACGCAACAGGGCCCTATGATGCTGTTTTCTGCGGTGCAAGTTCGATCGACGGTGTTACCGGACAGATACCGGCCAAACTCGGCACAATGCTGGGATACGGCATTCTGACAAATGCCTGTAAGATTGAGATCGGCGATGAAGGTATGACCATCGACCGCAAAGCCGGGACCGGCTATGAAAAACTGACCGCCGCATTTCCGCTGGTCTGCTCCGTCACAGAGGATGCCAATACACCCAGAAAGCCATCCATCAAAGGCAGAACAGCTTCCAAGAAGCTGGTTGTTGAGGTGATGGATAATGAGAAACTTCAGATTCCGGCAGAAAGCTTAAAGAGCCCGTCGAAGGTGATCGGACTGTTCCCTCCGCCGGCGCTTGAAAAGGGACAGATGATTCCGGGCGAAGACCCGGAAGCAGCTGTCGCGGAGCTTGTTGAGCTTCTGCAGGAACAGGCTGCCTTTTGATCGGGATTAAAGAATCACAGTTTAACCTAAGATGTGATTTACATAAACGGATCAACATTCTGTGTTCGTATTAAGATTTCCATAATCGAGATTAAAAGGATTAATATTAATAAGGAGGAAAATCAGGGAGGAAGACCATGAGCAATCAAAATATATGGGTATTTTTTGAACTGTCTGACGGCCGGCCCAAGAAAGTCTGCCTTGAAATGATGCAGAAAGCAAAGGCGCTCGCAGAGGGTTGCTCCGGGAAGGCTGCAGCCGTGATCATTGATCCTGAACCTGAGGAAGCCTGCAAAGCTGCCTTTGAAAACGGCGCTGATCAGGTCCTGACCGTGCGGCAGAAGTTTTTCTTCGAGAGCGCGGCCTATATTCTTGAAAAACTGGCGGAAAAATACAGCCCGACAATCATCATGATCGGAGCTACGACAGAAGGCCGGGACCTTGCGGCATCCGCCAGTGCCCGTCTCCATTGCGGAATCGCCAGTGAATGTACAGACGTGGTTATCACAGGAAGCGGTGTTTTCTGGATCCGCCCGTCCTACGACGGAAGACTGAACACCAATATCGGTATTGAAGAATCTCCGATGATCGGGACCTTCAAACCGGGCATCTTTAAGCTGGAAGATCCTTCAGCCGGCAGAAGCGGCGAAACGATCGAGGAAGCGATCGAGGTTCCCGCCGGCGTACTGCTCACACAGCTTCTTGGCTTTACGCCGGATGATGAACTGACAAAGGCCAATATCGAGGACGCGGAGATCATCGTCGCCGGCGGCCGCGGCGTCGGAAGCAGGGAAGGATTCGGTCAGCTGTATGAGCTTGCAGCTGCCCTTGGCGGAAGCGTCGGCGCAAGCCGGGCTGCTGTCGATGAGGGCTGGATCGCGAAGGACTACCAGATCGGCATTACCGGCAAGACGGTCTCGCCCAGACTTTATATAGGTTTTGGTATTTCCGGCGCTCTGCCCCACGTCAACGGAATCAAGGAAGCCGATATCATTGTGGCAGTGAATACAGATCCCAACGCGCCGATTTTCGGTGTTGCCAATTACGGAATTGTCGCTGATCTGAATGTGATCTGCCCTGCCCTGACAAAGAAAGTCAGGGAAATCAAAGGATAAGAATTCGGAATCTGCCTGCAAGTCCTGAAATAAACAAAAGAAATAAGGCGGCTGCGAAGAAGATCTTTCTTCTGATCTTTCTTCAAAGTCGCCTTTTCACGCATTTCCGTTTATGATTAATTCATGATTGCCGCATGATCAATCCTGTAATGAAGCCGGCTGCGTTTCAAATATTACAGTCTTCCGGTCAAAAGTTCAGGTCAAAGCACAATTCAATTGCTTTCCTTATGCAGGCTTAAAATCATCTTTTCCGGCGCCGCAGAGCGGACACTCCCAATCATCGGGAAGGTCTTCAAATGCTGTGCCGGGAGCAATACCATTTTCTTCATCGCCGACTGCAGGGTCATAAATGTAACCACATACTTCACATTCGTACTTCATAATATTACCTCCTTTAGAAATAGCAAAACAAAAGACGACATTTGCCAAATGGCAGACAGCCGGTCTTGTCTGATTCAATTATATCACCCTGTCGTGCGTAAATGAAGATATTGTCAGATGAAATATAGTACATGTCAGCCTGAATGTTACAGCCATGCTGAAAACAATACGCCTTTTGTGCATCACTGTTTCGGTGGGACGCTCCCGCTCCGTGAAAAACGCCTGAATTCAAGACTCGCCCGCGAGTCTTGCGCTATGAAGAATAAATCTGTATTTTCCGCATATCCTCTCTTATCTGTGCTTTTTGTTTTATTTTTCTTTTTTATACATACGTTGAGCGTTCTGTTTCAATTATGTTATAATCTTGAAATGTCAGGGAATTGACAGCCGGTTTGAATGATTCTGATCAATATCATCCCTGTGGCCATATTTTCATTACTAAAGGCTTGTCTCACCGTATACCGCTCTCTTCATCCGAAGACGCCAGACAGTATACAGTCTTATTTTTCAGGATACAGACAGAAAGGAAAATGACATGAATAAGTACAGAGATTACGATAACTACCTGAAAGAATATCCGGATCAGAATGGCTATTTCGGAGAATATGGAGGAAACTATCTGGATAACCCCGAGCTGATCAATGCTTTCAATGAGTATGCGGAAGCCTATAACACAATCGCGCAGTCCGCTCAGTTTATCGCTGAGCTGCGCCGCATCCGCAGAGACTTCCAGGGACGCCCCACACCGGTCTACCACTGCCAGAATCTGTCAAATCTTCTGGGAAGGACACAGATTTATCTCAAGCGCGAAGATCTCAACCACACCGGCGCCCACAAGCTCAACCACTGTATGGGCGAGGGTCTGCTGGCCAAATATATGGGGAAAAAGAAACTGATCGCCGAGACCGGCGCCGGACAGCACGGCGTGGCCCTGGCTACTGCAGCAGCCTACTTCGGGCTCGAGTGCGACATCTATATGGGTGAGGTGGATATAGCCAAGCAGGCACCCAATGTCACAAGGATGAAGCTGCTGGGCGCCAATGTCATCCCTGTCAGCTTCGGTCTTAAAACTCTGAAAGAGGCAGTTGACGCCGCTTTCACAGCCTATTCCAGAGAATATAAAGACGCGGTCTACTGCATTGGAACGGCTGCGGGTCCCCATCCCTTCCCGCTGATGGTCCGCGACTTCCAGTACTGTATCGGTGAGGAGGCCAGAGAGCAGTTCAAGGCTCAGACAGGCCACCTTCCGGATCAGGTCGCTGCCTGCGTGGGCGGCGGTTCCAACTCCATCGGAATGTTCACACCTTTCCTGGCGGATCCCGTCGAGCTAATCGGCGTAGAGCCCCTGGGACGCGGTCCCAAACTTGGCGACAATGCCGCTTCCATCTCCTACGGAGTCGAAGGCGTCATGCACGGCTTCAAGAGCATCATGCTGGCCGATGAAAACGGCGAGCCCGCACCTGTTTATTCCAACGCCAGTGGTCTGGATTACCCCGCGGCAGGCCCCGAGCACGCCCTCCTGCACAAGATGGATCGTGTCAAATACACAACCATCGATGATGACGAGGCGATTGAGGCTCTCTTCATGCTCTCACGTCATGAGGGAATCATTCCCGCGATCGAGAGCTCCCACGCCCTGGCCTACGCCATCAAGGTCGCAAGAACAGGCGTCACCGGCTCCATTCTGGTCAATCTCTCCGGCCGCGGAGACAAGGATCTGGATTTTGTGGTCGAAAACTATGGCTATGGCGATGATTTCATGGCGAAAATGGCTGCAGGACGTTCCTGATTACTTTCAGGAATTCATGATGGTTAACCGGGACTTCATGATGGCAGCCGGATTTTCATGATGGCAGCCGGGTTTTTATGAAATCATCTTTTGATCTGAGTAACTGTTTCTTTAAATATGTCCGCAAATATGTCCGCCTCAAAAACAGAGGAGCAGAAAATGAACGAACGTTTTTTTGATCTCAAAAAAGACCGTCAGGACCGGATCATCAACGGTGCCATGAAGGTTATCACTGAAAACGGTTACCGCCATGCCAGCACTGATGAAATGGTCTCTGCCGCTTCCATCAGCAAAGGTCTGCTCTTCCATTATTTCAAAAGCAAGAAGGGGGTCTACCAGTTTCTCTACGAGTACAGCACCAGGTACACGATGATCGAGCTTCGTGAGCCCCGGCGCAAAGCCGGCTGTGACTTTTTCGAGATGCACAGACTGCTCATGAAGGCAGATGCCGCAGTCCTTCGCAAGTACCCCTGCATGCCACTTTTCCTCTACAGGGCGGATCAGGAAGCCAAAGCTGTCGGGGTCGACTTCCCCGCGGATCTGACGGGATCCGTGCACGCCTTACGAAATGAACTTCTGGCCGGCGCCCAGCGCCCTCCCTTCCTCACCGAAAGGGATACCGCCCAGATATCGCGCATGCTCCTCTATGCCAGGAACGGGATCCTGCGCGATCTCCTGCAGAAAGATACTGCCGGCGCAAATCCGGATGATAAAGCATCGGCTGAGAAGGGTCCGGCCTCCGAAGCTGACACCGGTCCGGCTGATGGTATCCCGGGTGCACTGCAAGCAGCATATGAGGAAGATTCCGGTAATTCTCCACTTCCCCTTCACGAGGAATATATACAAAACTACACAGCCTGCCTGCAGATGATGCGGAGGCTGAATATGTAAACAAAGCCCTGCCCGACGATGAGAATTCTCAATATATTCTCACCTCGGGCAGGGTTTTTAGTTCTGAAATGTACTCTATATACTCCGGAATAATCCAGGAATTTTGGGATTCGTATCCTTTGGAATGTTCCGGGCCTTCGGCTTCTTACGTATCCTCCGGAATGTTCCAGGCCTTTTTCAGAAGCCCCACACCCCGGCGGATCTGCTCCGGGGACAGAGCGCCAAATCCCAGCAAAACTGCAGGGTATACATATTTTTCACTCTGAACTGATTCGGTCCGGCCAGTGCCGCGGTTATAATCCCCCTCCCCGGACCTGTCCTGCCCGGGGAGCAGGAAATCCGAGACACAGTATACCCTGACCCCTGCCGCGAGCGCTCTTTGTGACAGCAGGTGCTCGACCCTGGCGGCTTCAGCAGCAGACATTTTGTGGGGCTTAGGGTCTGTCGGGTTATTTTCCTTCTCAAAGCCTTCCCTGACCAGGTAATCTTTTCTGCACTGAAGCACCAGATGAAGGCCTGTGCCGGTTCCGCGGACAGAAAACCACTTACGGAAAGGAGCAAGGCATGATACCAGTTCATCGTGCCTCATCCTGTAGAGGCTCCTCATACGGTTCAGGTGCCGCTCAAAATGTCCATTGTGCATAAACTCGTTCAGGATACGCTGGTCGATCCTGGACACCGTGGAAGACAAAAACCAACACCTCTCCCTGTACCGCCTGAGCAGTTCCTGAGGCAGGATCATGTAGCTGACTCTGATCGCAGGGGCAATCGCCTTGGAAAAAGTCCCGATATAAATCACCCTGCCGGCTGTGTCCAGAGACTGCAGAGCCGGAATGGGTTTTCCTCTGTAGCGGAATTCGGAGTCGTAGTCGTCTTCTATGATATATCTGTCCGCCTGTTCACATGCCCACCTGAGCAGGGCGTTCCTGCGGGCTACAGGCATGACACAGCCCATGGGAAACTGGTGGGCGGGCATTGTATAGACCAGATCCGCTCCGGATCTCTCCACGGATTCGGGCAGCATGCCGTCCCTGTCCATGTCCAGGGGGCAGATTCTGTAGCGGAAGGACAAAAAGATCCTGGCTGCTCTCAGATAAGTGGGATCCTCCATAGCTACATTCCTGTCCTCCCCGAGTATATGCCTGAGCAGCATGAGCAGGTAGTCGTTTCCTGCGCCCACTATGACCTGCTCCAGACGGCAGTGCACGCCTCTGGAAAAATGCAGGTAATGGGCAATGGTCGACCTCAGAGAGAGATCCCCGCCGGGCTCGCTGTGGGAAAACATCTCCTGATCCGCCCCTGCCATCACTTCTCTCATGATCCTTTTCCAGGTACTGTATGGGAAAACCGACATCTCGGTATGTCGCAGGGAAAAATCGATCTGGTCCTGTGACGGGCCGTTTCCCTCTTTCCGTGCAGGGGAATGGTCCCCCATCGGGGGCGGACCTGCTGAATAGAGATCCCTGTTCCGCGAAACCTTCTGTTGCGGATCAGAGTCTCCTGTCTCATAAAGTCCCGCTGCGTTCATGGGGTCATCGAGCCTCAGATCAGGGAAGTTCTCAATCTCATTGACAAAATATCCGCTGTTCCTGCGTGACCGTATATAGCCTTCCGAAAGCAGCTGGCTGTAGGCCAGTTCCGTCGTGCTTCGGGCCACCTGCAGGTAGGAGGCAAGCGCCCGGGTAGAGGGAAGCCTCTCATCGGCCGCCAGAGACCCGCTTCTGATTTCCCCACGGATATATTCATAGATTTGTCTGTAGAGAGGAGTATTGCTGTCCGTCTCCAGATGAATATTCAATTCCTGAGCCACTGTTACCTCCTTTCTTTAAAACAGCTTGTTACTGCAGCAACAGACATCATGAGCATTCCTTAAAACAAAGCCCCTGCGTAATCTGCTTCAATTATTATTTTAAAATAATACTTTAAAACGGACTGTGAAATGTCGGTCCGATAAGGTCTTCAAAATACTAAATAAGGTCCTCAAAATACTTTTTGCCGGAGCATGCGCCTCCGGCAAAAAGAAAGATTTGCTGTATGTTTTTTAGAGTGTTTTATTATCACTTTTTCCCGGGGAGCTTGAAGGAGCTCTTGAGGCCGACAATCCGGTTAAAGACCGGGGCGCCCTCTTTAGAGTCCTTAAAGTCAACACAGAAATAGCCGTTTCTGACGAACTGGAAGCGGTCAAAAGCCTTTGCCTGTGCCAGTTCGGGCTCCACCTTGGCATTGCAGACTGTAAGGGAATGGGGATTGAGGTTGAGGTCTCCGTTTTCATCGTAGACGCCCTTCTCCTCATCGATAATATTTTCGTACAGGCGGGCGGTCACGTCCACCGCTGAATCGGCGTGCACCCAGTGAATGGTGCCTTTGACCTTGCGGCCGGTAAATCCGCTGCCGCTCTTTGTCTCGGGATCATAGGTGACGTGCACAGCAGTGATATTTCCGTCCTCGTCCTTGTCGAAGCCCACGCACTTGACGAAATAAGCGTACATCAGGCGCACTTCGTTGCCGGGGAAGAGACGGTAATATTTCCTGGGCGGGACTTCCATAAAGTCGTCGCGCTCGATCCAGAGCTCGCGGCCGAAGGGAATCTCTCTCTTGCCCAGCTCGGGATTTTCCAGGTTGTTGTCGGCTTCAAGCATCTCCACCTGTCCCTCGGGATAGTTGTCGATGATGAGCTTGAGGGGGTGCAGGACCGCCAGCATGCGCTTGCAGCCGGGCTTGAGGTCCTCGCGGATGCAATACTCCAGGGCAGCGAAATCAGCGGAGGAGTTGCTCTTGGAAATGCCGCACATGTCGACAAACTTTTTGATGGAAGAAGGCGTATAGCCCCTGCGGCGCAGGCCTGAGATGGAGACCAGACGGGGATCGTCCCATCCGTCCACGATCTTCTGCTCGACGAGCTTCTTGATATAGCGCTTGCCGGTGACCTGGTTGGTCAGATACATTTTGGCAAACTCGATCTGTCTGGGGGGATGGGGGTACTCAGCCTCTTTCACCACCCAGTCATAGAGGGGACGGTGGTCCTCGAACTCAAGCGTGCAGAGTGAGTGCGTGATACCCTCGATCGCGTCCTCAATGGGATGGGCGAAGTCGTACATGGGATAGATGCACCATGCATCGCCGGTGTTGTGGTGGGCCATATGGGCGACACGGTAGATGATGGGGTCGCGCATGTTGATGTTGGGGCTTGCCATATCGATTTTGGCGCGCAGAGTCTTCTCTCCGTCAGCGAATTCACCGGCCCTCATCTTTTCAAACAGCTCCAGGTTCTCCTCGATGCTGCGCTCGCGGTTGGGGTCGTTCTTTCCGGGCTCTGTCAGGGTGCCGCGGTATTCGCGCATCTGCTCCGCGGACAGGTCGGAGACATAGGCCTTGCCCTTTTTAATCAGTTTGACCGCGACGTCATACATCTCCTGGAAATAATCGGACGCGTAAAAGAGCCTGTCCTCATAGTCGGCGCCCAGCCAGTGGACGTCCTCCTTGATCGACTCCACAAATTCGATCTTCTCCTTTGTGGGGTTTGTATCGTCAAAGCGGAGATTGAACTTTCCGCCGTATTCCTGAGCCATTCCGTAATTGAGCAGAATGCTCTTGGCGTGTCCTATGTGGAGATATCCGTTGGGCTCGGGAGGGAAACGGGTATGCACGCTGTCATAGACGCCCTTCTCAAGGTCGCTGTCGATCTCCTGTTCAATAAAATGACGGCTCACTCTCTCTTCTTCAGCCGCGGGTGTCACGGTTTCCATTGTCTTATCACTCATGCCGAATACTGTCTCCTTCGCTGTATTGTCCGCAGTTTGATCCGCGGTATTATTTCAAATCTATCATATGTGAGCTTATGCCCGAAAGTCATGGGCTCACATGTAAAACCGCGCAGCGGTATCTTTTTATTACTATTCACGCCCTATCGAGGGCGTGTATAGTAACTTGCGTTCGCCCATGCTGAATTCGCTTCGCGAATGGGGCGAACGCCGTTCCACTCGGGTTTTTGTGCTGAAAATCGCGCAAAAACACCTCGAATTCGAGGGGGTCTGTACTGTAACAAGATTTGAACTCAGGCCAACCTGGTTCCCGGAGCGCCTTTTGTGCAGACTGCAGCGAAGAATCCGGATCCTGTCCGGAAGAGTATGATTCTTTTTGTGATTATTTTTGTTTTGTGGTATAGTTTATTGTCAAAGATTCTTCAGGCCCGGCTCCGGTTCCGGGGAGGCTGCCAGACAGCTTTTTCCGCATCTGATTTCGAAGCAGGAGCTTTGATCATTGAGCTGGCCGCCGGGGATTATTTTACAATTTTTCATCGTCGTCAGATCTGAGAACCTCAGAAAGGCAGGATAGAGAGGAGACAGTATGAAGCAGATTTTATATAAGAGCACACGTTCCGACAGCACTCCAGTGCCGTCATCAAGGGCCATCCTGATGGGACTTGCCGAAGACGGAGGACTGTTTGTCCCCACGGAATTCCCCGCGCTGGACAAAGGACTTTCCCAGCTGGCTGCCATGGATTACCGGGGAGTCGCCTATGAGGTGATGAAACTCCTGCTCACCGATTTTACGGAAGAGGAGCTGAAGGGATGCATCGCGAACGCCTACGGCAGCAATTTCGACGCGGAGGAAATCGTTCCCCTGCGCAAGGCTGACGGAGCCTGGTATCTGGAACTGTTCCATGGACCCACGATCGCCTTCAAGGATATGGCGCTTCAGATTCTGCCCCATCTGATGATCACCTCCGCCAAAAAGAACCGGGAGGACAAGGAAATCGTCATTCTCACCGCGACCAGCGGCGACACGGGCAAGGCGGCTATGGCCGGCTTCGCGGATGTTGCGGGAACGCGGATCATGGTCTTTTATCCCAAGGACGGTGTCTCCTCGATCCAGGAGAAACAGATGGTGACCCAGAAGGGTGACAATACCTGTGTCGTCGGGATCCGCGGCAATTTTGATGACGCCCAGAGCTCCGTCAAGGAAATCTTCGGCGATGAGGCTCTCCGGGCTGAAATGGCCGAAAAGGGGTTTGCATTCTCCTCCGCCAACTCCATAAATATCGGGCGGCTTGTTCCCCAGATCGTCTACTATGTATTCGCCTACACCAGGCTGCTCGCCAACGGGACGATCGAGGAGGGTGACAAGGTAAACTTTGTCGTCCCGACCGGAAATTTCGGAAATATCCTGGCCGCCTATTATGCCGCTAAGATGGGACTTCCGGTCCACAGACTTGTGTGCGCATCCAACTCCAACAAGGTGCTCTTTGATTTCTTTACGACAGGCACTTATGACAAAAACAGGGAGTTTATCCTGACCAGCTCCCCTTCCATGGACATCCTGATCTCCAGCAATCTGGAGAGGCTGATCTATCATATCAGCGGAAACGACCCTCAGAAGACTGCGGGACTTATGCAGGATCTGAAAGAAAAAGGCTCCTACACGATCACTGAGGAGATGAAGAAGGGACTTGAGCTCTTCCGCGGCGGATACGCGGACGAGAATGAGACAGCTGAAGCGATTCGCAGGCTCTATGACAGGGAGAAATACGTGATCGATCCCCACACCGCTGTTGCCGCTCATGTTTATGACAGATTCAGGAACGAGACCGGAGATGCGACACCGGCTGTCATTGCCTCCACGGCCAGCCCCTTCAAATTTGAAAACAGTGTCATGCAGGCCCTGGGCGAGCCCTCCGACCTGCCGGATCTGGAACTGGCCGACCGACTCAGCGAGAAGGCGCTGGTGGCAGTGCCCGAGGCGGTGAACGTGCTCAGGACAGCGCCGGTGCGCCACAACATCGTCTGCGACCGGGACGGCATGAAGGCGGAAGTCCGCAGATTCCTGGGAATCTGATGCGGGAAAGAAACATAAACAGATGAGAATAAAGACTGAAGTCCGCGGATTCCCGGGAATCTGAACCGGGAAAGAAGCGGAAAGGATTCTCAGACATCAAATATGCAGTCGCTGCACAAAGACATGACATTGGAATGATGAAAATGACTGATCAGGTTATACAGAACAATCAGGTTATACAGAAAAGGCTGGAACTGCTGCGCTCAAAAATGAAATCCCTGGGGATTGATTATTATCTGATCCCCACAGCGGATTTTCACAATTCGGAATATGTGGCTCCCTATTTTCAGACCCGCAGATATTTCAGCGGCTTCACGGGATCCAGCGGAACACTTGTCGTGGGACTGGAAGAAGCCGGCCTCTGGACAGACGGCCGCTATTTTATCCAGGCGGAAAAAGAGCTGCGGGGAACGGGTGTGGACCTCTACCGGGAGTCAGAGGAAGGGGTCCCAACGGTCACAGCCTGGCTGGCGGACCGGTTGGGACGTGCAGCGGGACACCAGGGTCAGCCTGCTCTTGCTTTTGACGGAAGGTGCGTGAGTGTCAGCCAGGCGGGAAACCTTCGCAAGGCGCTTGCCGGAAGGCAGGTCAGATTTGTGACAGAGAATGACCCCGCCGGGGAGATCTGGACAGACCGGCCACAGCGTCCTGCCGGGAAAGCTTTTGTGCTGGGTCAGGAATACGCGGGAGAGTCTGCCCCTTCAAAACTGCAGCGCCTGCGCGAAAAAATACGCGCTGCAGGCGCAGCCCTTTATATAGATAACAGGCTGGACAACCTGATGTGGCTCTTCAACCTGCGCGGTAATGATGTAGAGTGCACACCTGTCGCCCTCTGCTTTGGAGTGGTCACTTCGGACCGCCAGGTTCTCTTTATTCAGGAGGGTGCAGTCACGGATGAGGTCCGCGCCTACGCGGACGGAATCGGTCTGGAACTTCGTCCATATGAAGAGATTATGGGTTTTCTGGAGGATCCGGATCTGTATATTAAGGCTGCCGCGGCCTTTTGCCCTAAAAAACCGGAGCAGGCGGACTGCGCAGAGGGAACCGGAACTGCTTCCGGAACAGACGGCGCAGAGGAAACAGGAACTGTTTCCGGAACAGACTGCGCAGAGAGAACCGGAACTGCTTCCCGGGCGGACTGGTGCCGCGTCTTTTATTCACCCGGCGCGCTGAGCGTCAGTCTCTATGAAGCAATGAAAAGGGGAAGGGCTGCAGCTTTTAGAGGTCAGGAGAAGGGTTCTGCCTCCTCTTCCGAAGGCGGTTTCAAAAAGGACATAGAGAGACAGAGTCCTGTCGAGGCCTTCAAAGCAGTCAAAAATGAAACAGAGCTGGCCAACATCCGGGCCTGCTATCTGGAGGATTCGGCCGCGGTCTGCAGGTTCCTGTACTGGATCCACAGGCATGTCGAAGAGGGGACGATCGGGACGCTGACGGAAATGGACGCGGAGAAAAAAATGGATTCTCTGCGCGCTCAGATCAGTGATTTTATGGGACTCTCCTTCAAGACCATCTCGGCCTACGGACCCAACGCAGCCATGATGCATTATTCTGCCAAAGAAGATGACTGCGCGCAGCTCAAACCTGAAGGCATGCTTCTGGTGGACTGCGGCGGACAGTATCTTCGCGGGACAACAGATGTCACCAGAACTGTTGCGCTGGGACCCGTGACAGACCAGATGCGGCGCCATTACACACTCACTGCGGTCGGAAATCTGCAGCTGATGGACGCGGTTTTCCTCCACGGCTGTTGCGGCAGAAATGTCGATATTCTGGCCAGAGAGCCCCTGTGGAGAATTTTCGCGGATTATAAATGCGGTACCGGCCACGGAATCGGCTATCTGCTGAGCGTCCACGAGGGTCCTCATAACATCCGCTGGAGATTTGCTCCCGGTGCGGAGGAGGCGGTCCTGGAACCCGGCATGATCGTGTCCGATGAGCCCGGTGTCTACCTGGAGGGCAGATACGGAATCCGGATCGAGACCATCCTGGAAGTAGTGGAGGCGGCAAAGAACAGCGACGGAAGATTTCTCCGTTTCCGTCCGCTGACTCTGGTTCCCTTTGACCCTGCCCTGATAGAGTCATCATGCCTGACCCCTCAGACCATGGACGCCCTCAATGATTACCACCGCAGAGTTTTTGAGGAGGTCGGCCCCCTTCTGTCTGAAGAAGAGAGAGAATGGCTGCGCGGACAGACGATGCCTGTTGCTGAGAGATGATTTCCGGATCCCTATATAATAAAACAAGCCATGCGGCAGCGGGACCGGATGCTGTTAAACAAATCCCGAAGGTGCACCGCCGGCAAAGATCCCGGCGGTGATAAAACAAGGCAGAATAAGGAAAAAACAAGAGTGGCCGGCAGGGGCGCGATACGGCAAGAAATGTTGCCCATCACGTACTGATGTGTTATAATAAAGACACCTGAGATGCCACTCATCTGCTATTTTGAACCTACAATTACTTTAAACGGGATTCTCATATCGCGTGCTCAGATTTCAGGCCTTCCGTGCGAAAGCACAGGCAGAGGAAGATTGATGTTCACGCTGCGGACACCCACCTGGCATGTGTGCTAGGAGTCAAAATGCAGGTTCGGCGTTTCAGGTTTTTCTTTGCCGTTTCCGGCTCTGCATGCCGGAAGAACCCGGTTCATGACCCGCCGGCAGGCCTTGCGCGATGAAACATGTTTCTTTTTTGCGCGCAACGCATGGCTGAAGTCACGGATTCTGATGGCCAAAGAAAGAATAAACCCTGAATCTTGATTGGACGGGCGGGATTGGACATGGGTCCGCCCGCCTTTCTTTATGAAACGGCACGTGTAATATGTTTTCCGCCTTGCGGCGGACTGCGTCTGAGAACTGCCCACGGGTATTTCCGGCCGCGTGTCCGCGCGCACCGCGCTTTGATCAGGAGGAAAAAATGGAAAGACTGAATGCCTGGAATACATATGATCTTGCCATGCAGCAGGAGTGCATGGATTTTGCGAAAGACTACATCAACTTTCTGAATGTCGGAAAGACAGAAAGGGAGTGTGTCGACTTTTTTGTCGGGGAAGCCGAGAAGAACGGTTACATTGAACTGAGCAGGGCGATTGCCGAAAAAAGACAGCTTAAGGCCGGCGACTGTGTATATAGTGTCTGGATGGATAAATCCATGGTCCTCTTCCGCATCGGCGAAAAGCCTTTCGAGGAAGGAATCAACATCCTCGGCGCTCATATCGATTCCCCCCGTCTGGACGTGAAGCAGAACCCTCTCTATGAGGACGGCGGCCTGTGCTTTCTGGACACCCACTATTATGGCGGGATCAAAAAATATCAGTATGTGACAATTCCTCTGGCGATCCACGGAGTTGTCGTCAAAAAAAGCGGCGAGACTGTGATCCTGAACATCGGGGAAGAAGAGGATGACCCTGTCTTTTTCATTTCGGATCTGCTTCCTCATCTGGCCCAGGAACAGATGAAAAAGAACGCATCCACTTTTATAGAGGGAGATGCTCTGGACCTTGTCATCGGCAGCCGGCCGGTTACGATCGATGCTGATACAAAGGCAGGCCGCGAGGGGAAAAAGCCCTCTGAAAAGGATGCTGTCACCAATTCACTTCTGAAGATCCTGAAGGATGTCTATGACATCGAAGAGGAGGACTTTATCTCTGCGGAACTGGAGATCGTCCCCGCCGGAAAGGCCCGTGAGGCAGGCTTTGACCGCAGTATGGTGCTGGGCTACGGGCAGGACGACCGCGTCTGTGCCTATCCTTCATTCAGGGCTCAGATGGAAGTGGATGATATTGCCCGTACCAGCTGCACTTTGCTGGTCGATAAGGAAGAAATCGGAAGCGTCGGCGCGACCGGAATGCATTCCCGCTTCTTTGAAAATACTCTGGCAGAGGTTATGGAACTCTGCGGCCAGTATTCCGAGCTGGCTCTGCGCCGCACGCTGGCAAACAGCGCAATGCTCTCTTCGGATGTGGGCAGCGCGTTTGATCCGGTCTACCCCGCCCCTTTTGAAAAGAAGAATACCGCTTACATGGGCGGCGGCATGGTTTTCTACAAGTTTACCGGATCCCGCGGAAAATCAGGTTCAAACGACGCCAACGCGGAATATCTTGCGGCTCTCCGCAGTATTTTTGATGAGGAGCAGGTGCTGATGCAGACCGGGGAACTGGGCAGGGTGGATGCCGGCGGAGGCGGCACCATCGCCTATATCCTGGCCACCTACGGCATGAACGTCATTGACAGCGGAGTGCCGCTGCTGAGCATGCACGCACCGTGGGAGGCGGCGAGCAAGGCGGACATTTATGAGGCCTTCCGGGGATATAAGGCATTTCTTAGAAAAATGAATCTCAGAAATACGTGAAGATTTCAGGAGTGTGTGAGAAGGGGCGTTACGCCCTGTCCGAATCACGTATATTTTACAGGAAACAATTTTTCACAGGAAAGAAACATGACCAATCAATCTGATGTAAGCACAGGGCGGCAGGTGCCCGTCGGGCACCGGACCGCTGACTATTATTATGATCTTCCCCAGGAGCTGATCGCCCAGGACCCCCTGCAGGACAGGTCTTCTTCGAGACTTCTGATCCTGAACCGCAGGACAGGTCATAGGACTCATGGTACTTTCCGGGATATTCTCAAATACCTGGAGCGGGGAGACACCCTGATTCTGAATGACACCAAGGTCATTCCTGCCAGGCTCCTTGGCCTGCGGGAAGGAACCGGGGCTTCCATCGAGATCCTGCTTCTGAAGAGGCTTGAAAAGGATGTGTGGGAGTGCCTGGTGCGGCCCGGCAAGAAACTGCGCCCCGGAGCGCGGGCGGTCTTCGGGGACGGGAGTCTGAAGGCTGAGATCCTCGAGATCGCGGAGGGCGGCAATCGTCTGGTCCGGTTTGAGTATGAGGGAATTTTCGAAGAAGTTCTGGATCGGCTTGGGGAGATGCCTCTTCCTCCTTATATCACTCACAGGCTGCAGGACAGGAACCGCTATCAGACTGTCTACGCAAAATATGAGGGCTCCGCGGCAGCCCCCACGGCAGGTCTGCATTTCACTCCGGAACTTCTGGAGGAGGTCCGGAATAAGGGGGTCAATATTGGCTTTGTGACCCTGCATGTGGGTCTGGGCACATTCCGGCCGGTGAAAGTGGACGACGTGGAGGAGCACGTCATGCACACAGAGTGGTACAATGTTCCCCCGGAAACGGCGGAACTGATCAACCGTACTCATGCGGATGGGCATCGTGTCATCTGCGTCGGCACGACCAGCTGCAGGACAATCGAAAGCGCAGCGGATGAAAACGGAATTGTACATCAGGGAAGCGATGATACATCTATTTTTATATATCCTGGCTACCGATTCCGTGCCATGGATGCGCTGATCACCAATTTTCATCTGCCGGAATCCACTCTCATCATGCTTGTCTCGGCTTTCGCGGGGCGGGAGACCATTCTCGACACCTACAAGGAAGCTGTGGAAAAGCGCTACCGCTTTTTCAGCTTCGGGGATGCAATGTTCATCACCGATCACACGCCGGCCGGTATGTGACCGGCAGCGGGATATTTGCATCAGAACCGGACCGTCTGAAAAGCGGAGCGGGAGCGTCCCACCGAAACAGCCAATGTACAAAAGGCGCATTGTTTTCAGAAGGGCCTGAACTGTAACAACAGTTACAGTATAGACCCCCTCGAATTCGAGGCGTTTTTGCGCGATTTTCAGCGCAAAAACCCGAGTGGAACGGCGTTCGCCCCATTCG
>JBGUNJ010000096.1:0-13863 GCA_045117315.1 Lachnospiraceae bacterium | reverse complement strand
ACTGGTCTATCTGGAGTGCTGCCCGGAGTGTGAAGATCAGTAAATAACAAGTATCTATCCGCTTCTGCGGACACAGATTTAGTATCTAAAATGCCTGGTGGGGATTATTCCCTGCCAGGCATGCTGTGCAATGTTGGGGCTGTGATGGTCTTTGGTAGATGATCCCAGAACGTCCGGCATAAGAAGTTCGGCAGGAGAGGGACTGTTGTTGAGAGAAAGGATGAGTTAATCGTTCATTACTTTTAAGGGAGGAACTATAGATGCCGCAGATAAGTAACCAGTTTGATTAGGTTGACTTCTATAATGAACTATCAGAAAAGTTGCTAGATTATAAATAATCGTTCGGAAATGTTTTTAAGGTGAAACATGTTTTCTCTGATATCGGTATCAATATGTCCAAGCTTGAAAGGGATAATCAAATCATCGATATCGACCCTTTTAACTGTGTTGTTGGCTTGGTTAACAAAAGATCTATAAATAATTGCTCTTACTAAGTATAGGTTATACGCTAAAATGTAGAGGTTTCATAGTATGGGTACAATTCTAGCGCATTTGATTGCATTGTTTGGATGCATAATTGCAATAATAGTAGCAAATTCATCGCCGAACCCTATCCCCAAAAGAATCAATAATATACTTATATTCATATGCTTTTGTTTTTTGTGCGCCATAATATATAATGCAATAATAGATGTAAAGGTTAATGGACTAAACTATGATCTTATTCCACATTTTAAAGTCTTCGAAGATGATACGAATTCTATAGATAATAATAATTCATCGCAAAATAGATTTGTGGATGTAGAAACAGATGGTAGAGAGGAAGATGAAATTCCTGATTATTATTTTTCAGAGAATGCAATAAATATCAATGGTTGTGATATTCACCCTTTGATCTTCGAAAAAATGCTCAAAAATCGTGACCGGATAAGAATTGGTTATAAGTTACTCCCAGTAAAAGGTGATTTGACTGGAACATTCATATGTTGGGTTCGATTAGATGGAGACTGGACGGAAATTGGGTCATTTGAAGTAGTTACAGCGGAAGTAGAATATATCAATACTTTTGTTATGGATCCTCCACTTAGTTTCGATGCACTTGTTATAACTCCTGCAAAAACTGATTGGGATAAAGAAGTTTATTATAATGATGAATATACGTTTTATGAAACGCGAGAGTGAGCTGTTTATTGGAAAGGGCTTGCTGAACGTCCTTGAATATTTGGAAGAACGCTACTGTTTGGACTTTGTAGAATTGGAACGAAATAGAAAATCGTAAACGTTTCCAATGTCGGAAAGAAGCAGCTCAGCCTACAGGTTTGTAAAGACAAAGACATGGTTGGAGTGCTATAATTATCCAAATTATTTGACAGCGAATAATAATATCCCACATAAATCATTCCCCTTACTAAAAAGTGGAGGTCCACATTATGAGTAAACTGACAACAAGATTAACGGCGTTGCTGCTGTCCGGAATGCTGGTCATAGGATCAGTCCCTGGCAGCGTTCTCGCGGCATCAACAGATGTGGATCTAGGACAGACATCTGAGATCGCGCAGGAGGTGTATGAAGAGGATACAGCAGAAGCTCCGGCAAGTGATGGGGAAATGGCTGAGTCTGAGGATACTTCCGAAAAATCGGCGAGTGCGGGGGAAACAGCACAGGCCGAGGAAGCATCGGAAGCATCGGCTGATGCAAGAAAAACGGCCGAAGAGTCATTAACAGAAGATGCAGAAGAAGCACAGTATTATACCGTCATACTTGATGCCAACGGTGGATGCTTCGAAAATGAGTGGGATGATGTCCTAGGGGAGACGGTAGAGTCTACTAAGGTTCTGAATAAAAATGTCCCGATTGGCGAAGCGGTGGATACTTTCCCTGTGAGCGACCAGGAAAATTCGGTTGTTACGTTCTTAGGCTGGAGCCTTGAGCGTGATGGGGAGATAGTGTCGCAAGAATTTGTCCCAGTGGAGAATTGCATTCTGTACGCTGTTTGGAGTGTTGAAAAATACAGTGAAGCGAATGATGAGGAGTTAGAATCATCCACTGAGGATGTGGCTGTAGAAGATGCTAATAATCAGGATGCGGAATCTCCTCTGACAGAGGATCAGAACGCAGAGTTTGCTGATGAAAGCGCTGATCAAACAGAAGAATCAGAGACAGAGGAAGCGCTACAAGAACAGTTTGAAGAAGAATATGTTCAACAAGAAGAGGATGCTGATGAAGAACCTATTCAGGAAGTAGTTACACATGTCATAGAAAATAATCCTGAAGAAGATGTGGAGAAGAGTGGTCATTCTGGTGCTGATTCCAATAAGGAAACAGAACCGAAGACACTGTCGCAAGAGTCAGAGCAGAAGAAAGAAGCTGAGGAAGAAAGCGTTTCATCTCCTTCCATGACTAATGCTGAAGATGTGACTACATCAATTATTCCTGACGATGCTGAAGAATACAATGGAAATTATTATTATATATTTGATGATGCGTTGACATGGAAAGAAGCGAAAAGTGCATGTGAGACTCGCGGGGGGCATCTTGTAACAATTACGAACGAGGAAGAAAACGACTTTATAATTGATTTAATAAAAGGTCATGACGTTCAAGGAAAATACCATTTTTGGGCAGGAGGGACAGACGAAGGCCACGAAGGAACGTGGACATGGATTACAGGAGAGCAATGGCAATATACATGTTGGGAACCAGATCAACCCAATAATGCTGATGGTAACAGCTCTGGAGGTCAGGATTACTTGGAAATATGGCATATCCCCGGATACTCCTCTGTTCTATGGAATGATGAACCAGACGATGGCTATTCTGACCACTCTCCAGAGGCACCATATTACCTATCACTCCCATATTATTCCTATATCTGTGAGTGGGAAGGAAACACAAAAATTACTCTCGAAGACAAATACGTCCTCTACGAAAACAAGCCACAGGATGTGCCCATCAGTGCCGATGTTCATTCAGAAAACTTTGCACCTAATGCTATGAATATGCAATGGTCGTTCGGTGCGCATTCAGGAACAAGTGTTCAACCGGGATCATTGTCCGTAGTAGGAGGCCCAACCGATTTCATCGCAAGTTATTTATCAACATATACGGGAGCTGGTGACTATGAAATAAAGACAACGCTATATAACAATGAAAATATGGAAAAAAAGCTTGCGGAAGCATCTGCTGTTCTCCATATCCTCGACCTTCACGCTGTGGAAACTCCGTATGTCACTGATAATGTTCGAAAGATTGCTGTCACATGGAGGGAAGTTGAGGACGCAGAGGAATATGAACTGAGCTTTACACGGGTTCGTACAGATGAAATGGGACACAGTTCGACTTACAATTTTGATCCTGTTATTACTTCTGAGACGCAGTATATGCTAAATACAGCAGGAGTTCTCCCAGAAGATGTTTTTAAAGTAGTCATTGTTCCTATTGCGCATGAACTAAGAGGGGCTTCGGCTACGATTGATGATATCTATGTTATGGATGATCTTGAATCCTGTGTCAATGAATTAAACATGGCAATGGATGATTTCCTGACGACGATGAAGGATGAGGCGGAGAGCCAAAAGGGCTCAGAATCCCCTGAGGAAATCAAGGAGCAGAATATTAGCTCCATTGCATCCGGGGCGAAATCGTCAAAGATGCTTACAACTGTGTTGGGTACAACAGATGTGGAACTTGATGCAATTTACCAGGGGTATTCACGCTTCATAATTGACCACTTTACAGAGTATGTAAAGATGGAAAAAATAAATCTTAATGATAATTGGACACAGATTGAAAATGCATTTATAGAATATGTTCAGAACAATCTCAGTCATGAGGAAGAGACATATGAAATCAATGGTTACAATGTAAAAGTTGAAACGATCAATTATGGAGATGCCATTACAGGAACTATAGTTCTGAATAAAGATGGACTTCCAAAACAGAGCGTATATATTTCATCAACGACGGAATCTGTGCAACAGCTCATGACAAAATTCTCTGAAAATATGCAGGAAGTTATGGAAGTCGCTGTGTACGATGCCCTTACATCGGTTGTTGATGAGATAGGAAATAAGACAGGTATAAAGGACTGGACAGAATCAAAGGCGAAGAGTGCTTTTAATAAAGTCCTGACAGCATTAAGAAACAAAGGCTTCGGAAACATTCTGGATAATATCCAGAAGATGTGCAATGTTTACAAGGCGGCTAACAGCGTGCTTGATGTCCTGAAAGCAGACTCGGTCGCAGATGCTAATAAAAAAGCGAAGTCCTGTTATGAGACGCTTAATAAAATTGAAATCACAACCGCAACAGCCGAATATGGAACAATGACAGCGCCAATCAAAAAAGCGTTTGACAATGTCATTGATAAGAAGAAAGCGCTTGAGAAAGCACTGCAGTACATGTATGGAGGTTCTGGCGATTCTGGCTGGGATTCCGATGGAGGAATAGGTGGAAATGTATCGGGTGTTGATGATCCTGCCTCAGAGGAGTATAAAGTAGCACATGATATTACTAATGCCAGAGTGACCAGTCTTACTGCCAAAACCTATAACGGCAAGGCCATTACTCAGACGCCAATGGTCAAGATCGGCTCAACAATATTAACCCTTAACTCTGACTACACTGTTTCCTATAAGAACAACACCAACGTAGGTATAGCGACGGTCATTATCACAGGTAGGGGCACATATACAGGTACAAAGACTGCGACATTCAAAATTAACAAGGCGTCCCAGTCCATCACAGCTAAAGCCGCAGCAACATCTATTGCAGTAGGAAAAACAACGACAGTTTCCATAACAGGCACTAAAGGGACTGAGTCCTTCAAGTCCTCCGACACGACGATCGCCACTGTAGACTCTAAGACTGGCAAAGTGACCGCGAAGAAGGTCGGCACCGTCAAGATCACAGCGACATCTGCCGCAACAGCGAACTACAATGCCGCATCGAAGACTGTCACGATTAAAGTAGTACCCGCAGCGACCGCATCTTTGGCTGCAGCTAATCAGGTTAAGGGGATCAAGCTGACATGGAAGAAAGTCACAGGTGCGAATGGATATAAGGTTTACCGTGGATCCACTTTGATTAAGACCATCACCAGCGGCTCTACGGTTATCTTTACAGACACAGCGGCCAACACCAACGGCACGAAATACACCTATAAGGTAGTTGCGAAGGCAACTACTGGCGACAGTACTCTTTCCAAGAGCCGGGTAATCTATCGTGTTTCTCGCCCCGCTATTTCTTCAGCAACTAACAGTGCTTCGAAGAAGATGACCGTGAAGTGGGGCAAGAACACAAAGGCTAACGGTTATCAGATTCAGTACAGCACGGATAAGACTTTTAAATCGGGCAATAAAGCCGTGAGCATTACAAGCGCCTCCACCGTTTCCAGAGTCATCGGAAGCCTGACGAAGGGCAAGACCTACTACGTACGGATCCGGACCTATAAGACCGTGGGAAGTGCAAAGTACTGGTCGATCTGGAGTGCTGCCCGGAGTGTAAAGATTAGTAAATAACAAGTATCTATCCGCTTCTGCGGACACAGATTTAGTATCTAAAATGCCTGGTGGGGATTATACCCTGCCAGGCATGCTGTGTAATGTTGGGTCTGTGATGGTCTTTGGCAGATGATCCCAGAAGGATTCGGCATGAGGATGGTCGGCGAGGGAGTGCACGGCGTAATCTTTAACATCACCAATGTCGGAAAGAAGCAGCTCAGCCTACAGTGGTTTGTAAAGACAAAGACCTGGTTGGAGTGCAATAGATTTAAGAAAAGAATGTTTGCAATTTAATCTGGTAATCTTTACTGGGAGGTGACGTGTTATATGAACAGGAAGATCAGAAAATATCTGTCTATGGTGTTACTCATGTTTCTGCTTGCAGCAGCTATGCCGCAGCAGGCGGAGGCTGCAGTAAAACTCAATAAGACTGCGGTATCGATAAATGTGAAGAAAACCGTGACATTGAAGGTGTCGGGCACAATTGGAAAGGTGACATGGAAGAGCAGTAATAATAAGATTGCGACCGTCAGTTCCTTAGGTGTCGTAAAGGGCATAAATAAAGGTACTGCTACGATCACAGCCACGGTTTCCAAAAGCACGCTGAGATGCAAGGTAACGGTCAAACAGCCGGTAACGGGTCTGAAACTGAATAAGACTTCGGCAGTCCTTAAAAAGGGCAGCAGTTTTACACTCAAGGCTGCTGTGAGTCCGGCAAATGCCACCAACAAGTCTGTCGTCTGGAAGACCAGCAATAACAAAGTTGCGACCGTAAGCAGCAAAGGTGTGGTGAAAGGCATTGGAAAGGGAACAGCGATCATAACTGTTATTGCAAGGGACGGCAGCAACAAAAAGGCGACGTGCAAAGTCACGGTCAAACAGCAGGTTCATACCCACAAATGGGTCAATGTGACAAAGACTGTCCATCACGCCGAGAAGAGCCATACTGAGAAGAAACAGGTTGGCACAAAGACGGTCGTGGACAAGGAAGCATGGGATGAGGATGTGTATAAAACTGTAGCTAAATGTAGTGCGTGTAAATATTATTCAGAAGATGAAGATGCGGTAGATATCCATACCATAAAAATGCATAATGGAGACGCTAGTTGGTCAATAGACAAAATAAAAATCGATACAATCTACCACGCCGCTGTCACCCATGAAGAGCCGGTCTACAAAGAGGTCAAGGTCGTGGACAAGAAAGCCTGGGACGAGACAGTGGTCATTGGCCAGAAGTGTTCCGGATGTGGCGCGACAAAGTAATATCTTAGTTCATAGAAAAAGTAAATGAACAGGTAACAGGTTCGTAAAGGGTGGCTGGAAACAGTTACCCTTTTTTTTATATATAGACATCAAAAGGGAGAGAGAAAAAATCTGAACGATGATCTTTAGTAGGTGATCCCAGAAGATCCTCACTGCCCGGAGAAGTGTCCTTGCACCCTATTGATTCTGCTGTTAAAATATTTGTATCACAAAGTTGTTCACGGGAATCAACTGTGGTTCCAATGTCACTGCTTTGTCAGAAACGGCGCTGCGATCAGTGCTGCCGGGTCTCATTGTTCATGGGGCTCCGGCGGACTGTGTACAGGCATCATGGCCTGTCCGCGCCGGAGCCCCTCTGTTTAACTTTATATGGAGGTGCGAAAATGACAAATGTGAGCATTAATCGATCTGTCTCTTTCAGGAAAAAGGATGAGATCAGGGAAGGGATCATCCGGGAGGATGGTCTTTCCGGTGTACACGGATTACCGGAAGCAGACGTCAATAAAGAGTGGTCTGAAGCGGGGATCGGGAACGCCTTTATATTCGGAAAAGTGATGTCCTCCAACCCGGATCTCTTTTTGGAATTGCTCCAGGTCTCGCTGCCGGAAATGCATATCCGGTCGATCAATGATGTGAGGAAAGAGGTCGATATCAAGCTCTCCATAGATGCCCACGGTGTAAGGCTTGATGTTTCCGCCAGGGACGATCAGGGACGGACTATTGATGTCGAGATGCAGCTGCAGGATGAACACAATATTGCCAAACGGATGAGATACTATACCGGGGCAATCGATCAGACCCTCCTGGAAGCCGGGATAGGCTACAGTGAACTGTCGGATACGGTTGTTGTCTTTATCACGCCGTTTGATCCTTTCGGAGAAAAAAGGCTGCGCTATACTTTTCAGACTCTCTGTTTAGAGAATAATCAATTACCTTTAAAAGACGGTGTGACCAGGGTGGTCCTGAACGCATCCGGAAGCAGGGGAGAAGTTTCCGAAGATCTGAAAGGTTTCCTGAGTCTGGTCAGAGGAAGCACGTCCTTCCCTGCAGGTTCATTTGCCGACCGCGTTCAAAGCCAGGTCATTATCGCAAGGCAGAACGCCGAGTGGAGGAGAGAATATATGGACTGGAAAATGACACTACTCAATGAAAGAATAAAGGGCCGTGAAGAAGGGCTGGCAGAAGGCCGTGAAGAAGGACTGGCCGAGGGAGTCGAGATAGGTCATGAAAAAGGACTGGCTGAAGGTATGGAAACAGGCATGGCCAGAGGTTCGCTTCTGATCCAGATTAAAACGATCATAAAGAAAGTTCAGAAAGGCCTTGATCTGCCTGAAATAGCAGAGGCTATGGAAATGGATATGGATTCAATCCGTCCTGTGTGGCAGGCTGTCAAAGCTGCTGCTCCGGAATATGACCAGGAAAAGATTTTGGAGGACCTTATGGCAAGATAAAGACAAACGATGGCCTCTCTGAAGGACATAGCCATTGATTTGCGCATTCCTGCTTTCCCTTTGAAAGCTGTAAGAGTCTGACAGACGTAATCCTTCCTGACTCGCTTTCTTCAGTTTGTCCAAGGGCTTTTGTCTGCAGCACTTCGTCAATGAAAATGGAAGTGATGATTAAGGTCTGTCTCGATGGTTTTTTGGTAATAGCGAGATGGACGATATCATACCATCATATATAGATCGAAAAGAACCTCCGGTGCTATTCAAAGTGCCGGAGGTTCTTACGTAAGAGGTTGTCTTTTTTTGAACGATTTGTTTATTCTTCGTGTAGCAATCTGGCGGAAGCTTCGGCACAGTCTTCTTAAATACTGAAACGTTTTGTACTGAATTCACTAAAATAGGGGATTAAGTGATTTAAGTACTCAGACGGGATTGCAGGTCTGAAGCGGGCAGATTAAACTGCGGGTGATGCATTAATATTTAGCCGACATGAATCGGCAATTGGAAGGAAGAAAGATGCGCAGACCCTTGTTTTCTGTTCTTGCCGCTGCCGCAGCTGCAATCGGTATATCTGTTTTGATCATTCCCTGGAATCCCTGTGACTATGAACCCTATCGGGACTGTACAGTTGATCTGACGGGAACTATCTGCGGTATGGAACCGGCTCTGGAAGGGGAAGGGATCGTGTGGAAAGTCACTTTGTCTGATTTGTCTGAGCCGGTGATTAGTGAGATAGAGGAAAAGGAGAGTCCTAAACCTGCTTCTGGGAGTGACAAACCTTCTTTCGGAAATGCTGATCTGTCTTTAAATGGCACAGGAGAAAGCGAGAAAGCCAATACGGTTATCACTGGAACAGGAAAAACCGTTAGAACCAACCCGGCTTTCACTGGAACAGGAAAAAGCGGGAGTGTTTCCTGGCCGGTCAGTTCCGGCTCCGGCTTCAAAAAAAGATCCCGGGTGCTGTGCGTTATGGAGAGCCAACCTGCAGCAGATATGAGTGCCAGGGTCCGTGTCAGGGGCAGGCTCTCTCCTTTCCGCCGTGCCCGAAATGAAGGATCATTTGACCTGTGCCGGTATTATCATATTCTCCGGGTGGAGTTTTCGCTCCGGGACGCGGAGATCCTGGCAGTTTCTCCCCCGACTGATCGTTTGGCAGCGATCCTCTACAGCGTAAAAAGAATTCTCTCCACCCAGACGGATCGCGTTTTTACCGTGGAAAATGCACCGGTCGTGAAGGCAGTGCTCCTGGGGGAAAAAGGTCTTCTGGATGACGATACAAAGGAACTCTATCAGGGAGCGGGCATTATCCATATATTCAGCATCAGCGGTTTGCACATCACTCTGATCGGGACGGGAGTATTGACCCTGCTGGGCCTTCTCCGGATCCCCCTTCCGGTCCGGGCTGCCGCGGCTCTGGCAGTCATTTACCTGTACGGGAAAATGATCGGGATGGGGACGTCCGTTTTTCGGGCGATCGTCATGTTTTCCCTCTATCTCATCGCGAAGGCGATCGGGCGAACCTATGACCTGCTGACTGCGGCGGGGATCGCCTGCCTGCTGCTCCTGCTGGACCAGCCGCTCTATTTTCTGCACACGGGTTTTCTGTTTACCTTCGCAGCGGTTTTATCGATAGGGATCCTCATCCCCGCCCTGCCGGGTAAGGCCCTGAAGATCCTTGCGGTCCCTCTGGGAACCCTCCCCGTCTGCCTGTGGATGAACGGGACATTCCCGCTTTTTTCACTGCTGCTGAATCTGGTTGTCATACCGCTGATGACGGCAGTGATGGCAAGCGCCGGTCTGGCAGTCCTGATCGGGACAGCCGGCAGCGCCGCAGTATCGGCCTGGGAGGCTTTTTCTTTCTTTTGCTCCGGGGCATTAATGACAGTCCGGACAGCCGGCAGCGCCGCAGTACCGGTCCGGGAGGCTTTTACCATATTTTGCTCCGGGGCATCAATGACAGCCAGGATCGCGGGCAGTTGCGCGGCGTCTGCACAGGGAGTCGCTGCTTCCTCCGGCTCCGTGACACTGCTCTTCGCCAGGATCGCCGGCCTGCCGGCGGAGCTGATCCTGGATCTGTACCGTGTCCTGGCGGATCTGTCCGCAAAGCTCCCAGGGTATGAGATCGTCCTGGGACGGCCGTCGGCAGCCCAGATCATCCTGTACTATGCAATGCTCTTTGCCCTGTCGGCATGTTCTGATCTTTTACAGATGCCCCATGTCAGGCAGAGGATTGAGAAGGGAAGGGATGCCGGCGCGACAGCTCGCCTGCGAAAGGAAAATTCTGTCAAAGGCGCAGGAAGGCTGCTGCAAGACAGCTTTTTGGGAAGCAATCCCGGCCGGGACCCGGCCGGCCTGGCCGGCGTGCGAAAGGAAGACTCTGTCAAAGGCAGAGGAAGGCTGCGGCAAAACAGTTCTTTGGGAAGCAGCCTCAGCCGGGTCCTGGTCGGCCTGGCCTGCCATCTCTGCAGGATTGCCCATGCCGTAGATAACAGGGAGCGGAGGAGGCTGGGCTGTCTGTGTGCCGCCGCCTGGATCGCCGGATCCGTTTTTGTCCTGTCCTTCCGCCTGCCCCCGTCCTTTGAAATGGTCTTTCTCTATGTCGGCCAGGGTGACGGGATCTATATCAGTTCGCAGGGCAGGCATTTTCTGATCGACGGCGGCAGCTCTTCGGAAAAGGATCTTGCAAGATATACTCTTGTCCCCTTCCTGCACTGCCGGGGCGTGAGCAGGCTGGACGGAGTGATCCTCACGCACGATGACTACGACCACTGCAGCGGGCTGCTGGACTGCCTCGAAGCGGCGGCGGAGGGGAAAAAGAAGATCGGGATCGAGACCATCTATCTGCCTGAGATTGACCTCAGGGCAAAAGGCGAGCATTATCTGCGGATCGAAGAACTGGCTGAAAAGACAGGGATCCGGGTCCAATACATCAGCCGCGGCCGGCAGATCCGGTCGGGGAAGCTGACCCTGGCCTGCCTGCATCCCGCAAAAGGAGCCTTCTACGAGGACGCGAACGCTTCGTCGACGACACTCTGCCTCAGATACGGTGACTTCTCCGCTCTCCTGACCGGAGACCTGGAAGGGGAAGGGGAAAAAGAACTGCTGGAATATCTGAAAAGTTCATCAGCGACAGCACCGGATCCCGGGACCCGGGATGATCCCTGGGATGGATCCTGCCTGCTCCGGACCTCTTTATTGAAAGTCGCCCACCACGGATCCCGAAATGCCACATCCGATGAGTTTTTGGCATCGTTCCACGCAGACTTTGCAGTTATCTCCGCAGGGGTCAACAATATGTACGGACACCCCAACCCGGAACTTCTGCAGCGTCTGACGGACGCAGGGATCTCCTGTGACCGGACAGACCAGTCCGGCATGATCACTGTCGGCATCAAGAACGGCGCATTTTATGTCAGAGATTATTTACCCAAAAGCGAATGACAGGAGCTGGAATGACCCGGGAAATATAAGGAATCTTATGGAATTCTTCAAGCAGAGTCTGCAGGCGGTTCATGCCTCGTTCAAAGGCAACCGGGACATGAAATATTAAATTCAGACAGTTGGGAAGCGTCGGAAATTGGTTCCGGATCCATAGGTGATCGCGTATATAAAGCCGTACAAAAGCATGTCAACCTGATCGGTAGATTTCAGGTCACATCATTTGACAGCAGTGTAAAAGAGAACGGTTCAAAAGCGGAACAGCTTCTATTTGATTTTTATCATGAACATAAGGAACAGGAATGCTTTGAACGAATCTGCAGGATGTTTGGAAAGAAATATGACCTGGCAGCCTACCTGTATTTTATCTACGATCCGAATCGTTATCTGCCATTGCGTCCTTCTCTTTTTGATAAGATATTCAAGAAAATTGGAATCCCTCTGGAGACATCCGGACGCTGCTCATGGAAAAACTATCAGGAATTTCTCAATACCGTAGCTGCAGTAAGGAATGTGATGAGAGAGTATTATCAGCAGGAGGATGTTGATCTGCTTGATGCACATTCCTTCCTGTGGACATTGAATCAGTATGTTCTTGGTACGTCAAAGAGCCAAACAATGTCAGTGGAAGCGGCAACTGCCAGGGAGAAGAGTGTTGAAGCAGGCGCTGTAGTTACTCACAAAGATTATGGTGAAGGAACAATCATCAATATTACAGATAAAAATATTTATGTAGATTTTGCTGGGAAGAAAAGGATCTTTCCGTATCTGGAGGCTTTTGAAAAAGAGTACTTGAAGCTGGTTTAGCTTTATTGATGAAAACGTAAGAATCAGGGAATCTGCTGCAGGTACTGCAGAACAGGATATAAATCCGATACAGATCCAGTGCAAATCCGAGGCGTAATATTGATTGACCCTAAACGACCGAGCATATATAATTATCTTAGATTTTGATATATGCTTATAGCCATATGGAAGAGAGCACTATGGTGGTGTTACGACATATTGACTAAGAATACTATGCGCATACAAATCTGCCGGATCTGTAGATCTGTCAGTCAGGTTTGTGTGCGTTTTTTCTATAGCCACACTGACATGTACAAAGCGGAGGGAAAATCATGAAAAAGGTGAAAGGACTGACAAAACGGCTGGCTGCCATGTTCCTGTCCGGCCTGCTGGTAGTCGGAGCAGTTCCCGGGACTGTTCTGGCGTCAGAGTCCCCGGAGGATCTGGGACAGACTGCGGAAACAGCAGCAGAGGATTTGGGCCAGACTTTGGAAATATCAGCAGAGGAGATGGGAGATACGCTTTCAGAAGAAGTGTCCGCTGAAGGATTTAGTGAGGATGCAGCACTTCAGGGAGAGGAAGCGGCGGTAGAATATTACACTGTCACTCTCGATGCCAACGGCGGGTATTTTGAAAATGAATGGGACGATGCCATTGGTGAGATAGTTGAACAGGCTCAGATAGTAAATAAGCAGGTTCCTGTAGGCGGGACTGTTGCGGCAGCTCCTGCGTTTACAGAGATGAACCAGGATGGCAAGGTCATGATTTTTGCCGGCTGGAGCCTGGAACCGGACGGGGAATTGGTCATTGCAGGGGATGAGGAGTATGCCCCTGTGGACAGCTGTACCCTGTACGCTGTATGGGAGGCTGAGGATCCGTCCGCTGGAGATAACGGGAGTGATATAGAGAGTCAGGATATTGCTGAAGAAAATACTGACCAGACCGATGCTGCACAGGACTTCTGGGAAGAAGCAGCAGAAGGATCTCAGGATGCTCAGAACCCTGAGGAAGCAGAGGAAGCAGAAGAATCTGAGGATATCCAGGGCTCCGTGGAAGCAGATGAGGCAGCAGAAGGATCTCAGGATGTCCAGGACTTCGTGGAAGCAGATGAGACAGAAGAAGGATCCGCGACCGGCCAGGATGCCTGGGATAATGGGACGGCAGAAGACAGTTCCGTGAATGAAAATCCGGCATCTGAAGCTGATACAGATTCTGAGACCATAGATGAGAATGAGCAGGCTGCCGCGTCTGACCAGGAGGCGGATTATGCGGATGAAGAGACTGAGAAAGCCACCGGGGAATCCTCTGATGCCGCAATATCGGTGGAAGAGACACAGCCTGATCTGAATGAGTCATCCCGGGAAGAGGAGACCGTCAGAGAAGATGCCGCAAATGGTGTAGTGGAAAGTGGGACGTGCGGAGATAATCTC
>JBGUNJ010000095.1:0-3776 GCA_045117315.1 Lachnospiraceae bacterium | reverse complement strand
AGGCGACATGCCTCTCGTTCTTCACGGCGGTTCCGGTATCCCCACCGAGATGATCCAGAAGGCCATCAAGCTTGGCGTTTCCAAGGTTAACGTCAACACCGAGTGCCAGATCGCTTTCGCAGAAGCAACCAGAAAGTACATCGAAGAAGGCAAGGATCTCCAGGGCAAGGGCTTCGATCCCCGTAAGCTTCTCGCTCCCGGCGCACAGGCTATCACAGACTGCGTCAAGGAGAAGATCGTTATCTTCGGTTCCGACAACAAGGCTTGAAGATAAGTGCTTAAACAGGCATTGACTGTATAGTCTTTGATCTATTATGAGCATAACAAAGGCTGCCGCATCAGCGGCAGCCTTTTATTGCGTCTGCAGTCACGAGACCGTTTACTGCTTACTCTGCTTCTTCACTTCTCCACGTGCGTTTCCAGCATTTCTGTCAGGAAGGTTCTCTGATAGATATCCGTCAGTCTTCCGCCGAACTCCAGATCGCACTCGCCGAAGGGCTCGTCCCTGACCTCCAGTCCGTTTTCCCTTAAAACCCTCACTTTTTTGCCATAGGTGTCGGTCGTCACATACTTGCCTTCATTGTCATAGTAGTCAAAGAGGAACTGCAGGGTATCGCCGGCCTCCAGGGTCAGCAGGCCCTTCTCCATAAAGGGAAGGGGGTCGTTGACCAGCTGATAGCCCAGAATATGGGCCTCCATGGGCTGGTCGGATCCTTCCTTGACGGGATCGCACTCGATCAGAAGCTCGATCTGCGTATCGCCGTTGAGGAGCGCCCTTGTGGTACCGGAAAATACCGTTCCTTCCTCCGTCTCTCTTGCCTGGTCCGCGTTATAGCAGATCAGCGCGCCGCCGATGTGAGGCCAGGAATTCTCCAGGGCCACCATGGGGTTGCCGTTTGCGTCCAGCGCACCGATGTGGTCGCTTCCCAGATACATGCGCCCCTGCTGCGTATGCATGTAGACCGCCACCTGGCAGTCCACGATGTTCTTCCAGGCCTTGTCCGGAAGCTCGATCTGATAGCCGGCTCCCGTGTCCTTAAGGGGAATGTCGATGAAGGCCTCTGCCGTGTCATAGTCCTCAAAGCCCTTCACATACCAGGGCTCCTTGGTGTAGTCGACCGCGATCGAGCTCAGGAAGGAATTGCTGCTCAGGGCTTTGGTCTGCTGGCTGGCCATAATGCTGAAATAGTCGTTGCACATGGCTCTCTCGGCCTCAAGTCCCATCGCGTCCAGCTGTGTGTAGGTCGGTGAATAGCTGCTAAGGTCCTTGACGGGGAAGCAGAAAGCCACGCCGTTTACGCCCGTGCCCGAATTGGCGTTTCGAACCACCACGCAGGCCTTGATCGCGTCGCTCAGTTCCTTGTACTGCGTATCGGTCAAAATATTGTTTTCATAGTCAAGTCCCTGAAGTCTTGTCAGGTAATCCACCAGATCGATCTGCGTTCTGCCCATAAAGGTGTAAGCGCCGGAAGCGGCGATCGAGATGTTGGCATAATTGTCGGAACTCTCCTCAATTGCCCTCTTCTCCTCCGCGAAGAGCTGATCCAGCTTCTCGTGTGCGGGCTTTACATAAGTCATATCCAGGAGGGACAGCGTGGACTGCGTGTCCGTTTCGCCATCTTTGGATGCGGTGTTGTAGGGATCAAAGCTGGCGACCATGCTGGTGCCGAAATCCTCTGTGGAAATACCGGGATTTTTGGCCAGCTCCGAGAAGCCGAGGGTGTAGTTCCACCCGAATCCGCTTTCCGATTCCTCGGAAGCGAGGAAATAGTCCGCATAGGGCTCAAGGCTGTAGGCCAGGTCAAAATCCTGCATCAGGCAGGTGTCAAAACCGATCAGGTCGAACTGCACGCCGGCTTCCTCAATGGCCTTTGCAATTTCGCTGGTGGGCATGGCATCGTCGTTGTCCGCTCTTTTATTGAGCTGCTCCGAGCCGTAGCCGTACGTGAGTCCTCCGCCGTGATCCCAGAAGACAAGCATGTAGCGGTCTGCGGGATAGTTCTCCTTTGTCCATCGGATGAAGTCCGCAAGAGACTCCTTTTCCGCCATGCACAGGGAGGGATCCAGATCCCGGACCTTCTCTATTTTGCCGTCCTGCACCGCATAGCGGGCGTAAGAGCCGTCCTCCATGCCGTCCGTGTACAGGCGCTCCGCCGCTCCGACCTGCAGGACGACGGTCATGTTCTCTCCCTCCTTCGAGGCCTTCCGGATCTGTTCAATATTGACCGAGGCAAGGCCCCTCTTGGACTCCAGGTCCGTGGCGATCACATACTCCATGACGACCACATTCTTATCCGCGGAGTGATCGGGATAGAAATAGTCCCTCGAGCGCTGCGACTGTGCCGTCTCGATCGCCGCCGCGTCCATCATATCCGCACGGCGCACCACATCTCCCTGCTGCGTCACATTGCCGATTTTCTCATTGTTGTCTTTGATCAGGTATTCCACAACGGGTCGGGGCGTATTCTCCCTGATCGACAACAGGCCGACGACAAATACCAGTGCCAGGAACTCCGCCGCCGAAAACAGGAAAACCGTGCCGTTTAAGAGGATCTGCACAATCTTGGGCCACTGCCTGATCTGGAAACCGGGCGCCGTAAACTGCGCCCTGCCGTAGCCCAGATAGAGCAGACAGGGGACCGGGAAAAATATGGTCAGGATCCCGAAGAGTATGCCCATGTTAAAGGCCTGGCTGATCCTCCAGCTGAGCCGCATGAGGAAGACACTGTACACCAGAAGACCCGCCATCCAGAAAATAATGCTGAATATGGACTGGGCGCCCACGTAGCGCGAGGCGGCCAGAAATACGATCGAAGAAAGGACCGGCTGATAAAAGGACCGCATGCTGGCGAAGAGGACCTTGGACATCCTCCACTCCGCCGCCAGCGGAACCAGGCCAAAGCCCGGCTCTGCTCCCATCTTGCGGATGATCCCGGAATAGATGAGGACATAGCCCGCCCAGATTATGAGCATAATGAGTATGGAACCGGTAAAATAAAAGGGGATCATTTGCTTCCTCCTGTCTCCTGTGCGATAGCAGTGTTCCTTCCGGCTCTTTGGCCGGGTGCTTTGTCAGTGTTTCTTCCAGTTTTCCAGCCAGGTGTGGGCCAGACCGATCCATGCCGTGGCGGGCGTATCCTCCACGCGCTCCTCGGATCTCGTCCTCCAGTCGGCCAGGCTCATGCCGTGCACATCTCCGGGGAAAATGTGATATTCCAAAGGCTTTTTCGCGTTTATGAGCGCCGTGGCAAGAAACAGGGAATTCTGCAGCGGCACGGCGTTGTCATAGGACGTATGCCACATGAAGACCGGCGGCATATCCTTGATATCCTGCTTCTCCAGGGACATTTTGGCAAGCCAGGCCGGGTCTGCGCTTCGCGCCTCTCCCAGCAGATCGTCGAAGGATCCCCGGTGGGCAAATTCGCCGGAAGTGATCACCGGATAGGCCAGTATCAGGCCGTCGGGCCTTATCTGCTTCGCCGTAAGATCCACGCCATTCTCCTTTCGGATCTGCGCAAACCATTCTGTGTTCCAGAATACTCCCAGAGAGGCCGCAAGATGTCCGGCAGCCGAAAAGCCCAGGACCGCGATCCTGTCCGGATCGATGCAGTACTCTCCCGCGTGTTCTCTTAAAAAAGCCATTGCTTTAGTCAGTTCTAAAAGTGCTGTCGGGAACAATGCCGGAGCGCATGAATAGCGCAGTACAGCCGTGTGATAGCCCATAGCGTTAAACTGCATTGCCACTATCTCCGCTTCCCTGTCCGAAGTGTGATTGT
>JBGUNJ010000094.1:0-2180 GCA_045117315.1 Lachnospiraceae bacterium | reverse complement strand
TCCATTTCCCGGACAATGACCGGCAGGGTCTCCAGACCGGCAAGCTCTGATGCACGGAGCCTACGGTGACCGGAAATGATTTCATAGCCGCCGTCCGGATCCGGCCTTGCAATCGCCGGTGTCAGGACTCCGTACTGCTTTACGCTCTCTACGGTTTTCTGCATCTCCTCATCATCGACTACCCGGAAAGGATGTCCTTCAAAGGGATGCAGTTCTGACAGGGGTATCATCTGCACATGTTCCTGCTGGCTTTCCGTCCGGCTCTCTTCGGTGGTGAAAATCTCATCGTAACTGCTCAAGGTTACGTTTGCGCCTTTTCTCGGCATTCTTCACCACCTCCCTTGTCAGCTCCCGGTATGCCTCTGCGACCTTTCCTCCCGGATCGTGTTTGAAAATGCTCTTTCCTTCTTTACTGATCTCAGAAGCCCGGACAGAGCGGGGAATCTCTGTGTCATATACCTTGATCTTTCCGCCATAAGCATTCCGGATCAGTTCGCTGATTTCCCTGGCGTCATTTGTCCTCGTGTCCACCATCGTCAGCAGGATTCCTTCGATCTTCAGTTTGGGATTGATCTGCCGCCTGACCTTATTCACTGTCTGTAACAACTGCTCCAAGCCCTTCGCCGGAAGGTAGGAAGCCTGCACGGGTATCAGCAGTGTATCCGCCGCTGCCATGGCATTGATTGTCAGCATCCCCAGACTCGGAGAACAATCCAAAAGGATAAAATCATAGTCCCGCTTAACGCTCTCCAGATATTCTTTCAGCACGGTTTCCCGGCTGATGGTATTTACCAGGGAGACCTCCATGCCGGACAATTCTATGCTGGACGGCATCAGATCCATGCCTTCCTCATGATGGAGAATGCCTTCCCCTGGCGGGATCCCTTCTTCCTCCACCACTCTTTTCATCATGTCCGTGATCGTCACCGGCAGTTCCTCCGGCTTGGGATAGCCAAGGCTGATGCTGAGCGAAGCCTGCGGATCGAAATCCACCAGCAGGACTTTTTTCCCTTCCATCACAAGCCCTGCACCCAGATTTTCACAGGTCGTGGTCTTGCCCGTCCCGCCTTTCTGGTTGACACAGGCAATCACGGTCGCTTTCGTATTCATCGTTCGGTTCCACCTCCTTTCCCGGAGAACAGCACGGATTTCACCAGCTCCTGCTTGTCTCGGCTCACAGCCTGCCTCCGGTCAGCCCCTCCGACATGGACAGGCGTACACATCTCTAGTACGCGGCTGTAAATACGGGCATCGGCCACGTTTTCCGGATTCCGGATCTCGTTGATGGTCAGATTCGTCGTAATGATCAGCGGAAGGTTGGCCTTGTAACGCTCGTCGATCACGGCATAAACCTGTTCCTTCGCGTATTCGGTGCTACGCTCAATCCCTAGGTCATCAATAATCAGCAGGGAATAATGGTTAAGGGAAGCAATGTACTGATACCTTTCTTCCGTGTACATGGCTCCCATCTGGTTCAGGATCTTGGAGAAGTTCGTCATCAGGACCGGAACCATCTGTTCCAGCAGGGCATTGGCAATGCAGGCTGCCACAAAGGATTTTCCTGTACCAACGTCGCCCCAAAGCAAAAGGCCAAGGTTTTCCGCCTTGACCTTTCTCCATTCCGCAACATATTTCTTTGCCCATCGGATCGTGTCTGTTTCCTGCGCTATATCAAACCGCCAATCTAACAGATGCCGTTCCTGGATCCCTGTAGATTTCATCCGCTGGATCTGAATCATCTGTTCCCTGGCTTCCGCCTCCTCTTTCTCCCGGCGCATTTCCTCCTGCTTACATTTGCATACACAGGACAGCGTGCGTATCTTTCCGAGGAACATCTTCCTGCACTGTACCGGCGTATGGCATTTTTCGCAGTAAAGCAGTCCGTCTTCAGACAGATATTCGCCATCGTTCGGCTCTGTCTTTGTCTCAAGCCGATCCAGGAACCCTTCCAGAAACTCCTTCATAAGCTTTCTCCGGCTGCAAACTGATAATTACCGTGATCATAGGTCTTGTTTTCCTGGCTTTTCTGGCTGTCGCGTTTTGCCCAGCTGCGCATCGTCGCCAGATGGTTCTTATAAATCTTGCCTGTGGAAGCCATATATTCCGACAGGCGCTCAATACGGTTCTGGTAATCATTCGGGAATTCGTTCATAAGCTTTTCCATCTCCTCATCCGAGAGA
>JBGUNJ010000093.1:0-17276 GCA_045117315.1 Lachnospiraceae bacterium | reverse complement strand
TGCAGTGGCGACCACTGCAGCAGCGGATATCCCCAAGTGGAACTTCGGTTTCGCCCAGGTCAACATGATCGGTTACCAGGCACAGGTCATCCCTGCTATGCTGGCAGCCTTCACCCTGGTCTATCTGGAGAAATTCTTCCGTAAAATTATACCTTCGGTGATCTCGATGATCTTCGTGCCCTTCTTCAGCCTGACGCTCTCCGTCATGGCGGCCCACTTCATCCTGGGTCCCATCGGCTGGAAGATCGGTTCCATCATTTCCTCTGTTGTCTACGCAGGAATCACAGGACCCGCCAAGGTTCTCTTTGCCGCGATTTTCGGTTTCGTCTACGCGCCTCTGGTAATCACCGGTCTTCATCATATGACCAACGCCATCGACCTGCAGCTCATTGCTGACTTCGGCGGCACCATGCTGTGGCCCATGATCGCTCTTTCCAACATCGCACAGGGCAGTGCTGTTCTGGGCATGATCTTCCTGCAGAAGAAGAATGCAGAGATGCAGGAAGTCAACGTTCCGTCCTGCATTTCCTGTTACCTGGGTGTCACAGAGCCCGCCATCTTCGGTATCAACCTCAAGTACATGTTCCCCTTCGTCTGCGGTATGACAGGCTCCGCTATTGCCGGCATGTTCTCCGTTCTGACAGGCTGCATGTCCTCCAGTATCGGTGTCGGCGGACTTCCCGGCATCCTGTCCATCAAGCCTCAGTTCTGGGGATTCTATGCAATCGCCATGCTGATCGCAGTCTGTGTACCCTTTATTCTGACCACTGTGCTGGGCAAGGCGCGCGGCATCGACAAGCAGGCCGAAGCCCTGGCGGCAGAGAGCGCTATGGCGGCGGAAGCTGCCGAGGCTGCTGAGGGAGCGGGTCTTGAGACCGTCTCCGGCCCCATAGAGATGGGCGCTTTCCTCTCCGGCAAGACAGTTGATATTCACGAAGTACCTGATCAGGTCTTTGCTTCCGGCGCCCTCGGCGAAGGAATTGCCATTGAACCTACAGACAATGTGCTCGTTTCTCCCGCGGATGCGGTCGTCACGACCACCATGCCGTCCTCCAACCACGCAGTCGGCCTCCGCATTGCCAACGGAGCGGAAATCCTGCTCCACGTCGGTCTCGACACCGTCAGCATGAACGGCGACGGTTTCACCTGCCATGTCAAGGAAGGTCAGGTCGTCCGTAAAGGCGACAAGCTGATCACATTTGACACAGCCAAGATCAAAGCAGCCGGTCATCCCCTGGTCACCATGATGGTTGTGACCGAGGACAACGGAAATGAGAATCTCTCGTTCGAAAACGGCAAGGCAGTGACTGCAGGAGACACTAAGATCGCTACAATCGGTTGATCTTTCCCGCCGCTTTTCCTCTGCGGGTGTAAAAGCCCGCAGCCGGGAGAGCATGCAGGGGAGGAGAATCCCGGAGAAAATATTAAAACTTACGCCAGGGACAGTTTTTGAAAACTGCCCCTGGCAGAAAGCAGAGTTTTTGAAAGACTGCCCTGGCATAAAATACGGTTTTTGAAAAGCCGTCCGGGGCAGGGAAGACTGCTTTTGAAAAGGGGTTTTTGAAAACTGCCCCTGGCAGAAAGAACAGCTTTAAAAAAAATTTTTAAAAACGCTCCGGGACAAAGGGAACAAATCATAAATGCGTTAAGAGGGGAAAAAGATGAGCGATTTCAGAAACAGTACCGTCTATCAGATTTATGTCAAATCTTTCTGTGATTCAAACGGAGATGGAATAGGGGATATCAACGGAATCCGGCAGAAACTGGACTACCTGCAGGACCTGGGAATCGATTATCTCTGGATCACACCTTTTTTCAGATCCCCTATGAATGATAACGGATATGATGTCGCGGATTATCTCGACATCAATCCCATGTTCGGCACGATGGAGGACGTTGATGCCCTGATCCGGGAAGCCGGAGAGCACAATATCCGCCTCATGTTCGACATGGTCTTCAACCACACTTCGACCAGTCACGAGTGGTTTCAGAAGGCCCTGACCGGTGATCCCAAATATATGAATTATTATATATTCAGGGATCCGGTGGACGGCCATGCCCCCACAAACTGGGTATCCAAATTCGGAGGCAACGCATGGGAGTATGTCCCTTCACTGGGCAAATACTACCTGCATCTCTTTGATGTCTCGCAGGCCGATCTCAACTGGGAAAACCCTGAGGTCCGCGAGGAACTCAAAAATGTCATCCGCTTCTGGAAGGCCAAGGGCGTGGCGGGCTTCCGCTTTGACGTGGTCAACCTGATTTCCAAACCGGATGTCCTTGAAGACGATTTCCAGGGCGACGGCAGGCGTTTTTACACCGACGGTCCCCGCATCCATCAGCATCTGCAGGAACTTGTCGGCGACACAGGCATCGCGGACTACATGACAGTCGGCGAGATGTCGTCCACCTCCCTGGACAACTGCCTGCGCTATGCCAACCCCGATGAAAAAGAACTCAAGATGGTCTTCAGCTTCCACCACCTCAAGGTGGACTACAAAAACGGTGAAAAATGGGCCCTGATGGAGCCTGATTTCAACGAGCTGCGCCGCCTCTTCGTCAAATGGCAGGAGGGTATGCAGGACGGCAACGCGTGGAACGCTGTGTTCTGGTGCAACCATGACCAGCCGCGCGCCGTCTCCCGCTTCGGCGATGACAAGAAGTACTGGAAAGAGTCCGCGAAAATGCTGGCCTCCCTCATTCACCTGATGCGCGGTACGCCCTATATTTACGAGGGCGAGGAACTGGGCATCACCAACCCCGGCTATACGGATATCTCCCAGTACCAGGACGTCGAGAGCACCAATTACTACCGCATCCTCATGGAAGAGGAGGGGAGGAGCAGAGAGGAAGCGCTGGAGATCATCGGCGCCCGCAGCCGCGACAACGGCCGCACACCCATGCAGTGGGACGGCAGTGAAAATGCCGGCTTCACGGATGGAACCCCCTGGCTTGGTATCCCCGCAAATCACTCCTACATCAACGTGGAGGCCGAACAGAAGGATCCCGACTCGATCCTGAATTATTACAAAAAGCTGGTCGCGCTCCGCAAAGAGTACGAGATCATCGCGGACGGAGAGATCCGTTTTACCGATGCCGGAAATGAGAACATTATCTCCTATGACAGAATGCTGGACGGGCAGAAACTCAGTGTCTTCTGCAACCTGCGCGGGACAGAACAGGCTCTGGGCACTCCGTTCGAAGCTCCCGGCGGAAAGATTCTCATAGGCAACTATGCCGATACCGGCGCTTCAGACCAGGCGGTCAGGATCGAATCCCTCAAACCCTTCGAGACCAAGGCCGTCCTCTGGTAATACTGAAAAGCAGTACCGAAAAGTAATACTGAAATGCAGTACTGAAAGTAATATCGAGAAGTAATACTGAAATCAGTACTTAAAAGTAATGCCGAAAAGTAATGCCGGAAAGAAATTCTGAAGTAAATATTTAAAAAAATTCTCACGAATGGGAGCCGCGGGGAAGGAATCCGTCTGACTCATTGCAGTCATTGCAGTCAATGAACAGACGGGCGCCTCCCCTGCGGCTCACTTTGCTGTCCGTAAAGACACCGGTCTGACACACGGGTTCCATTCGCGGAAGCCTTAACTGCACCGGTATGTGGGCTTCCCGGGTTATTGACGCATAGCATGAAATCTATTAAGCTGTTTACACAAATCATGATTCAATGACCGGATGAAAGAGCGGAAAAGCAGAGCAGTTACCCGGGAAAATATCCGGGAAAATATCCGGAAATATCCGGGAATAATCTATTCAGGGCAGCCGTTCGATGTCGGAAAAGGGCGCGGATGAAAGGTGTAGAGATGCAGGAGACGAGCAGAAAAGTATTGATCATAAATACGGGAGGAACCCTGTCCTCGGTCGCGAGGCAGCACGGACTGACACCGGGACTCACCACTGATTCCATGCTTGAGGAACTGCATATTGTCGCCGGGAAGGCCGAGATCACGACCATGGAATACGCCTCGCTGGACAGCGCCAACATTTTTCCGGAGGACTGGGCAAACCTGGCGGAGCTGATCAGTGAAAACAGATCTCTGTACGACGGCATAGTGGTGATCCACGGTACCGACACACTGGCCTATACGTCCTCTATGCTCTCTTTTATGCTTCGCAATATTCAGATTCCGGTAGTGATCACGGGCAGCCAGCTGTCGATCTCCGATCCCGTGGCAGACGCCATGGAGAACCTCCGCTGTGCTATTTTTATGGCCCAGAGCGGATGCGCGGGCGTTTTTGTCGCCTTCAACCGCAAGGTGATCCTTGGCTGCCGCGCCTCCAAGGTGCGGTCGCTGAGTTTTGATGCCTTTGACAGCATCAACTGTGAAAATGTCGCTGAGATCAGCTCGATCGGAATGAAGATCAATACCAGGGTGATACCCCCGAAAAACGGCGTTTTCCGCCTTCAGAACGGCTTCTGCCCGAAAGTGGCTGTTCTCAAGCTCTTTCCCGGCATTTACCGCGAGGTTCTGGACATGTACGTGGAAAATGGCTATCGCGCTTTTTATATAGAGGCCTTCGGACTGGGTGGCATGCCTTATTTAAAACATGATTTTATCGGCGAGATCAGGAAGCTGACAGAGCAGGGGATTACCGTTCTGGTCGGCACCCAGTGCCGGTTCGAGGGGAGCAGTCTCTCCGTGTATGAGACGGGCAGGCGGGCACTGGAAGCAGGAGTGCTCCAGGCCTATGACATGACTGCGGAGGCGGCTGTTACTAAACTCATGTGGGTCTTGGGACAGACGGAAGATCCCCGTGAGATCGGTGAATATTTTCAGCTGAACCTGTGCGGCGAGGTGACCATTGTGTAATGGAATCTCCCGTTTCTGCCCCGGCGGAGAGGCGGCTGTCCGAGTTTTGTTTTTGATTTTTGCTTTAAATCTTTGTTTTTGATCTTTGTTTTTTACAATAATTATGTTTTTATACCCGGCAGTCCGTTTCCGGAAAAGACAAAAGGATCCCCGCAAAAGCAGCCACATCGGATGGAGGGCTGCCCTGCGGGGATTGTTTTCTATATTCATTGCGGAAGATTTTTCGCCGGAGATGAGCCTTCAGTGGGGAAGACCTTTCTCCGGAAAAGAGCTTTCAGTGGCGAAGCCCTTTCGGCAGAGAAGAGCTTTCAGAGGGAAGCCCTTTCGGCAGAGAAGAGCCTTCAGTGGCGAAGCCCTTTTGGCAGAGAAGAGTCTTCAGCGGGGAAGAACCCACCCATAGATTTAAAGATAGCTCACAGTCTCGGCCAGAGGCTTGCGGCTGCTGTGATTCGGCAGAGGACCGGTGCCCTCAGCAGCGTAGCCCAGGTCCATTGCCATCAGAATATCTTCATTCTCGGGCAGACCCAGACTTGAGGCCAGCTTGTCGGGATTGAAGTTGTTGAGCCAGCAGCTGTCCACGCCTTCATCCGCAGCGGCAAGGATCATATGAGTGGCCACGATCGAGGCATCCTCGATGCCGGAATCCCGTTTTCCGCCGGGATAGGTGAAGACATTGGTTTTGTCGAAAGCGACGACAAGCACAGTCTGTGCGCCGTAACGGCAGGGTGTCACCTCATCGATTTTGGCAAGGCCTTCCGCGGACTGGATCACATACACATGCTGCTCCTGCAGGTTCTTTGCCGTGGGAGCCATCCGTCCGGCTTCCAGAATGGCCTGGATTTTCTCGGGCGCAACTTTGCGGTCCCCGTATTTTTTACAGGAATAACGAGCTCTGATCACTTCTTTAAATTCCATATGCTTACCTCCTGGTATGATTTGTTCTGTGAACTGCTATTACAACAGCTGTAAAATTCCGTATTTTTTTAGCCTGAAAATGTAAACTCTGTAATAATGGTACAAATTCCGGCCAGTGTTTTCAACCGTTATTTTCTGTGGAATGTTTTTCTGCTCCGCGTGTGGTATACTGGTATTTAGCATAAAGCCCGCGGCTGCGGGTCGCCGCAAATACCGTAAATATGCCGCAAATACTGTCTGTGCCACTTGTGTCGGGTACTGACGAGGAAGGCATGGTCTGCGCAGGCTGAATGACAGGAGGAGCGGGAGAATGAATGTGATGAAAATTGTAAGAAGAATAGTGAATAAATACGGGACGGCCTTATTGGCCGTCCTGTTGTTGTGTCTTTAGCATGAAATCGCTTCTATCTTTCGATACTATTCTCCGCTGCCAGCATTTGCCGCTTTCCGACAGCAAGATCTGCAGCCGCGCGTACTGAGGATTCTCCGATGTGCTGATGAAAATAACAGCAGTTTTGGTCGGGAACCAGATAGTCTCCCTCTTCAGTGATGTCCTCCGCCATGCAGCCTCCCAGGCACGCGGGCAGGTGTTCACAGGACCGGCAGTCCGGATTCCTGTCCAGGTAGTCCCGGATTTTTGTATCGGCGACATCGTGGTAGTAACTCTTCAGGGCCAGATCTCCGAGATGGTGCTCCAATATGCTGGGAAACTTGTCCTGCAGGGCAGTTTCCATGAAACCCATGCAGGGCATCAGCCGTCCTTCAGGGCTTATGAAGGCACGGTATCTCACATTTTCGCAGCAGCGCAGACAGTTCAGATCCGCCCCTCTCTCTGTATCACGCACGTATTTAATTCTGTAATCAGTCTGTCCCTTTCCGCATTGAAAAAAGCTTCCCAGATCAATATCAATGGGCATCCCGTCCTCAAAGTACTGATCGATGTATTTTTTGAAAACGGTCCATAATTCTTCAGTATTCAGGGCATATTTTTGGGAATATTGTTTCCAGTTTCCCAGATTCCGGGGGGAATCCAGACGAAGAGACCTTACGCCCAGATCTGCCAGGTAATTGACAGTATCCCGCAGGCAGTCCTTGTTTTCTCTGTGTATGCACATGACTGCAGAGGCGGCGAAACCGTGCCGGTTAAGAAGGCGGAAGGCTCTGTCTGCCTCCTTCTCTGCTCCGTTCACTCCTCTGAGCCAGTCATGATGTCCCAGGCCGTCAAAACTGAGTTGGAAAAGAGGATGCTGACCGTACCTGGCCAGCATCCTCAGAGTATCTTCAGTCAGAAGGAAACCATTGGTGAAGATCATGTTAATGTCGATCTCATGCCTGGTCAGCTCCTTTACGATCTCTTCAAAATCGCTTCGTACCAGCGGCTCTCCGCCGGTGATGTCAACGCGCTGTATTCCCGACCGGGCAAGTTCGCCGATGATATGCATACAGTCGGAGAGAGGCAGCTGGGGGTGACTGGCGCCGGGGGCGGAGACCAGACAATGCCGACAGCGGTAATTGCATTTTCCCGTGATGCTCCAAAGGACTGAAAAGAGATAGCGTGAGGGAAATACCCGATAGCGCTGTCGGCTTTTCAGGGGAGGGAGCGGAGTAAGGGACTGCTCCACAATGCCATCCGCAAGAAGCTTGTCCAGAATCTGCCTTCCCTCCGCAGTGAAGGAAGACAGATCCACATCTTCCTCTCCGTTACAGGACAGCAGATCCAGAAAAGGCTTCTTTTGAAAAAACAGAGGGAGCATATCCTTCTTCGGACCATCCAGAGCCTGTATGGCGAAGGGCAGGTTTTTCCAGCCCCGGAAAGCGAAGGAAGTATTTAAGCGATAATACATAGCAGAGTCCTCATTCCTGCCGTTCCGCTTCCGTCAGCTTCCGCTGATTGCCGTAGAAGAAACGGCAGCAGGCAGTTCTCCTACATGCCCTTAGAAGACCTTAGAAGAACAACAGCAGGCAGTTCTCCTACATGCCCTTGGAAGAACGGCAGCAGGCAGTTCTCCTACATGCCCTTGGAAGAACAGTAGCAGGCAGTTCCCCTACATGCCCCTGGAAGAACAGCAGCAGGCAGATTTAAATACCCTTGGATGAAGGAACTCCTGTAATACCCGGGACGGACTGCTTTTCTTTGTCTCCTGCCTTAATCCCGGATGCAGGATCTGTTGTTTTCGTTCTGCCGTTCATACTGACTGTGTACCCTATATTGCATTGGGGAGTGGGTTCGAACAATTCGTCAAAGCCGCTGCCTCCGGAAACCTGATCAAGAGAGTCCAGATCCAGTGTTTCCATTGAAGCGGCAGACTTTTCGAGTTCAGACAGGGAAAGATCAAACCCTGCAGCCTTAGCGGCTTTAACTGCGGTCTCGGCTTCGCTTTCAGATCCGCTGCTCTCACGGAGACGCCTGTATTCGGTGTTGTATTTTTCCAAAAGAGCGGAATCTGCTGCAAGAGCTTCTTCAAATTGCTTTAAAGTAATCATAATGAGGCTCCTTTCCTCCTTTCACACGGGACAGTTTATTGATCTGGTTCAGACAGGCGTATTTTCTGCTCATCAGAGAATTCGCCATGCAACTGCCCTGTATTCAATCTTTCTGATGAAGTTAAAAAAAGTATATCATAAAAAACGTCATTAAAGTGTCATAAGATTAAGGAGAGTACCTTAAGTGATTACCTTAAGTGAGTACTTTAAGAGTGTCCTGCGGGTCGCCTGTATTTTTAATGTTTTTTCTAAATGCAGTACCTGGATGTTTAAACTGAAAGTTATACCTGAATGTTGTATCTGAATATTGTTTTTGATGGAAGCAGATAAAAAAAATCAGCTGATGAAAATCAGCTGATGGCAGAAAGAATAATTAACTGATGGCAGAAAGAATAATTAGCTGATGGCAGAAAGAGCAATTAACTGATGATTGAAAGGGCGACCTGGCCAACATACAGCATGGTCATAACAGCGCCTTCTGCCCTGCTGAGTTCTCTCCTTGTGATGATAAAAACAAGAGACAGTATGCTGATGAAGATCAGGAATACCAGGTTGACCGAAAGTTCAGCAGTGACGGTCAGAGGATGGATCGCAGCGGTAGAGCCCAGGATAAACATGAGATTGAAGAGGTTGGAGCCCACGACGTTGCCCACCGCCAGACTGTTTTCATGTTTGCGGGCAGCTACAATTGAGGTGACCAGCTCGGGAAGGGATGTGCCGACAGCAACGATCGTAAGTCCCACAAGTGTTTCCGACATACCGAAAAAGTAGGCGATAGACTTGGCGGAATTGACTACTGCCTGGCCGCCGGCGACAATGAGCGTGATACCCGCAATCATGAGCAGCAGGCATTTTTTGAGACTGATGTCCGCATAGAGATTCGCTTCTGCTTCCTGCTCTGGGTCATTTTTCGCATTCTTTACCAGAAAGACCATATAGACCAGGAAGGCGGCCAGGAGAATCAGGCCCTCCGGTCTGCTGATCATTCCAACCGTCCGGCTTTCCGCTCCGCCTATGACCAGTCCTCCGCCGAAGACCAGGACTGCCACTGTCACAAGAATTGAAAAGGGAAAATCTCTTTTTATGATCTCGGATGAGATCGGAATCGGGGAAAACATAGCGCAGAATCCCAGAACAACTAAGATATTAAAGATGTTTGATCCGACAACATTGCTGAGGGCCAGTTCGTTGGAATGGCTGAGGGCGGCTGTGGTGCTGACAGCAAATTCCGGCGCGCTGGTACCTAATGCCACGATCGTGAGACCGATGACCAGCTCCGAGACATTGAATTTTTTTGCCAGAGAAGCGCTTCCGTCCACAAACATGTCAGCGCCCTTGACCAGGGCGGCAAATCCTACGACCAAAACCAGAAAATACACGAATATCATAACGACAGATCAAACCTCCTTCTTTCAAATAGTTCAATGAAAATAAAAGTATTTCAAGACTTGCTCACGAGTCTTGAGTGCCGAAGAATAAAAAAAGACTTTTACTGCACGGAAAACATGCAGTAAAAGTCTTGCCTCTCAATAACATATTCCGGGGTTTCGATTCCCGTACTGACGAAATATGTCACACAAACTATTTTTCTGGTCTGTGCTGGCTACTCCCGATTACCTTGGTTCGGATATTACTCACAAGCAGGTTCTTTGTCAATCTGTTTTTGGATTCTTTTTTCTCATAAGGGGCGGTTTTGTCATATTGGTCTGGAAATAATACAAAAACGGCATTTATGAGTAATGAGAGGTTTCGCCCTCAGGGCTCCCCCGCAGGCTGCAAAAAAGAAGCGGGCCGCTCATGGCGGGCTCTTCGCCCTCAGGGCTTCCCCGCAGGCCGCAAAAAAAGAAGCGGGCCGCTTATGGCGACCCGCTAAGCTGTAGGCGAATACAGGATATGCAGTTGATGGCTGCTGTTCCTGACGGCTATTATGTCTTTACAGGAACTGCAGTCTTTCTCTGGCAGCTTTTCCTGCTTTGAATTTATGAGTATGGATCACAGACCAAGATCAGTCGTTTTGAACTTATGAGCATGGCTCACAGACCAAGATCAGTCGTCAATCTCGGCGGAGGAATCGAGAATCTCACCGGTCACGGCGTCGATATCATATTCGTATTCCATGTCTCCGAAGAAGAACTCAATCTCATATTCGGGAGTTTTTTCATGCTTGTCCAGATCGACGGTGCAGTTGGTGACTTCATCAGCCTTTAATCCGGCATGCTCCAGAGCGATTTCCCTGGCTTTATCCACACCGATGAAGTTGTCGGTCTGAGCGTCCGCAGCCTGATCCGGAGCTGTGGTCTTTTCGGAATCAGTGTTTCCGCTGCCGGCGACATGCTTTTTCACTTCCTTTTCCTTCTCCAGGATTTTGCCGTCCTCGGCCAGGATCTCATAATCATATTCGACGTTGCCGACGTAGAAATCCACATCATAGACATATCTGCCGTCGTCTTTTTCGAGATGGGTGCGGATGTTGGTGATTTCCTCCTTCTTGACACCGGCATCTTTGATTGCCGCGTCCTCAGCGGCCTGCGCGGTGATCACATTCTCGGGGGTTTTTGTATCGGCGGCATAGACAGCGCCTGGTGCAATAGCGGAAATCGCAAGCAGGGCGGCGATACCTTTTGCTAAAACAGCATTGTTGAGTTTTTTCATAGGACACCTCCTTGTTGTGGTTTTGTTTTTTGATTTTTGTTTTTTTGTTTTGTTGTTTTGTATGTATATAAAATACAGGAGAATTATTAAAGAATTCTTAGATAACAAAAAAGATGAAAATTTTTTTGGAAAAAGTCTTTTCCGGGCTTTTTGAGCGTACCCCGGCAATGCCGGGCTGGCCGGTGTACGGACGGCGGCTGTTTACTGGTAAAAGTTTAATGGAAGGGAACTGCAATTTTTGATATGATTAATAGATCTAAAGCAATAACTTGCGTTCGCACATGCTGACTGAATTCGCTTCGCGAATGGGGCGAACGCCGTTCCAATCGGGTTTTGCGCTGAAAATCGCGCAAAAACGCCTCGAATTCGAGGAGGTCTGTACTCCTGTAACAAAACAGGCACAAATGCTCACATGCTGCGTTGAGAGGGAACAGAGATGGCATTATCCACATATACATATGAACAGCTTGGATTCGGGACAGAGCTCGGTCCGCTGACCGGGAAGGAAAAGGATGCACTGGAGAAATCATGGGCAGTCGCCTTTGCTTCGGATATTTTTCCCTATATAGATGAAAAGATTTTCGCGCCGCTCTACAGCGAGCGCAAGTCCAGGAGAAATGTTCCCGTCAATGTGCTGGCCGGGGCTATGCTCCTGCAGGAGATCCGGGGAATGTCGGATGAGGACCTGGTGGAAGCCGCCATGTTTGACCTGCGGCTTCGGACGGCGCTCCATATCACGAATGCTGTCGGCCAGCCCCTCAGCCTGCGGACGATCCAGAGGTTCCGCACCAGGCTCAAGCGATACAGGGAGAGCAGCGGCGAAGATCTGCTCGGGATCTGCTTTGACGGTATCAGCGGCAGGCTGGAACCTTTTCTTCAGAAGTACGCCAAGTACATGGTGAATGCAGCCAGGACTGCGGAAGAGAACAGGAACCGGCGCATGGCCAAAGAAAGGCAGGGAGCGGAAGAGAAGGGACAGACTGCACCCGGAGAGATTTCGGATCAGGCAGGTGCAGAGGCGGGGACAAAACAGTCGGAGCCTCATGAAGGAACAAAGCAGTCGGAGCCTCATGAAGGAACAAAACAGGCGGAGCCTTATGAAGAAACAAAACAGGCAGAGGAAGGTCGGTTTGATCCCGCGATCATTGCGGATCCTGACCGCGTCAGGGAAAACTGTCTTCCGGCCCATTCCGGTCATCTGTTTTTTGCGGATGATGCGGAACTGGAAAGAGGCGTCCGGCAGCCGGCAGGAACAGCGGGCGATTCGGTTTTTCGATTTTCACTCAACGGATTGTGGAAATTTTCCTGGGCGGCGAAGCCGGCAGAGGCAGCCCCGGGATTTGAGGTGCCGGGCTATGACTGCCATCTTTGGGCGGATATCCGCGTGCCTTCCAATATTGAAATGGAAGGATATGGAGTCATGCCAGATCCCGTTTATCAGGAGCTGGCGGGGACACGGGAAAATTTCATTCCTGGCAAGGAAATTTTTGATTTTAATCCCACCGCTTCCTATGTGAAATATTTCCGTCTTCCTCCCTCGATGAAGAGCTTTGTAGAGGACGGCAGCCCGCTGATCATCTCTTTCCAGGGAATGGAGCGCGGCTTTGCCCTGTGGTGCAACGGACATTACACGGGCTACAGTGAAGACTCTTTTGCCCCTTCGGAATTTGACCTGACGCCATATCTGGAAGAGGGGGAAAACAAGCTGGCTGTGCGTGTCTTCGGGCGGACATCCTCAAGAAGTCAGGACAGCAGGGACTATTACCGCTTCTCAGGTATTTTCCGCGATGTGTATCTCTATACAGTTCCCGCGGCACATCTCTATGATCTGCGGATCCGTCCGGAACTCGATGAGAGCCTGGAGACGGGAAAGCTTGAGATTGAAGCGCAGGTACGGATATCAAAGACTAATGCGGACCCTGAAAAAGGCAGAAAACAGCGTCTGTGTCTTTATTATGCCCTTACCAAAGGGGAAGAGCAGATTCTGGAGGGCGCGGCGGCTGTTACCGGGACGGAATTTTCCGAATCTTCCAACGCTTCCGAATCTTCCGATTCTTCTGGTTTTTCCAAAGTGTTCATTTCAGAACAGCTTGCATCTCCCGCCATCTGGAGCCCGGAGGATCCGCAGCTCTACGACCTGACCCTTCGTCTGGTCTGTGAAAAAAGAGAAAAAAGAGAAGAGACTGAAAAAAGAGAAGAGGCTGAAGAAAGAGAAGGAACTGAAAAAAAAGAAGAGACTGAAAAAAAAGAAGAGACTGAAAAAACAGAAGGCACTGAGGAAATAAAAGAACCCGGGGAAATAGAAAAAGTAGAAAAAACAGAAAAAACAGAAGATAAAGCACCCGGTGGATCCGGACAGATCCTTCTGGAAATCGTCCGCGAGAGGGTGGTTTTCCGCCGTTTTGCCAAAAGGGACGGCAGGGTCTGTCTCAACGGGAAGCAGATTGTTTTCCGGGGAGTGGATTACCGCGAATTCTCCTGCGACAGCGGGCATGCCGTGGCGGCGGAAACTGTTTATCAGGATCTGCTCCTGATGAAAAAGATCAACATCAATGCTGTGCGTACCGGCCGTCATCCTTATTCGCCTGCGCTCAGCCGGTTCTGTGACGAACTCGGTTTGTATTTGATTTCGGGAGAGATTCCGGAATCCACTGCAGACCGGATGGCTGCAGAGACCTCCCGCGAAGGAATTCCGGAGCTCCGTGCAGACCGGATGGCGGCAGAGACCTCCCGCGAAGCGAATTGCGGCGATTTCCCGGCATTGAGTGAAATCTCGGGTCAGGGGGAATTTATCCCGGAATTTATCGAACCTGCTATCCGGCTCAAAAACCGCCGTGGCGAGGACTTCCTGGCTTATGGGTATGGGTGCTGCACCGGAGAGTACACGGCTGAAGACGGGTGTGATGGCTGTGACAGCGGCCCTGACGGCGGAACAGCCGGCGGCATAATCGACGGAATGCGCCGCCCCTATCCCGGCAGGATTCAGGAAACTGCTTATCGTTTCCAGAGTATCCGGCTGAATGTGGCCAGAGACCGTGTCCTGATCAGGAATGATAATCTGTTCACTGCAACGGACCGGTATGACTGCATCGTCAGCCTGGATCGAGAGGGAAAGAGAATCGCGGAAGTCATGATGAACACTGCGGTTGCTCCGCTCTCGGAAGAGGAGTACTGCCTTCCCCGGCCGATTCTGAAAATAATAGCTCAGATCGAGGCGGAAAAATCTTTACAGCCTGTTGAATACGCGGTGACGGTCTCCATGCGCCTGCGCGAAGACTGTGCCTGGGCGGAAAAAGGACATGAGACAGACTTCGGACAGGGAGTTTTCCTCACAGGGACGGGCTCCGTTTCTGACGTTGGGAAAGAAACAGCCTCTGACAAGGGAACGGGTTCATTTTGGTTCAATGAAAAAGAGAAGAGACAGCCTGTTCCATCCGGGGGAGCAGTGGAAATAACAGACATGGATTCACTGCGGCAGTTTTCCGTTCAGACTTCCTGCGGCTGGCTGGATTTTAACCATGTGCCCGGTTTTATGGGGATCAGGGGCGACTGCTTTGAGGCTCTGTTTTCTCTTGTCCGGGGCGGAATCGTGTCCTTCCGCCACGGAGGCAGTCTTTACCCGGCAGGCAGTGTGGCCGGCGGCCGGGTTCCGGGCGGCAGTTCCTCTTTTGCGTATGGAGAACTGTTTGAAAAAATGCCCCGTCCGTGTTTCTGGCGTGTCCCTTCAGTGAATGAAGCCGGTATCCGTCAGGCAGCCCGCTGCGGGGTCTGGAAACTGGCGGACGAATATCTGACGCCCCGCAGGGATACACTGCGGATCTTCGCAGAGGATGGAAGCATTTTCCTCCACCTGGAATATCAGCTTCCTTTTTCCGGAGGATCTGCAGCGGCAGGATACCGTTTTTATGCGGACGGTCGTCTCACGATGTCTCTGGAGTGGGTGCCTGACATGACGGTTTCCGATAAAAACGACTGCGAAGATGTTCAGGCAGGCTTGTTCCCTGCAATTCCTCCCCTGCCTGTATTCGGCTTCAGTTTCCGGCTGAACCCGGATCTTGACAGCTTCACTTTTTACGGAAACGGACCGGCTGAAAATTATGCCTGCCGCAGCCGGGGATCCAGACTCGGAATCTATAGGGGTACAGTGTCGGAAAATCTGACGCATCATCCCATCCCTCAGGAGTGCGGCAGCCGCTCCGGCGTCCGCTGGGCGTGTGTGACTGACCGTCTCGGCAGAGGGATCAGATTTACAGCGGGGAACAAAGAAGGAATATGCTGTCGGCAAGACCACTCCGGTTCAGATGCTCCGGGACGGTCTGTCATGGAGTTTTCCGCCCTTCCTTACTCTCATCAGGAACTTGAAGCGGCATCACATTCCTGTGATCTGCCGCCTGTGCATTATACAAATGTGCGCTGTGCCCTGACACGGACGGACTTTGACTGCTGCGGAAAGAACACGGGAGACGGGAGCACTCCTGCGTATTTCCTGCCTGCAGACCGCAAATTGTATTTTGAGGTGACCATCGAAGGGATCTGATGTCCGGGACTTAGAAAATAAATGCAAAAAAAGCCGGCAGGCTGTCAGGGTGACAGTCCTGCCGGTATTTTTAATGACGCATCATTTTTAATTTGTTAAATGTGTTTGATATATTTTCCGACCTGCGGCAGACGCGGTCCGGTCAGCGAGAGGCAGAGGGGGGCGCAGCCGCATCTACCCTGTAAACACGGCTCATAAAATGTATTCTCCGCTTTTACCTCTTGTAGCTGTAGAGCATTGCCGGCCTTCCTACTGAGCCTTTTTCCAGGCCTTTTTCAACAATCCTGCCTGCCGCCTCGTATTCCCGTTTAATCGTCCTGCGGAAGTTTCCGATATCCAGAGTGTGGCCGAGGATTGCTTCGTGGATGTTCCTAAGCTCTGTCAGTGAAAAAGCGGAAGGGTCGTTCAGAAATCCAAAGGAGAGGTCTGTGTAGTTGAGTTTGCCGCGCATTCTGAGGATTGCGGTGCGGATAATCTCCGCGTGGTCAAATGCCAGGTCGGATCCTCTTATGGACATTCCGTCGGGACTGGTCAGAACCAGGTCTTCGGAGCAGGGAACGGCAGATGCCCCGTGATCTGCGTCGAGGCTGTTTTCCGTGACCCCTTCTATTGTGAACAGGGCGGCTTCATCCGCTCCTTCCCCGGCCATGTACTGCAGCTTTTCAAAAGGCACGGTCGCCAGGTAGGCGATGGAGATGACTCTGGTGCGGGGGTCGCGGTTGACAGCAGAGAAGGTGTAAAGCTGCTCCATGTGGACATTTTTTACACCGGCCTCTTCATATATGCGCCGCACGGCCGCCTGATCGGCGGACTCGTCCATCTGCAGGAAGCCTCCGGGAATAGCCCACTTGCCAAGAAAAGGATACATATTCCTTTTGATCAGGAGCAGGCGCAGCTTTTTGTCCCACACCGTGAAAATCAGTATGTCTACGGTCACTGAAGGGTGTTCGAAAAGTGACGGATCATAATTGTTCAGGTACTGCTGTTCTGATTGCATGCTGAGAATCATCCTTTTCCAAATGCGTTTTTTCTTCACTGCGCAGTATCCGTGATTCGTAACAGTTTAGGGATACGCGCGCAGGACTCGCGGGCGAGTCCTGAATTTTTACCGCGCAATACCTGTGACCTCAGGAGCAAATCCTGACATCCCGGCCTGTCCTTCCGTCCGAAAGGTACAACGTCCCGAAGCAGTCCGCCAGGAGGTCTGTATCGACCCCGGCGTATTCGTTCATATGAGTGACCATCAGCGAGGACCGGTAATGGTTTCCGGTGGGGCCGCAGGCGCGCGCGTAATCGTCCTGTATTCTTTTGATCAGCAAATCCGAATCCATCATACCATATCGAAGTCTTCCCTGAAAAGAATTCTCAACATTTGTGAAGTCTGCCCCGACGCCGGGCAGCAGATCCCTCATCCGGTCGTCATTGATCTCATTTTCCATAGGACCGTCTCCGTGCCGGGTCAGATAGGAGCGGGTGATATAGCAGACCTCCGCATCCGCTCCCCGGAAAACCCTCTCCACGGTCTGGAAAACTCTTCCAATGCCGGTCGTGGAAGGGGTGGTGTATTCCTCCTCTTTTGCATCCATACTTGTGCTCATGTGTGGGCGCCCGCAAATGTCCGCAAGACCGGATATGCGGGCATATCCGTCTTTGCGGCCGCTTGCTCGCTGTTGATTTTCACTTATGCCCATGATATCGCGTTCACAAACAGGGATGAATAAACACGCGCTGCTCCGCTCTTGCGAGCTTTCGCATCGCTCCACACATTCGCACCCCGCCCCGCGGCAGTCGCGTTCCGCGCCTTTGCGTTGCTTTGTGCTCATGTGTGGGCGCTCGCAAATGTCCGCAAGACCGGATATGCG
>JBGUNJ010000092.1:0-44126 GCA_045117315.1 Lachnospiraceae bacterium | reverse complement strand
GAATGGGGCGAACGCCGTTCCACTCGGGTTTTTGCGCTGAAAATCGCGCAAAAACGCCTCGAATTCGAGGGGGTCTGTACTGTAACTTTGTCATAAAAAATGCACGATTTTTAATTTATTTAGTTCATTTTTTCTCACGCAGATAATCTGATATATCCTGTATCTCTTACCATTTCATTTTCGGAGCATTGCGGCTTTTTCACGCAGCTGTCTATCCCTGTTCCTATGCTCCGTTTTAAAGGCTTTTGGCGTTCCCGGTATCGAAAATAAGGGAATGCAGTGTTACCAGCAACAAGTAAGTGATGTATTCACACACCCGGTCAGGGTGTTACAAGTTACGGACACACTGTTCTCTGCCGCATTTCATATTTAAATGTAAATTCAAAAAGGGAGGTATTAGTTATGGGAGTATTTCTTATTCTGGCACCTGTCTCGGGCGTTCTGGCACTTCTGTTCGCCTATTATCTAATCCTGAAAGTATCCCGCAGGGACGCCGGAACAGACCGCATGAAAGAAATCGCCGCCTTCATCCATGAAGGAGCGCGCGCATTTCTGATGGCTGAGTACAGAATCCTGGTCTTCTTTGTCGCTGTCCTTTTCGTCCTGATCGGAATCGGGACAAGCTGGCTGACAGCCTACTGCTTTCTGGTCGGTTCCATTTTCTCAACGGCCGCCGGCTTCATCGGTATGAATGTCGCCACAAAAGCCAATGTCCGGACTGCAGCCGCGGCCAAAGATCACGGCATGAACGCTGCTCTGTCCGTCGCCTTTTCGGGCGGCGCGGTCATGGGCATGTGCGTTGTGGGCTTCGGTCTGGTCGGCGCGGGTCTGATCTATCTGGTCACCAAAAATCCCGATGTCCTGTCCGGCTTCTCTCTGGGGGCCTCCTCGATCGCCCTGTTTGCCCGTGTCGGCGGCGGTATCTACACTAAAGCTGCCGACGTAGGCGCTGACCTGGTCGGTAAAGTCGAGGCAGGTATTCCCGAGGACGATCCCCGAAATCCCGCTGTCATCGCTGACAACGTGGGTGACAACGTCGGCGACGTGGCCGGCATGGGCGCTGACCTCTTTGAATCTTATGTGGGTTCACTTGTCTCGGCCCTGACGCTGGGTGTCGTCTATCATCAGGTGAGCGGAGCTGTTTTCCCTCTTGTCATCGCTACGACAGGCATCATCGCCTCCATTCTGGGATGCTTCTTTGTAAAGGGAGATGAGAACTCCAATCCCCACAAGGCCCTCAAGGCCGGAAGCTACTCTTCCGCCATTATCGTCATTCTGGGTTCTCTTGCATTGAGCTGGTTTTTCTTCCACTCTCTCAGAGAGGCGTTTTCCATTATCTTCGGCCTGGTTGTAGGTCTGATCATTGGTATCGTCACTGAGATCTACACTTCCGGCGACTATCGTTTTGTCAAAAAGATCGCGCAGCAGTCTGAGACAGGGCCTGCCACGACCGTCATCAGCGGCATAGCGGTCGGCATGCAGTCCACCGCCATTCCGATCGTCCTGATCTGCATCGGGATCATCGGAGCATTCCTCTCCTGCGGCCTGTACGGCATCGCCCTGGCAGCTGTAGGAATGCTGTCCACGACAGGCATCACTGTCGCCGTTGATGCCTACGGCCCCATCGCCGACAACGCCGGCGGTATCGCGGAAATGTCCCATCTGCCCAGCCGTGTCCGCAAGATCACGGACCGTCTGGACGCCGTGGGAAATACAACTGCCGCCATGGGCAAAGGCTTCGCGATCGGTTCCGCCGCCCTGACTGCCCTGGCACTCTTCGTCTCCTACGCTCAGGCTGTCAGCCTCTTTGAGAGCGGAATCAACCTTCTGGACTACAAAGTCATCGTGGGACTCTTCCTGGGAGGTATGCTTCCCTTCCTTTTCTCAGCGCTGACGATGGATTCCGTCTCCAAGGCAGCTTACAAAATGATCGCGGAGGTCCGCCGCCAGTTCCGCACCATCCCCGGCATCCTTGAGGGTACAGGAAAGCCCGATTACACGACATGCGTCGCCATCTCCACTCAGGCAGCCCTGCGCGAAATGCTTGTACCCGGTGTCATGGCCGTCATCTGCCCCCTCTTCGTAGGCATTGTCCTGGGACCCACTGCTCTGGGCGGGCTGCTGGCCGGAGCTCTGGTGACTGGTGTCATGCTGGCCATCTTCATGTCCAATTCCGGCGGTGCCTGGGACAACGCGAAAAAATATGTGGAAGAGGGCCATAACGGCGGCAAGGGCAGTGACACCCATCACGCCACTGTCGTCGGAGACACTGTCGGCGATCCCTTCAAGGATACATCAGGCCCCTCCATCAACATTCTGATCAAGCTCATGACCGTTGTCGCCCTGGTCTTCGCTCCGCTCTTCCTCAAGTATGGCGGACTTTTCTGATCCGGAGGCTAAAAAAATACACTCCGGTGTTTAGAACACCAGGCTCACAAGGGCTGCAAGACTATACAAATAAACAACCGGCACTCCCCGGTTTAATGGCAGGCAGACACGGAAATGAAGAGTATCTGTACACGCCCCCTCGAAGGGCGTGCACATGTAACGTTGAGCGGCGATTCCAATACGCTTTGCTGTGCGCAACACACTCTGCGAGTGTGTTCGCGCCATACAACTCGGGTTTTTCGCAAAAACCCGCGAAAAACACCTCGAGTTTCAGGTGGGTCTGTACAATAACAATGAAGACAGATAAAAAGCTGATAAAAGCTGTGCTAAGCTTTTAATCATACAGGTCTGTGTGCTATGCTCAAAGCACTAGTGTCATTATCCCGCAAATCTGTTCTCCGGCAGGGCGGAAACTCCCGGAGAGGAAAAGAGGTTCTATATGAGTAATTCCAATGAATACGCACCTGAATTTCAGAAAATCATCGATCAGGCCAAAGCCTGCGGGACTCCCATAAGGGTTGCCATTGCAGGTGCTGACGCCGAGAACATACTCAGGGGTGTCTTTCAGGCCCAGGAAGACGGATTCGTTGATCCCATCCTGATCGGAAGCTACAGGAAAATCAATAATACCCTGGAAAAAATCGGAATGACAGACCGCAAATTCGATCTGCAGCCAGTCACCAGCGACACCAATTCCGTGCAGTTCGCGATCGAAATGATCCAGGATGGTGGAGCCGATATGCTGATGCGCGGAAATACACAGACCCGCGACTTTCTGATGCCGGTTCTGAACAAGGCCAATCATCTGATCCGGCCCGGCCGGCTCCTGACACACATCGTCATGCTCAAGATCCCTACCTACCACAAGCTTCTGGCTCTCTCCGATGTGACTCTGCTGGTCAGGCCTTCCATCGAGAACCGCAAGGATGTGGTGCGCAACATGGTCGACGCCCTCAGCGTCTTCGGTGTCGAGCACCCCAATATTGCTCTTCTCTCCCTGATCGAGAAGCCCGCCTTCCATATGAGGGACACTGTTGAAGCCCAGACAATTATCATCGACCACAACGATGAGCCGATCGCGGACTGCAATCTGGTGGGCCCCATCACCTGGGACCTGATCGTGGACAAAGAGTCCGCCCGCCTCAAAAACTATGACAACCCTGCCTGCGGCGATTTCGACGGTGTTGTCGTCCAGAACCTGATGACCGGAAACCTGATCGTCAAAGTCCTGCATACCAGCACGGGCGCCCACAACTGCGGAATCCTGATCGGAAGCAATATTCCCATCGCCATCACCGGCCGCAGTGAGACCCCGCAGGAATCCTATCTCTCCCTTGCCGCATGCGCGGTCATGAACTCCACTCCGGAAAACCGCAAGAGATATTTCGGCCAGTGATCCGCAGCACGCCCTTGCCAGACACAGGGTAAAAATATACCTGTGGCCAGGTCCCGCGTTCACAATCATGTATGACTGATTTCAATGTTAACAGGGTAAAGGCGGCATATGAACTGCAATGCAGTTCATATGCCGCCCTATGCCCTGCCGCGGGCTGCCGTTCGCCTTCAGGCGAAAGGTGCCTTACGGCAGCCCTGCGATAAAAAACAGCTGTATTTTCGTCAAAACCGGCGAAAATGCAGCTGTTTTCTTTTTTTCAGTTTGCAGTTCCCGAGTACAAAAATTCTCTATATTACAGTTTCTGCCGATAATTTTTTTTGCAGCTCCTGTGTTTAGAATTTTTTTCACAGTTCCTGTCAGTAAATACTTTTGATGAACCCTGTCACTCGGCACCCGTGTGTTTGAGCACGACCGAAACGGTCTTGAGCAGGATCTGGAAATCCAGCTCTATGCTCCAGGTCTCGATATACTCGCGGTCAAGCTTCACGACCTCTTCGAAGTCAGTGATGTCGCTTCTTCCGCTGATCTGCCACAGTCCGGTGATCCCGGGCTTGATGCTCATTCGCACGCGGTGGTGAAGGTCATATTTTTCCCACTCGTCCAGGGTGGGAGGTCTGGTGCCCACCAGGCTCATCTCGCCCTTGAGCACGTTCCAGAACTGAGGGAACTCATCCAGGGAGGTCCTGCGGATAAAGTTGCCGATTCCCTTCGGCCTTCCGTTCTTGTCCTTCTTTTCGCTTCCGATGATACGGGGATCATCGTCCATCTTGAACATCATGCCGTCCTGGACCTTGTTTTTCTCCATAAGGGCTTTTTTGCGCTCCTCAGCATCCATATACATGCTTCGGAACTTGTACATCCTGAAAACTTTGCCGTTTTTCCCGATCCTCTTCTGGGTAAAGAAGATGGGGCCGGGGGACTTTATGTAGATGGCCGGCGCGATGAAAATAAAGATGATCGCAGTCAGGATACAGCCCACGATCCCGCCGGCTATGTCGATGATCCTCTTGAGGGCAAGTTCCCGGATCGAGACGATACGCAGGCTGTTTGTCAGCACTTTGTAATTGCCGATCTTCTCGACCTCCTGGGTGCCCCAGCGGCTCTCGTTCAGGGCGGAGATACAGTAGTGGACAGTGATTCCCATATTGAGCAGGGAATCGACCATCTCGGTCGGATAGGGGAGATTGTCCGGCTGGTAGAGGAAAACCTCATCCACCCAGTTGCGGCTGATATAGAAGAGGATGTTCTCCCCTCTTCCCAGCGTCGGGATTCCGTTGATCTCCTTCCTGTCCGCGGAGGCCTGGTCCATCAGGATGATGCCTGAAATAAAATAGTCGTGATAGGAATGCTCTGTCAGCTCACTGATCACCTGATCGACCAGATGACTGGAAGTGATGACCATCAGGGACCTCTGTCCCTTCTGGTCCTTTCTCATATCCAGGATCCTTTTCTTATTTATGAGCCTGGCAATAAATGAAACGATAAAAAACATCACCGCCGTCAGACCTGTCAGAAGTCGGGAGATCATGTAGATCTGATGGACCGAGAACAGGTAGAGCAGGTTGAGGATCTCAACGCCTGCTATGTAGCGGAATGTCGCGGTGAGTTCCATGAAAGTGCTTCTCCTGAGCACATTCTTGTAACTTTCCGTGACAAGGACCACGATCAGCTGGCAGAACAGATAGACAATTGCCTGGTAGCGGTAGAGGACGATCTTGTATGGATTGGAAATTCCACGCAGGATCCAGTAACTGAGAATATAACATAGTTGGAATACTATGAGATCCAGCACAATAAAGTCCAGGTGTTTCAGCCAGCCCGTTTTTTCTTTTTTATACATAAAAAGATTCTCCTGCGGCACAGGCGCACGGGGAGCGCCTGCTCACTCACCGGGCGGATTTCTCGTCTATAGAGCAACGTGGCAGCAGCGCCCGCAGTTCACAGACTTCGCCCAATTTGTCCGTATCCCAAAATGAGGCGGGCAAAATGGGCAAAGTGACCATTAACGTTTATTCGACCGTAACGCTCTTGGCCAGATTCCTGGGCTTGTCGACGTCGAGACCCTTGGCTACGCTGATATAGTAGGCCAGCAGCTGGAGAGATACGATGGCCAGGCTGTTCGCGAACAGAGGATCAGTCTTGGGCACATAGACTGTGAAGTTGGCAGTGTCCTCGATATTGTACTGGCCATAGGTGGTCAGACCCATCAGATAAGCTCCGCGGCTCTTGACTTCGACCATGTTGCTGACGGTCTTCTCATAGAGGTCGGGCTGTGTAACAACACCGATGACCAGTGTCCCGTCCTCGATCAGGCTGATCGTGCCGTGCTTGAGCTCACCCGCCGCATATCCTTCGGAGTGGATGTAGCTGATCTCCTTCATCTTGAGGCTGCCCTCCAGGCAGATCGCGTAATCAATCCCTCTGCCGATGAAGAAGATATTGCGGGCATGGGAGAACTTGGAGGCGAACCACTGGATCCTCTCCTTGTCTTCGAGCACCCTGCTGATCTTGTCGGGAAGCTGGGCGATATCTTCAAGATACTTGGTCATCTGTTCCTTTGTGATGAGACCGCGGACAAAAGCGAACTTAATAGCGAGAAGGTATCCCGCGATCAGCTGGGTGGAGTAGGCCTTGGTCGTCGCGACAGCGATCTCGGGGCCGGCCAGCGTGTAGAGCACATCGTCCGCCTCACGGGCGATGGTTGAGCCGATGACATTGACGATGCCCAGTGTCCTGGCGCCCTTGTCCTTGGCCTCGCGCAGGGCAGCCAGAGAGTCCGCCGTCTCGCCGGACTGGCTGATGACGATGACCAGAGTACTGCTGCTGAGGATGGGATCGCGGTAGCGGAACTCACTTCCCAGCTCTACGCGGACCGGAATCCTGGCAAGCTTCTCGATCACATACTGCAGGCTGATGCCGATGTGATAGGCACTGCCGCAGGCCACGATATTGATATCACTGATCCCTTTGATCTCGTCTTCGGAAAGGGAAATGCCCTCCAGGACGATCTCTCCGTTTTTAACGATGGAATTATAAGTATCCTGAACCGCCTTGGGCTGCTCGTGGATCTCCTTCATCATGAAGTGCTCGAAACCGCCCTTCTCAGCGGATTCCGCATCCCATTTGATCTCGGTGATCTCTTTGGTGATCTCTTCCTGGTCAATGTTGTAGAAAGTCACATTGCCGGCGGAGATCCTGGCGATCTCACTGTTGCCGATATAATAGACATTGCGGGTGTAGCGCAGGATCGCGGGGACATCGGAGGCCAGATATGTCTCGCCGTCTTCGACGCCGATGATCATGGGGCTGTCTTTACGGGCAGCAAAGAGCTCTCCGGGGAAATCGCGGAACATGAACACCAGGGCATAGGAGCCGCGGATGCGCATCATGGAGTGGGCGATTGCCTCCAGAGGACCCAATTGGTCTTTTTTATAGTAATAATCGACGAGTTTGACCGCGACTTCCGTGTCAGTCTGGGTCATGAATGAATAGCCTTTGCGAAGAAGCTTTTCCTTGAGCTCCTGATAGTTTTCGATAATGCCGTTGTGGACGCCGATGATCGAGCGGTCATCGGTGCAGTGGGGATGGGCATTTCCCTCCGAAGGTTCGCCGTGGGTAGCCCAGCGGGTGTGGCCGATTCCGCAGGTGCCGATCATGGCATGGCCGCCATTGGTCTTCTCTTCCAGAATCTTCAGCCTGCCCTTTGCCTTGACGATCGCGGGCTCCGCCTCGCCGTCCCGGACAGCCAGTCCGGCCGAATCATATCCTCTGTATTCCAGCCTGGACAGTCCGTCAAGAAGGATGGGAGCAGCCTGCTTTTGTCCTATATAACCAACAATTCCACACATAATATTCCTCCTGTTAAAAATCGCTCCTGATGCAATCTGTTGGCAGATCATTTCACCAGTTAAAACTGAAGATCTGCCAGTTAAACCGAAAAACAGTAAGTGAAAACTGTAAAGAGATCAGTTAAAACTGAAGAGTCTCTGTGCCGCAAGATAGCACACAGATACGAAAGATTTGGGAAGACTGCTTTTAACATTCATAGCCATTCCCAAAGGTCTCATCCTCATCTTTTTCCAGAGTTTCTCATCCCGGCTCTTCAGATAGTCCCAGATCTCGTCGCGCATCTGCAGATGCTCGGGCGTGCCTGAGCGAATAGCCAGGACCGAAGTGATCGTGGTGATGATCTCCAGATAGTTGAACATATACTGTTTGAGAGCCTTGTGTTTTCCGATTCTCTCCTGGTTGGCAGGATCTGTATAGTAATCGATCATGATGCGGTTGACCCTCTGCTGCTGGTCAAGCCGCTTGATCATGACGGACTCGTGGACCGACTGATCCTCTCTTCCGATGAAGTAGTAATAAAAGTTTACGTCGAGATAATACATCCTGTTCACATAGGGAAGCGGATTGAAGACATAGATATTATCGACATAGAATGTGTGCTCGGGAAGCCTGAGACCGCTCTCGCGCAGCATCTGAGTCCTGAAGATGACAGAGTGCATGAGAATATATTTCCCGACCGGGAAATGCCCGGCCTCATCCCAGGAAAAGACACGATCCCTGGGGAGGCACTTTCTGTACTCCATGATCTTGTGGCGGTTCTTGTCCTCTTTGTTGTAGACAAAGTTGGAGATCAGGAGATCGATCGGCTCTTCCTTCCCATCCACTTGCCGGTCTTCAAAACCTGCGTCCTCAGCCTGTCCCGCGCCGCTGAAACGGCGGAGCACATCCAGTATGCTCTTGTAGGCGGCGGGCTTGACTTTGTCATCGCTGTCGACGACCTTGAAATAAAGACCGGTCGCGTTCTCCAGCCCTGTGTTGACCGCGCCCCCGTGTCCCTTGTTGGGCTGATGGATGGCACGTACAATCCCTTTATGTTCTCTTTCCAGCCGGTCCGCAATCTCCGCAGTCATGTCGGCGGAGCCGTCATCCACGATAAGGATCTCGACCTCATTTCCTCCGACCAGAAGCGTCTTGATGCAGTTTTCCATATAATCCTGTGAGTTATAGCATGGAACGGCAATTGATAACAGTTTCATAAAAACATACCTCCTTGGTTGTATGAGGCCGTCACTCTTCCGCAGCCTGCCGGGATGCCGGAGCACGTCTGCGCGAAGCCAATGTCATGTGTCTGGTCCTGGGCCGTACAGAGCTCCTCACCGCACACATAGACATAATATTATATCATAATAATCTATCGGAATACAGTTTCTTTTTTTATACAAAAAATACACGACTCATGTCGACGCATGCGCGCCATGCGGCGCGGATCGCGAATACGAGTATCCGCGTGACGCATAATCCGTTCGACGCATAATCCGTTCGACGCATAATCTGTTCGAATACGTCGTGAATACGTCCCTGAAGTGAAAAGTCAGCTTCCAGCCTCCCGGGGGTTAATCTGGATTTTTGTCTTCCACGAATATGTCGAATACGTCGTGAATACGTCCCTGAAGTGAAAAGTCAGCTTCCACCCCCCGGAGTTAATCTGGATTTTTGTCTGACACGAATATGTCGAATACGTCTCGCCAAAACCGTCTCAGCCGACTCAGAGGAGGGACAGATAGGCCGCATAGGCACTTGGTATTGCGTACTTTTCCTGCAGCCGGCTTACCTGGACAAAGAAAGGCTTTCCCCTGCTTTCCGCATTATTTTTCGAGGATTCTTTCTCCAAAATAGTTTCCGTATTATCTTTCGGGAATTCTTTCTCCAAAATAGTTTCCGTATTATCTTTCGAGGATTCTTTCTCCAAAATAGTTTCCGTATTATCTTTCGGGAATTCTTTCTCCGAAGTAGTTTCCGCATTGTTTTTTGACGGTTCTTTTTCCGGAAAGCTTCCCGTCCAGATTTCATATGCCTGCATATGCCACTCGCGGTGAGTGAAAATATGCCTGGACTCTTTCAGCGGGCTGATCCTGACCGGCTCGCAGCCCAGGCTCCTGGCTTTTTCGACAGCCTCCCGATCGGTCAGCCAGCCCTCTTCATTCGGAAATTCATAAAGACCCGCCAGCAGTCCCCTGGAGGGGCGTCTGCGCAGAAGGACACGGTCTCCGTCACGTATGAGCAGGATGGTCCTCCTGTCGACCCGTCTCTCTTTCGCGGCCGGCATGACCGGCAGAGACGCTGCCCTGTTTTCATGATAAGCTCTGCAGAAAGGACTCAGGGGACAGGCCCCGGGATCGGCCTGGCATGCCGGTCCCGTTCCGGGCACGCAGATGCCGGATCCCAGGTCCATCATAGCCTGATTAAAATCTCCCGGTCTGTCATCCGGCATTATCCCCATAAAAAAGCTGTGCGCAGCCGCGGCAGCAGCCGGCCTGCGGATTTCCTCTTCATAAAGGGCCAGGCGGGAAAAAACGCGAAGCAGATTGCCGTCCACTGCAGGTATCTTCTCCCCGTAAGCAATAGAGGCGATCGCCGCGGATGTATAAGGTCCGATACCGGACAGTTTTCTCAGCTCAGAAGCCTTGCGGGGCATCTGTCCGCCATAACAGGACATGATTTCCCCTGCAGCCTTCTTCAGATTCCTCGCCCTGCTGTAATAGCCCAGACCCTCCCAGAGTTTGAGACATTCATCTTCTTCCGCCTCCGCAAGGGAGCGCACATCCGGAAAGCGCTCCAGAAAACGGGCATAATATCCCCTGACTGTTTCAACACGGGTCTGCTGCAGCATGATCTCCGAGATCCAGACATGATAGGGTGTCGGTTCCTGCCGCCAGGGGAGATCCCTGCGGTGTGAATCATACCACTCCAGCAGAGCGTCACCCGGTTTCTTCAGGCTTTTATCTTCTCCTGTCTCCATGCTATCTTCCTCTCATCGACCCGGCAGACGGGCGGCGTCATCTCCGCGTCTTCACGCTCTGCTGCTCTCTCTGAGCCGCCATCAGCCGCACAGCCGTATAATGGTCATCTCCACCGCAATGCCGGCGTCGATCTTCCCGCTCTTATAATCCTGATCGGCCTGCAGACAGTACTGCAGAGACCGCTCCAGCCTGCCGGCGTCCATTTTCCCGATCACCGGCATATAATTCTTTTTTATGATCCAGGCAGAAATACCCGTTCTCGCGGCGATCTCCTCACCGGATTGTCCCGCCCTGCGAAGTTCCCTGATCTGCAGCAGACGGGAATACTCCCTCTGCAGCAGGGTCAGGATGACCTGTGCCGGTGTGCGCAGGGCTATGAGATCCATATAGATAGAAAGCGCTTTCTGCTTCTGTCTGCGCGATACAGCCGCCACCATCTCAAAGACCCTGTCCCTGAGCTGTGGACTGCACACGGCCCTTATATCCTGGTCCGTGATCTTTTCTCTGCCCATGCAGTAGCCGATCAGCTTTTCGGATTCGCTGACGATATTCATCATATCCTCTCCCACTGTCTCCAGGAAAAGGTTGAGGACCGCCCCGTCGATTGAGAGCCCCCCTTTCCTGAACAAACCGGCAGTCCACTGGCCCAGCATCCTGGGAGAGAGATCTTCACAGTTGAGGACAAAACCGTTTTTCTGGACCGCCCTGTAAAGCTTCTTGCGCTTGTCCGGTTTTTCCTCCACAAAAATAATGGAGGCAGTATCGGGTATATCGGGAATAAAAGCTGCCAGGGCATCTGATTCCACGCTGGCTTTGCTTGAAAAAAAGACAGAATTTTCCAGGATGATCACCCTGCGGTCGGCAAAAAAAGGCAATGTCTGAGCCTGATCGATCACCTCTCTGGCGGTCACATCCATGCCTGTATAGACGGACACATTCATCTCATCGCCGTCCCCCAGTAGTGCCGCCCGCACCCTGTCCCGGTTCTGGATCCTCAGATATGCCTGTTCGCCGCACAGCAGATAGGTCCTGCGGAATGTCCCTTCTTTCAGTTCCTTATTGAGGAGCTTCTGCTGCTGTCCGAAATCCTCTTTCTTAGCTGCCATCTTTTCATTTCTCCTGATTTTTACCGCGGTCACTCTGTGACATGCATATTGCCGGTCCCATCATACCCGGTCTTCTTTCCGTCATCTTATCAGAACCGGGGATTTTTTCAACCCGGCGTGTGTCCGCCGCAAGGCGGAAATCACATTTCACGTGCCGTGTCATAAACAGGGCAGAGGCAGCAATAATGCGCCCTCTGCCCTCCCGCGGGCTGCCGTTCGCCGTCAGGCGAAATATACCTTACGGCAGCCCTGCGATAAAAACAGGGCGGCCTGCGCTGACGCCGCAGACCGCCCGTTTTTTCAGGCATCATCCTGCTGTTTTTCTTTTTTGGATATGATCAGATAATAGGAAGGCATCATCAGAAGGCACAGGATAGTGGAGGCGACCAGACCTCCGATAATGACAAATGCCATACTGGACATCATCTTATTGTCAGAGAACCATCCCATGGGGACCATGGCCAGAATCGTGGTCAGGGTGGTCATCAGGATGGGGCGCAGTCGGATCTTGCCGGCCGCTACGAGGGCCTCCTCAAGAGCCATATGCTCCTTCTCCTGGTTGACAGTATCGACAAGCAGGATACCGTTATTGACCGCGATACCCATCAGCATCAAAAAGCCCATCATGGAGACCATGTTCATACTGCTTCTCATGATAAAGAGCAGGAGGAAGGAACCGATCAGGGAGAAGGGTATACAGGTCATGACCATCAGCGAGAAACGGGGAGACTCGAACTGCATGGCCATCACCAGGAAGACCAGGAAAATACCCGCCAGGATGGCCATGAAGATGGCCGAGAGGTTTTCGTCCTGCATGTCCTCAAGTGAGGAAGTCGTAAATTCCACTCCCTGGGGAAGAGTCATGTTCTTCTTTGCCTCATTGACAGCCCTGGTCACTTTCCCTTTCATGCCTTTTGAAGGTGTGGCGGAAACGGTATTCTGGATCTTTCCGTCAGTCTTCTGGATCATCTGCAGCTGCTGCCTGTACTCGATCGAGGCCACGTCGTGAAGGGTGATCGTATTGCCGGCAGCTCCTGTCAGGGGCTTGTTCATGAGCTGATTGACATCCTCATAAGTCCCGTCGGCATAGTTCAGGATAATATCATATTCATTTCCGTCCATTACCATGTGGGCGGCAGTGACGCCGTTCATGGTCTGGTAGAGGTCCATGGCGATCTGGGCGGGGGCAAGGCCCGCTGCCCCTGCTTTCTGGGGATCCACCACGATGTGGCCGGCTGTCTGCCGCGTTGAGGCGTCCGATTTGACATGGAGCACACCGGGGATGGCAGCCAGCATTTCCTCCACCTGCTGGCAGGCCCGGGCAAGAGAATCCTGATCCTCTCCCTGAACGACCACGTCGACCGTGCTGCCCGATACAGATGAAGACATGGAACTGCTGGATCCTCCGGAGGGCGCGATCGAAATGTCCGCTCCCGTGGAAGCCGAGAGGGCCTGTGTGTACTCCTGAACAGCGTCTTCACTGGATCTTTTGCACTTGTCGACGGCATAGGCCGTCACAACCGCCTGGCTGCCCGATATACTCAGGCTGTAGTTTTCAAAATAGGGGTCCTTGCTGACCATCTCCCCAATCTTTTCCATCTCCTTGTCCATGACTTCAAGACGCATACCGGGACGGAAATCCGCCGTGATGGTGATACTTCCGTTATAATCCGCCGGAATCAATTCAAAAGTCAGTGTCGACGCAATGAAAAAAGATCCGATCAGAAGCAGGACACTCACGAAGAGAGTGGTCTTTTTTCTGTAGAGAAGCTTTCTCAGCAGCCGGTCATACCCCGCCCGCACCCGGTCCAGGATTGAATTGGCGGTATTTTCCTTCTTTTCCCTGGGCCTGACATAGACATACAGAAGAGGGACAATACAAAGGGCGCTGATCAGGGAGGCGATCATGGCGACCACGATAATGACGCCCAGCTGGGAGAACATCTGCCCGGAAAGACCTTCGATCAGGGTCATGGGCACATAGACGACACAGGTGGTGATGGTGGAAGCCACGATACTCATCATGACAGTCCCGGCACCTCTGACGGCAGCCTCCCGGAAATCGAGGCCCTGGTCCGTTGCGCGGAAACAACTCTCGATGACCACGATGGAGTTGTCGACGATCATACCGATCGCGATCACGAGAGCTCCCATGGTGATAATATTCAGGTCAAATCCCAGAAGATACATGATCACCAGTGTCGCGAAGACAGAGAGGGGCATGGAGCTGCCGACGATCAGAGAAGCCCTGAGGTCTCCGAAAAAGATCAGCAGGACCAGCATGGCGAAGACTACACCAAGGGCAAGCGTCTCGCCGACAGATTTCAGGGCGCTTGTGATCTCTTCGCCAGAATCATACATCATGTCAAAGGTCACACCTGCGTCCTGTTTTTCTATCCTGTCCAGAGCCTTGCGGACATTGGACGCGACTCTGACAGTAGACGCGCTCTGGACTTTGTATACCTGGATGGTGACATTTTCTGCCCCGTTGTAGCGGCTGATCGAAGACGGGTTCTTTACTCCCATACTGATCTTCGCAACATCCTTCAGCCGGACCTGGGCACCCGTCGCCGTAGTCAGCGTCGTATTCTCAAGGGTCTGCAGAGAGAGGAAATCAGCGCTTGTATTGATGCTGATCTCCTGTGAACCCGCCTTGATCTTGCCCGCGGGGACATTGTAGTCCGCGGCGCCCACCTGCTGGGCGATCGACGAAATGTTGAGGCCGTACTGACGCATGCTGTCCTCATTGAGACGGACACGCACATAATTGGTCCTGCCACCGGTGACTTCTACTCTGGCGACATTGCCCACGCCCTCAAGGGCAGGCACCACTGTCTGGTCGATATAGGCCATCATATCGGAGGATCCGCTGCTGGTGGCGGAAATGGACACTGTGGGAACCTGGTTGACATCCATCTCTATGATCACAGGTTCCTGCGCATCGTCCGGCAGATCCAGCATGTCCAGGGCTGCCGACAGAGATGTGTAGGCGTCATTCATATTCTGGCCGTAATCATAGGTCAGCAGTACCATACAGTAATCATTGTATGAATAGGAGGCGACACTGTCCACGCCGCTCAGGGTCTCAGCCGCGTCTTCTATTTTGGAAGTAACCAGTTCATCGATCGTGGTCGGATCCGCTCCCGGATAGACCGTATTGACCAGATACATAGGCAGCTCAATATCCGGGATCAACTCCATGCTGAATCCCGGTATCGAGAAGACTCCGAAAACGATTATACCCAGAACAACCAGCGCCGTGGAGACAGGCCGCCTGAGGACCAGTTTCGTAATATTCATTGAGACAAAGTTCCTTTCAGCAGCGATTCATCCGCAGCGGGCTGCCTGCGCACTGTATACAAGCTGTATATGCATTGTAAACACCGCTCCGGCCACGAAGTTCCGGCTCAGTCAGACGGCGCCGGCATGACTTCGATAACAGCGCCGTCCTTAAGCCCGGCGCCCCAGGATGTGACCACTTCCTCCCCGTCAGAGAGCCCTTGCGGAATCGCGATCATATCTTCACTGTATAATCCGGCAGTGACATTCCTGCGGACGGCTGTCGTCTGATCCGTTCCTCTCTGAACGATAAAGACATAGGCCTGATCGTTGTCATAATAAACAGAGTCAAAGGGGATAAGGATCTCATTTTCAACCGAATCCGAAATGACCGAAAGATTCACACTGGTGTTTGAAAGCAGGCTCTTGTCAGGAATAGTCAGAATATCCGCCTCGATCCTGAAGAGGCCTCTCTGCTGATCCAGGGCGGTCCCTATGGAAGTGATGCTTCCCTTCAGGTTTCCCCCGTCCGAATCAACATTGACCGTATCTCCGATCCTCAGATGATCCCTGACAGATTCCGGGACATAGAATGATACTTTCATGATCTCTTTGTCCGATATCACAAAGGCAGGCTGTCCCTGCGCCGCCATCTGCTTCTCCGTGACGCTCACAGTCTCCACGATCCCGCTGATCGGCGCCGTTACGATATAAAGATCTTTCTGATATTGGGCAGATTCCACACCGGTCTCGGCCGCCCTGATCTGGGCGTCATAAACCTGGGTGCCTGCGGTCGCGTCCGCGGCGGACTTTGCCGCACCGATATTTTTATCCAGACCCCTGATCTGGGAATCCAGCTGGCTGATCGTGTTCTCCAGCGTTTTGACCGAAGAAGACGCCTGGGCATATCCGGATTGCGCCGAGGCCTGAAGCGCCTTGGCCTGTTCCATCTGATCCCTGAGCATAGCCAGTCCCGGGGTGGACATATATTCCACGGCGATCGGAACCTCTCCCAGCAGCTTGAGGAGTTCGGCGGCAGTTCTCTGCTTTTCCGAGCTCACTGTTTTCTCTTTATACTGAGGAGTACCGCTGTTGGATCCTCCATCCTCCTGCCCGTCTTCTTCCTCGCCCGGGACAGAAAAGACCAGTACATTTCCGTCATTTTCCATTCCGCCGCCGGAAACTTCGGTGATGACAGTCTCCGGGATCGAGGCGGAAACCAGTCCGGCAGTCGTCGCGCAGTCCGGATTTGCCGCTATAAAAGCCTGATAACGAATGAAAAGATCATTGGTCTTATCATATATGCTTTTTGAAGACGAGTAAGCCTGAGCAGCCTTGTCCTGGGCATCTTTGAGAGTGCCCAGACTCTCTTTTACTTCCTTAAGCTGCTTCTCGGCACTCTTTTTCTGGTCTTTCAGAGTGCTCCTCTGGGTCTCCAGTGAAGTGATGCTGACATCCGCCTGCTTCCTCGCGGCATGGATCTGGTCTTTTGCCGCCTGCTTGCCTGCCTTGGCGGTCTCCACCGCATCCTGGGCGCTCTGCAGCTGCAGATCAGCCGGCTCGTCGTCGAATTTACAGAGCACATCTCCGGCCTCGACTTTGTCCCCGACCTTGACATTCACGGTATCCACAGTTCCGGAGACAAGGGGAACCACATTGACAGAAGTGTAGGGAGCCAGAGTGCCCACATAGGTACTGGTCAGTTCCAGCGTACCCCTCACAGCTTTCTGAGACTCCACCCTGGTCAGCTGCACAGGTGCCTCGTTTTTACCTGACTGGGAACAGCCCGCGATCGAGACAAGTGAAAAGACAGCCGCCATTATAGCTGCCGCAATACGGCCGGTTTTATTTTTCATAAATAACCTCTTGAAAATCAGCCATGCCGGAACAGAATATATCCGGTTCCGGACAGTTGCTACGCAAAAAATACCCGCCATACTCCCGCAAGGCCTCCGGCGGGCAGGGACCTGTAAAACTCAGGCATCCATGACAAAATGTACAAATGTGCTCAAAGGTGTATAAATTGTACTCAATTAAGTATCACAATACAATATACAGTTGCAAAAAGATGTATAGGCCGGTTGACCACAGCCGGCGTACACCCCTCTGTGAATCACAGGCTCTGCTCTCCTGGTGTATTCCCGGATCTTTTACTGGTCTTTCTGCTGCTCTTACTGATTTTTCTGCTGCTCTTCGGTTACTTTGTAGGGCCTGTCCTCAAAGACCTTCAGACCAGTCAGCGCCTCGATCTCAGAGGTGTCAAAATGATTGTCATAGTAGTTCTTCATTCTGACCTTCCTGTCGTCCCGCATATAATAATAGCCTTTCCTGAGCTTGCCGTCTTTGTCATTGTAGCCGCTCAGGTCATTGAAGTCATAGGAGATCTCGATCTGGTTTCCTTCCGGAGAAGTAAAGAAATAATGCCAGGCATCTCCGGTGACCTGGAAGCCTTCCATGCGGAGAAGCTCATAAAGAGTGCCAAAGCTGATTCCGGCATACTGGGGATTTCCGATCACTCCCTCGTAATAGATCCTCTTCGAATCATCCTTCTGTTCCCGGTTCCCTGCGGTGTCCGCAGTGTCTCCGCCGTCGTTCTTCTCCGAACCGCTTCCTTCCTCGGTCTTATAGATACGGACACTGTCCGGAGCATGGACCACAGCGTCGATCTCCTCCTGTGTAAATTCCCGGAGTACATTGTCAAACCTGTAGTCCAGGGCACAGGCAAGATAGTTTTTGCGCATCAGCGCATATGCATCCTCATCCAGACTGCCGATCTCACCCGTCGTGGTCCCCTCCTGGATCACATAGTCTGTCACGCTGCTGAGAGGATGCTCATACTGCACTGTATATTTGACTTTCAGGTCGCCATATCCCTCGTCCGCTGCTGTTGTGCGCAGGCTCAGCAGTTCCTCATAGAGTTTTCTCAGGCTCTGTCCGTCCGTGTACCCACACAGAATCTCAGCGCTCACCAGCCCCGACTGAGATGTCTTTTTCAGATAGAGTCCCTCTGTCGCCGGAAACTTCCCCTGATCGAGCATCCACAAAAAAACAGAACTGTCGTAGTCATCCAGAAGCTGGTTCTCCACCGCCTCCAGGGCCCAGTAGTAATCGTCCAGAATATGAAAGACCACACCGCTGTCTTCATCCGTAACAGTCCACAAATGATCCAGATAGCCCTCTTCGTCCTCCTGGATCTCCACATACCCCTCGGAAACAGACAAGTGCTCACGTCCGGTCAGCTTCCTGGCATAGGATTTGATATCCGCCTGGTAATATTTTTTTACACATCCGCCCAGCATGACTGTCAGGACCGCCGCAATGGCCAGGACCGTCAATACTCTTCTGGAATAATAATTGATACCACAGTCTTTCATTCGTGCGGCTATGACCTCCCGTAATGAATTAATTGTGCTTCTTGAATGACCGTGACAATCATCGCGAACATTCAGGGAAGATACAGCATCACAGATACGCAGAAGAAATCGCCCCTGGTCTCAAATTCGATGACCCCGTTGTAGCGGTTTACGATATTTTTGACCGACTCAGTACCGATTCCCACGCCGGAGTGTTTCATCGAGCGAAATCTTCCTTTCTTATCCTTTTCGGGAATCACTTCATAGGTGTTGTCGATTGCGAAGGTAAGCGTGTTCTGGGTGGTCTGCCCCCGCACGCTGATCCTGCCCTTTCCGGAGCGCAGACGGGAACATGCCTCCACGGCATTCTCCAGAAGATTGCCGAAGAGGACGCTCAGATCGGTCTTGGCAATCTTGATATCCTCAGGGATTCCCAGATTCACTTTATACTCTATATTCTGTTTTTCCGCCTCTCTGGCAAAGTAGAGGAGAACCCCGTTGACGGTCGTATTGCTGCAGTAGAAGAAAGTATCATCCAGCTGGTATTTTTCTCCGATGTCATAGAGATAATGCTTTAGGTCCTCAATATTGCCGTCGTTGACCATATTCTCAATGGTGACAATGTGATGCCGCAGATCGTGGCGCCCCTGTCTGGCGGTATCGATACGCTGATTGAGATCTTCGTACTGCATGACCTGCAGGGCGAGCACATGGTTTTCCTCTCTGAGATGCATATATCTGGCATTGTCCCTGATCAGCCGCAGAATCAGATAATAAATCAGGAAAGATCCCAGATTAATGATCCCCAGGAAGAGGACATTATACACATTGACAGCCCACATAATCGGGTTTCCCGTCCCGTAGAATTCCTGTGCCCAGATCAGATAAAAAGTGGTCGGGACCAGCCAGCTGAACTGCCAGATATATTTAGGCTGCACATCCTGGTTGATCATCTCGGCTTCCCATTTCATAAAGTAGAAGACGGGAATCATGATCAGGGGAGAGACGATACACAGACAGACTGTGGCGGTCCATCTGTATCTTTGAAGAGCAAACTCAGGAAAAAGATAGTACTCCAGACATTTGGAAGACACGGTGGTCATATAGCCGACATTGATCAGCATGAAACAGAAAAACAGCATCCTCCCCGGATGCCCGTTATTGGCGGCAACAAACAGAGCCGCTATCATGATAAAGCCGGTCATCTCTACCACGACCATAACCAGTGCTGAAGGAGAAAAATAAATATTGAAAAGGCTGATAAACATCCAGGTGAGAAGGATCCCTTCAAAAATCAGCGCAGTCAGTTCCGGCGAAAAACGTCTTTTTCCCTTGAACGGATAAAAGGCAAGCAGAATAAGAGGCACAGACCGTGCCAGATTATATGCGATTGCCTCAATCAATGTGAATGGAAGCATGGTCTCTCCTGTTTCAATGTCCCGCAAGACTCGTGAGCGGGTCTTGAATCTTATTGTGTCAGAAAGCGCAAAACCCCGATTAAGACAGTATACCGTCAAACCCGTCTTTTCGCAAGATACCGCAGGACATCGGGGTCTCTCCGGATTCCCTCCGGGTTACTGTTCATGCCATACCTGCACTTAACAGGTCGGGGCGGCAATGCCGCCAGCCCGGTCTTAGACCGGTCCGTGTCCCGGGCAGGGCGGATAATACATTACACAGGTTTTATCACAGAAAAACCGCCGGGGTACAGCCCCGGCGGCACAATCTGCAATATAGTTTATGTCATTATATCGGTTTTGTGCGGAATATCCGAACAAAAACCGTAAAACTTCCGGAAAAAGTTCACCGCAGTCTCATACCCTCATCTGACGGAACATATATGCAGCGTGGGCTTTGCGGATATCGGCCATTCTCCTGCGGCTGACAGGCACCTGATAGTTTTCCATCAGATAGACGGTACTTTCATCGATCCTCTGCACATATTCCAGATTAATGATGATCCCCTTTGTGCATGTGACGAAGGAATCATTGGCACAGAGGATTTCCTCCATGCTGGCCTGGCTTGTACGAAGCTTTTTCTTTCGGTTGTTCCTGAGATAAAGGACAACCCGGTGATTGTAGTATTCAGAATACAGGATATCGTGGAGCAGGCATGTAGAGCCATCCGGAAGACTGACGACTCTCTGCATCTCATAATCTTCGAGATTGATGATGTCAATTGCCTTGACGATATCATCGTGTACGAAAGGTTTCAGAAGGTAGTAGTCCGCCCTGAGCGAGTAACTCTCCGCCGCGAAATCATTGCTTGTCGTCACAAAGACCATTCGGACTGATCTGTCTGTCCTGCGGACCTCGGCAGCGGCCTGTATTCCATTCATACCTTCCATGTAGATATCGAAAAAGAGAAGGTCGTATTTTCCCTGCTCAAACGAGTTCAGAAACTGCTCTCCGCTTTCAAACAGGTCGATCGAGTCGACTCTGTATCCCTTTTCCCGGAGAACCGAATCGAGTTCCCTGAAAAGAATCTCACGGTCATCAGCCCGGTCGTCAATAATAGCTGCCCGCATATATCATCCTCCCGGCAGACTGCCTTCCCGGCAGATTATCCTGCCGTCAGGCTCTTTCTCAGCCGCTTTTACGCAAGGTGTTTTTCCCGTTTGAATCCACTGCGTTAATATCGTACTGGATGCTGATTCTCTGACGTCCCACGATAAAGTTGTTATTGATGCACTGTTCAACCAGGACGCACTCTTCTCTGGTGGTGTTGAGGAGAAGGATGAGGCACTGTCCCTTTCCGAATGAGCATACAGCGTCTCCGCTCCTCACGCTGGAACATGCGCTCTCGAGCAGGCGCTCGGAGAGGCGGTCGAGGACAGATCCCTCTTTCATGGGATTTCCCTTTCCGTCCAGAATAGTGCAGAGCATCAGGTAGGCAGGCTCTCCTGTTCTCTCAAGAAGGCGTCTGGAAGACCTGTAGATTCCCTGAAAAACAGGGTAGCTGCATAGATATCCGCCCGTTTCGGCAGTGTCTGCGGCTTCCAGATCCCTCTGAATATCATTCAGGGCAGTGTGCTGATGGCTGATCCCCTTTCCCAGGTGCTCAAACCACTCGACGATCTTTCCGGAAGGATAAATGCCCAGCTCTTCAAGATAATAGTTTACTGTGCATTCATAGAGACGGATCGCCTCATCATACTTGCGCATGCGGACCAGGGCTTCCATGGTCAGGGACTCCCAGTCCGAGAGGGGCGCGATCACGGACGCGAACTGCCCCAGTTCCTTCATGCGGTTGAAATCCTGCATCTGACGGAGAATATTGCCTGCCTGTTCGACACAGTCCGCAAACATCTCCTCGTAGCGCATGGATTCACGGACAGCCCAGACGTTGTTGGACTGCATGGGAAGGAATTCACCGCCGTACTGGTAGCAGGCTTTCAGATAGCATTCCAGCCTTCTGGCGGGATCCGCCTCCTGAGCCGCCTCGTTGTGCAGCTTCTCGAATACGTAGGCGTCCTCTTCGACTTCAATCTCATCCGTCCAGTAAAAGACGTCTTTATCAGAGACAATATAGTTTACCTTGGGAAGACCTGCCTTTTCAAGATATTTCTTGGCATTATATATAACGCTCCTCAGAGAGTGGTGGGCGTTGTCCACCTCTCTGTCCCCGAAAAGAAGCTCTTCGAGGCGATCGCGCGTGACACCCTTTTCCCTGGAATGGATCAGAATCTGCAGCAGCGCATTATTCTGAGAGATTGAGGATTTGGAGGAACCCGCAATCGTCTTACCGTTATAGCTCATGGAAAAGCCACCAAGCATTTTAATATGCAGTACTTCGCGAGTATTGTCTAAAATGGCTGTCATGATTTCATCCTCCCCGCAGCAGGCATCAGTCAGTTTGTGTCGTTTTCGTAATGACTGTCCGTATGATAACTGGCATTATAATGACTTTTCTTATAATGGCCGTCCTGCCAGTCTGACTTCTGAATATTAATAATTATTCAACTCATGATGTCAGAATCTGAGAAATTATTCACACTGCTGTTCAATAGTATTATAACCTGTCTGCCTTCAAGGATGTGTTCCGTTCGAGTCGTTTTCATACCGTTTGAGTACACTTGAAGTACCGTTTGAGGAACAGGGCAGAGGCGGCCATGCCGCCCTCTGCCCTCCCGCGGGCTGCCGTTTGCCGTCAGGCGAAAGATGCCTTACGACAGCCTTGGGATAGAAAAGCGGACAGGCGGTAATCATTCATACCGGCCTGTCCGTAGATTATTACAAAATTATTTCTTGTATTTTTCCGCAAATTGTCTGTGCCGCTCCGGCGCGGAAATCACGGGTGAAAATATTGCGTCTGCAATAATTTCAGGTGCTTTTTACTTTGGCTGCTGGTAGGAGGGCTCTTTTCTGCGTGCCCCGAGTCCGTCATAGGTATTGAATTCCACGCTGTCGACGACCACAGAGTGCTCATTGTCATAAACGACGATATTGAGTCCGATCCTTTGTACAGCGTACTCGATGTCATTGATTTTCACCGAGCAGGTCAGGTATCTTCCCGCGCCTCCTCCGGCACCGCTCAATCCTCCCTGACTCATCATGGAATAATCGATGCCGTCCGGAAGTGTACCGGAACAGCTGAGTTCCTCCTCACTTATTTCTTCTATCTTATCCTGACCGGGGATCAGGGCTGCATAATAGCTCCATCTATAGTGGCCCGGCAGTGTTTCCTCAAGTCCCAGGTCCGCCAGCATGCTCTGGATTTCCGAATCGATCTGTCTTGTTCCGTCATCCCGGATCGTGATAAATATGCTGTACTGTCTGTTCCCGGCCAGCAGGGGCAGATATTTGTAAATATCCCATGTGCTGCGCAGTTTCATGTCTCCTGTGATCCGCCCTGCTTCAAAGCGTCTGCCCGACTTCCCGTTGACATAAATATAGATGTTGCAGGATTTCAGATCCAGTCCCTTATCTCCGGCCAGATGCCCGAAGTATACATTCTTGCCGGTCTTTTCCAGCTTCAGATACTGCTTGTCGTCGGGATTTTCGTTATCCCAGATCTCCGCCTCCACAGAACTGATCTTTTCATAGATGTTTTTAAAGTCCGATACTACGAAAGACAGTTCTCCGGTCGATTCGTTACAGTCCGTGACGGTCACGGATGATGCGGGAGCCAGTCCCTGGGCACGAAGAAGCTCGGTATCGTAGATATCGATATCCGCCAATTCCTGCATGAACCTGCTCTTTTTGCTCAGTTCCGCCTCCAGGTCCTCAGCGCCGTATTTTTCAAACAGCGTTTCTTCGCTGCTGTAAAGATTGGTTCCCAGGCCAAGGCGCTCTCCTTTTATTTTCACACCGAGGGCGGCCAGAGTCGTCGGGAAATTATCCAGAGTGGTATATTCGCGCACTTTTTTGGGATCGGCCGGCTCCACAGCGGAATTGAGAAAGGCAGTATAGGTGCGGCGGTCATAGGATGCCGGCACATTGTTGCAGAAATCGCTGTCCATTGTGAGGTGGTCACCGTTCAGGACAATAGTTGTATTTTCATAAAAGTCCTGCTGCTGGACCCAGCGGATGAACTCGTTCACCTGTCTGCTGGAACATGCGAAGGAGTTGGCGTATCTGTTTCCCTCGAAATCCTCACGGCACAGTTCGCACTGATATCCGTCTTCAAAGTGGGAATCGACCGTCAGCATGGTAAAGTTGAAGGGCTCGTCTTTGGATGCCAGTTCGGTCACTTGCTCTTTTGCATAGGAAAAAAGCTTGCGGTCTTCAAATCCCCAGAAAACATAATAGTCCTTGGGGATCTTCCCCTCATCAATAGCCCATTTGTAGTCACAGATATTGTAATCCCCGTGTTCGGTCAGAAAGAGCCTGCGGCCACCGAAAGTGGCGTCCGAGCCGCACATGAAGGTCTGATTGTATCCTTCCCCGTCCAGAATATCTCCGATCGTCGTCACGCCGGAGAAGAAGGAGTCCTGCGTGTTCATCTTATTAAATGAACCGCGGGTATCTACAAACTGTTCTTCCAGATCCACCTTGAGCGGCAGTCCGGAAGCCTGGCAGAAAAGTCCGGCCATTGTATAGGTACAGCCCGGCATGACATGGCCGCCGTTCAGAATGCCGGTTTTGCCGTTGAAATTATCTCCCTCTCCCGCGAGTCTGGTCAGTTCGGGTATGACATTTTCCGGAAAAGCTCCCCCGCTGTTTTCATCGGCGAAAGTCATCTCGGCTGATTCAAGATAAATATAGATCAGATTTCTCTTCTTCTCCGGAAAATCAAGGACAGTCTTTTTCGGATCGACGTAATTGTCCTCAATAAAAGACGAATCCTCCATCTGGTCACGGAAAAATCGGATCAGATCCAGTTTTACCGTGGTCACAACTGACATGATCACCAGCGCGATCAGTGCACCGGTGAAAGACCTCCTGACAAATACTCCGCGCGCCTTGGGGGCCCGGCGGGTGTGCACGATCATCAGGAAGACGCTGATCATGATCAGTAAAGCGGGAAGAATGCATCGGGTGACAAATTTTTCGATCATTCCTCCCCCGGTGCCTTCCAGAGGGGCTTTCAGATGGAAAATGATCTCATCCATCTTGAGTCCGGCCCAGGTCGTGAAAGCCCAGATCACTGTAAAAAATAATATAGCAGAGACAGTAGTCAGAAGGACGGCAATCCCGGCAGCGATTTTGGTCTGAAACCAGGATCTTTTCCTTGCGCCTTCCTTGTTCTTCTTTTTGTCTTTGCGCCGCGCTTTTCTGCCGGAACGCTTGTCAGCGGAGGAAGTGTCAGAACCACCTGCTGTGTCCGGGGATTCCTTATCTGTTTTTTCCGTCTCTTTTGTCTGAGCAGCAGAAAACGCAGCTTCCCTGTCGGCGTCTATGGCAGATTCCTTTTCGGACTGCTGTAAGATGTCCTTTTTATTCGGCATTAGTATCTTACCCTTTTCTTAGTCGGCTTTTACCTTAGTCGGCTTTTTCTTTGTCAGTTTTTTACCTTAGTCGGCTTTTTCTTTGCCTGTTTTTTACCTTGGTCGGCTTTTTCTTTGCCGGCTTTTTCTTTGCCGGCTTTTTCTTTGTCGGTTCTTATTACCAGATCCTGGTACTGATCATTTTCCCACCGGAATTGATGTAAGATTGAGCGTCAAAGCACTCAAAAACTGTGTTCAGCTGAAAACCGGCCAAAAAATGATGAATAAAAAACAGATGACACACTTGAAAAGCCGCGCTTTTCTGTTATAATAATTTCTGTTGAAAAAACGCGCAGGTGTAGTTCATCGGTAGAATACCAGCTTCCCAAGCTGGGGAGACGGGTTCGATTCCCGCCACCTGCTCTCAAAAGCGGTCTTCGTTTTTCAAAGCGAGGACCGTTTTTTTTTTGCGGCCGTCGCCTGTTCGTGTCCGCCGTTTTTTGTCCGGGATCAGTTCCTGAGCCGGTCAGAGTGCAGTCTTAGTCTGCGGGATCGGATCCCGGGCTGTCTGCGCGGACATTCTTTGTCTTCGGGATCAAATCTTGAGCTGATTTCTGTAATCCCTCTCCGTCTCTCTGCGGATGGCCTTCTTTCTCAGATCATCCCTCTTGTCGTAAAGCTTCTTTCCACGGGCCAGTCCGATCTCAATCTTGACAAGACCCTTCTTGAAATAGACCTGAAGCGGCATGATCGTATACCCCTTGGTCTGTACCTGTCCCTGCAGCCGCAGGATCTCCTTTTTGTGGAGCAGAAGCTTTCTCCGTCTCAGGGGTTCCCGGTTGAAAATATTTCCCTTCTCATAGGGGCTTATGTTCATCCCCTCTATAAAAGCTTCCCCGCCCGAGACCATGACATAGGCCTCTTTGATGCTGCATTTTCCCATCCGGATCGATTTCACTTCCGTTCCGAACAGCTCGATGCCGCACTCATATTTTTCTTCTATAAAATAATCGTGGTAGGCCTTTTTGTTGTTGGCCACAAGCTTAAAAGGCTTATTTTCCGCCATAGAACAACCTCTTTGCAGTCCGGCCGCGCCGGCATTCTACAATACGATAAAACGGCACCCTTCAGGGTGCCGCATTCTTTTTCAGACAGTCCGGACACGGCTCTGTACAGGACCTATGCCAGTATTGCTGTATGTCACACGATCAGAACAGATGCATATTGAGCAGGATCGCGAGAACAAAAAACAGGACAACAAGCCCCGTGGTGAACTTCACGAGGAATCCCTCCATTGTCCTACCCTTGTTTTTTCCCCAATAAGTATCGGACATGCCGGCAATCGCGCCGAGTCCCTGGGATTTACCCTCCTGCATCAGGATGACAATCGTCATAATCACACTGATAACGATCATGATAACAGTCAGCACAACACGCAAAACACCCATTGCTTCATATCCTTTCTTCTGTTTCCGGCACCTGCGGCACTGCAGGCAGAGAAGAGCCGGAACATTTCAGTATCAATGTCAAACATTAGAATATTAACACACGAACTTATGTCATGCAAGTTTCTTTTTTGGTTTCTATGAAAAAATCCGGTTACGGGTTATAGTTCAGACCTGCCTGATTTTCGGAACGCCTTTTGTGCGCTGCCGGAGAGGGGGGCCTTGAAAAAAGTCCCTGTAAGGGGCGCCCCTTGAGACAGCGTGTAAATGTAACCATCTGTCAGTATTCCCCATACCACCGGTCCAGGATATTTTTGGCCACCGGAACGGCCTTGTCGCTTCCGACTCCTCCGTTTTCAATCACGACAGTGATGCAGAGGTCGGCGGGTCCGTCCTCCCTGTCCTCATCCGATACAGTAAAACCTGTGAACCAGGCGTGAGAATCATCTTCATCGCCGAATTCGGCAGTGCCTGTCTTGCCGTAAGCCATGTAATTTGATGTGCCATTAAACTCACTGGCAGTGCCCCAGACGTTCTCGCCTGTCCGGTCACTGGGGAGCACATTCGTGACTCCTCTCATCAGGGACCGCACCTTTCCGGCCACATCCTCATCCATGAGAGTCTTCTCTTTCTTGGGGCTGTACTGGCGAAGAGTTTTCCCATCCCCGGATATGAGGCTTTCGATCATATAAGGGCGCATGAGGACGCCCTTATTGGCGACCGCCATGGTGATCATATTCATATGAAGAGGAGTGACCAGTGTGGATCCCTGTCCGATTGCAACCTGAAGCAGCTCCTTCTGACTGATTTCTTCATTGTTGGCAGCTGTCACCAGAAGCTGCGAACTGCTCTCACTATAAGGAAGACTGTAAGGAAGAGGTCCGTTGAACATCATTTTTTTCAATGTGCTCTGAAACCGGTCCAGGTCCAGATCCTCAGAGACGATGCTGGCAAAGGCAGAGTTGCAGGAATGGGCAAATGCCTCCTTGAGGTTCTGCTCGTGATGATGTTCATAATCAAAGCAGTGAATACTGGCATCCCCCTCTCCGAAAGTACCGGTCTGGCAGTCAAAGGAATAATTCTCCATGGCGGAAGGGTTCTCCTGCAGCATTTCGATCGCGTCCAGAATCTTGAATGTAGAGCCGGGCGGATAGCTGCCCTGCGTTGCACGGTTGACCAGTTCTCCTCTGTCATTGGAGTCGTCCTTCATGCTGTCCCATGTGTAGTCCAGCGTGTTGGGGTCGAATCCCGGAAGAGAGACCATGGCGCGGATCTTTCCGGTGGACGGTTCCGTGATGATCACGGCTCCCCGGTAGTATTGATTCAGAAGCGCTTCATAGGCAAACTGCTGCAGGTTGACATCCAGCGTGGTAAAGACGTCATTGCCGGGATACATACTGTCCTCTTTGTCATACTGCAGCCTTTCCTGAAACGATATATCCGATGTCATGAGTTCATAATCCATGTAGCCGTCGATTCCGCCGCCTCCGTGAGAGGCGTAGCCGACAGCGTGGCAGAAGATCTCTCCATAGGGATAGCTGCGGTTATTGTCATCATCAGATTCGGCCAGAACCTCCTGCCCGGAGGAATAGTCATCAGATGAATAGATCGTTCCCCTGCGGTTGTGCTGCTCCAGCAGCAGCCTTCTCTGATTATCACTGTGGTCAAAGAGCATCCGCTGGTTCACGATGGCATAACGGCAGAAAGAGCCGGCCATCAGGCTGAAAAGCAGCACAAAGACCACAGCCGAAAACACAATCTGGCGCCTGGCTTTGCTCTTTACGCTCTCTACATGGATCTCTCCCGAGTTTCCGGAATGATTCCTGAAGCGGTCTGTACCCGGAACACGGACACCGCCTTCATCCGGGATATCCTGATTTTTTTTCCACATAAAGCCCCCATAAGCCGTCCGTTCCGGCAGTCATAAACGGTGAGTTTAAAATACAGCCAGTCAGAACAGGACGGCAGAGATAGTTATTTATTCATACCATCGGGATGATAAAACCCGAATTGATCTGTTCTTTCATTTTTTCCGGAACTGTCCTGTCCGCCCTGAAGGGGGTTGTATTCTTCGAAAATCCCTTCCTCGGATATACCATTCTCCGGAAAAATATCCATTTCATCGCTGCCGGCGGAGGCATAGTCCCCGTCAGCCTGCGGGCCGAAGCCCCCGTTTTCCCATTGAGAGCTGTCATTGGGACCGCTCTCAAAGCCCGGAGTCTGATCCGGCAGGGATTCTCCGCGAGGCCCTCCCTGGGAAAAAGAAGAACCCGGAAAGCCGGCATCCCCCTGCCCTGAAAAACCGTTTCCGCTCCCGGCGGCCAGAAGCTGCTGCTCCTGCTCATAGCGCTCCATAAAGCCCGCTGTCCGCTCCTCATGCAGAATGTATACCATCTCTACCATACCCAGCATAAACAGTGTGGACAGGATGGAACTGCCGCCGTAACTCACCAGAGGAAGTGTGACGCCGGTCAGAGGGATAAACTTTGTCTCTCCTCCCACTGTGAGGAAGGTCTGGAAAATATAGCAGATACCTGCCCCGTAAGTGAAGAGCTGGAAAAAGCGGTTTGAATAACTGGCCGACAGCTTCAGGATCCTGATAAAACAGTTCAGACACAGGACCAGAAGGCAGACACTGAAGATCAGGCCGAATTCCTCAGAGATTGCTGAAAAAATAAAATCCGTCTCCACAAGGGGAATATCCGTCGGCATGCCCTGCGTAAGTCCTGTGCCCCAGAGCCCGCCGTAGCTGATCGCGAATAATGAATGCACGATCTGATAGCCGTCACCGTCTGCCAGAACAAAGGGATCTCTCCAGATGGTCACACGGTCCATGACATGCGGGAACAGTAAAGCGCATACAACCGCTCCCGCCGAACCCAGGAAAACACCTCCGAAAAAGACGCTCCATCTGCCGGAGGCCAGGAACAGAGTCATCAGATAAACAATGAAATAAATCAGCGCGCTGCCCAGATCCCTGGACAGAACCAGAATACCCACATGGATGGCCGCAAGCACACTGACCAGCATGGCTTTGTTTAAAGTCACTTCACCGCTCAGCATAGCGGCCAGCATGAGTATAAAGAGGATCTTGACAAATTCCGATGGCTGAAAAGTAAACCCGGCAATCGTATAGGTGATCATGGCTCCGTTCGTAGCCTGGCTCAGAAGCAGAACACCCGCCAGAGGCACGATCCCCAGAATCGCGAATATGATGCCAAAATGCCTCATAGCATCAAAGATCTTCCTGAAAAAAGGAATGATCAGCATGAGCATCAGGCCCGCCGAGGCCATGACAAACTGCTTGAGAGGCTCATTTCCCCTGCCGGCAGTGATCTCGGCACTCCCGTAAAAGGCGATCCTGGAGATGGTCACAAAGCCCACCGAAAGCAGCATACATATATTATTGAACAGGTACATATTTGCCATCTCATGGACGATCCTGTAGAGGACCATGAATGAGAGAAGGAACAGGATCTCCATTGCGCAGAGCAATATTAGTTTCCTGCCCGTAGCTCCTCTCACAAAATAGGCGATCGTCATATTTGTATTGATCAGAAACGCAGCCAGAAGAAGGCGCTGGATTATTTCCACCGCTCGGCTGAGATTCTTTTTCTGAACGAAAAATCCAATATATGAAAGGAGGGTGAACAGTACAAAAATACCTGTGTTCACATATTTGGAAAGAGAAATTGCATATGCATTCATAAATATAATGAAACCTGTGCCGGCATCAAATCGCGCCGGTTTTAAAATGTCCGTTTGTAAACTCTGTAAAGGGAGGGGTCAATGCAGTCTCTTTGCGGTCTTTCCGTTTTCCTTGTTTTTCTTTTGCCCGCTCCGCGTTTCCCAGGGAATTTCTGTCGGTCCTGCCCCGGCGTTTTCGGGAGGACCTTTTGTCTGTTCCGGCGTTCTCTTCCGCCTCAACTTCCTCCGGGAAAAGCCCGTTCCGGGAGTGTTTTCCACCGGTTCCGGCATCTTTAGCGTCACTGATCGTACTGCGGATCCCGAGGATCCCGGGTGAAGCAAAAAAGTCGAGGATCCTGCGCGTCTGCCGGCCGGTCTCAGTCGTAAACATGCACAGACAGACCGTAACCTGTGCCATAAGCCCCCGCCCGGCAAACTGGTGGAGAGACAGCGGCACAGCATTATAGACGGTGTTAGAGCAGGTCCCGCACCGGCACCTGACCGGCAGCTTTTTGCCCATTCGGTCTTCAAGGTACCAGAAACCATCCTGTCTGCTGCACAGATTTTCGGTCTTACGGATACAGCCCGCAGTTTCCATCATAGGGACCCTGCCGTAAACCGGCAGGATAAATCTGTCATAATCGCTTCCTGTTTCAATCTTTTGATCAAGCGTACTGTCCTGATCATGGCTTCCGGATCCGGTCTCCCGAACTGGTGTAAAGTCCTTTTTATCCCGGCCGGCCGCGAAGGCGGCAGCCGCTTCCCGGATGTCAGACTGATTCAGTTCAAGCGAAAAAACGATCCTGTCAGCTGCCCCGGCGATCATGTCCATGGAGCGCCGGTTCCATGTATACAGGGACGCATCCGCGATGATCTCTCCCCTGTACCCCATCTGCCCGGCCGTCTCAAGCTCCTCAAGTGTCCGGACCATAATTCCGGAGAATCCCTTCTGCTCCGCTTCCGCTATCATACGGCGGATCTTGTCTCTCTCAAAGACGCGAAAAACAGGGGGAAGGACACAGATGAACCTGGTTTTCTGAGATTGTAATTCAGAAATGTTTCCTGAATGTGTTTTCTTTTTAATAATATTAACATCAGAATCAGCATCGAAGGGACCGAAATCTCCGTCGATCAGCACGGCGGAACATTCCGATTCCAGGGCAGCCTTGAGCTGCTCAGGGTCGGAGACCATGGCCCACAGTTCCCTCCCTGTATGGCCGGAGGGGCTGTCTGTTACTTTCCGCGGATTCTCTGCAGCTCTTCCTGCGGGAGCGGCCGCGTCCTGCGGGTCTGTCCCGTTTTCCTTTTCCGCAAGCCTGTCCTTTAGACATGAAAGGGCATCCCTGCGAAGGGCATTGACTGCACTGACAGGAAGAAATATACTCTCATCCGCCGCAATGTCAAGAGCGGAAAATGCAAAAAGGCTGTCTCCTGTCCTGCGGAGCCTGCTTTCCAGGTCATTTTTTTCCATCGGTCTTCCGGTGGCTTTCTGAACTTCAGCTCCCGTGACGGAGACGCTCACTTCCCCCTTTCCGGGTCTCTGAGCGGTCACATGAAGCTCCGCCGGCCGGTACGCGCGGAAAACCGCCTGTCCTTTTATTTCCACACGGGGGAATCCGGCCAGATACCGGCTGCGGATCTCCTCCTCCAGGGCGGCGTCGGTACCCGCGTATCCGGGCTTTCCGATTGTCACCAGTTCCCTGCCGTTTCTCATATGATAATATCCTGTGCCCAGGGAGGTGCGGATATAAAGGGAGCGGAGCCTGTCAAGGTCTTCTTCTTCCACTGTCCAGGGGGTCTTCCTCCCCTCCTCCATCCAGACGTAACAGCGGTCAATGTATTTGCGGTAAATGGCTGTTACACCTGCAGCGTAAACAGGTTTCTTCATGCGTCCCTCGATTTTGAAGGAACAGATTCCCGCGTCGATCAGTTCGGGCAGGATCTGCAGCACACACATATCCTTCATGGAAAGGGGATACACTTCTTTTTTACGGGCATCCGGTCCGACAGGTTTTCCCTGCCCGTCCAGAATTCTGGCAGGCAGCCTGCAGGTTCCCGCGCATCTTCCCCTGTTTCCGCTCCTTCCTCCCAGAAAACTCGACATCAGACATCTTCCGGAATAGGAATAACACATGGCGCCGTGGATGAAAGACTCTATTTCTATGGGTTTTTCGTTGACCGCGGCGTCCTCTCTCCTGAGCTGTCCGATTTCTTTCAGGGACAGTTCCCTGGCGGGAACGACACGGGTCACGCCCAGCCTGCGCAGAAACTGCACAGATTCGGAGGAAGTGACCGAGAGCTGTGTGCTGGCATGTAAGGGAAGTCCCGGACAGGCCCTGCCAAGCGCGTCCAGCACACCCAGATCCTGTACGATCACCCCGTCCAGACCGGCGCGGTACATGCGGCTGACAAATTCAACCAGTTCCCCAAGTTCCGACTCCCTGGTCAGAATATTGGCGGTCAGATAAATTTTTCGTCCGAATATATGCGCTTCCTCAATCGCCCGGACAATCTCCTGATCGGAAAAATTGTCCGCGTAGGCACGGGCTCCGAAGCGCTCCCCGCCCAGATAGACGGCGTCCGCTCCCGCGTTGACCGCGCCCATGAAAGCTTCCCTGCTGCCTGCCGGCGCAAGAAGTTCGACCTTATCCGGATATCCTTGCATTTAACACACTCCCGTTTCCAGTTCTTTGTTATCCCGAGCTTCCGGTGGTTCAGTACAGAGTTTTGCGTCAGTGAGTCGCTGCCTCCAGCTTCATCTGGACGGCGACCAGTTCATGCTTGAGGTCTGCCAGTTCCTGTTCCCGTTCCTCAAGCGTCTTCTGCAGCTGTCTGATCTCGCTCCTGGCCTTAAAATAGTCGTCCGCCAGATTCAGCTGCAAAAGAACATTACGCATATCGAAAGGTACGTTTCGATAGTCCTCATCACTGCGAAGCTGGGCTATCTTTCCATTGAGGTAGGAGGCGACCTCCTGCAGATATTCCTCGCTCTCGTTTCCGCTCAGTGTGTAGGTCTTCCCGCCGATCGTCACCTTTGTCGCGTTTTTTGAAGACATATACGATTTCCCCTTTCTTTCTGTTACAGTTTCCCTTTAAATACCTGCGGGCATCCGCCCATGGCCACAAATATGACCTTGCGTTCAAAAACATGTATGATTAAAGCAGCGAGGAAAGCGGCCGCAAATGCCGAGCCCGCTCGAGCATTTGCGGACATTTTCCGAGCGCCCACACATGAGCATAGAGAGATTTTTTGCGCAGAATGCGCAAAAAAGATCGGGATGCGAATGTGTGGAGCATTGCGGGAGCGCCAAAGCGCGGAGCAATGCGTGCTTTAATCATACATGCTTGCGGGCATCCGCCCATGGCCACAAATATGACCTTGTGTTCAAAAACATGTATGATTAAATTACGCGCGGCTCTGCTCCTGCAATCTGCTGCGGGGTTCATTCCATTCCATCCGGGACCGGCAGCCCCATATGCTGGTAGGCCAGTATGGTCGCGGTGCGTCCCCGGGGCGTGCGGTTAATAAATCCGTTCTGCAGAAGGTAGGGTTCGATCAGGTCTTCGATGGTTCCCGCGTCTTCCCCGATCGAGGCCGCAAGTGCTTCCACTCCTGCAGGTCCGCCGTGATAAGTCTCCATGAGAGTCATCAGGAATCTCCTGTCCGACCGGTCCAGGCCCATTTTGTCGACTTCCATCAGGTCAAGGGCTGTGTTGGCCACTTCCTCAGTGATGTTCCCGTCGTAGCGCACCTGGGCGAAATCGCGCACGCGCTTGAGAATCCTGTTGGCCAGCCTGGGGGTCCCCCTGCTCCTGCGGGCCAGTTCCAGGGCGCCGCTGTCCTCAATCGTGACATCCAGCTTCCTGGCGGAGTTCCTGATGATCGAGCGAAGCTCCTCCGGCGTGTAAAACTCCAGACGGTGGATCTCCCCGAACCTGTCCCTGAGAGGGGCTGACAGGAGTCCCGCCCTTGTCGTCGCTCCGATCAGTGTGAACCTGGGGAGATTGAGCCTGATCGAGCGGGCATTCTGACCCTTTCCCAGAAGGATATCGATCGCAAAATCCTCCATTGCGGGATAGAGGACCTCCTCAACCTGCTTATTGAGCCTGTGGATCTCATCCACAAACAGGATATCCCCCTCTCCCAGACCGTTGAGCACCGCCGCCATTTCTCCGGGCTTTTCAATCGCAGGCCCGCTGGTCACACGGATATTTACACCCATCTCATTGGCTATGATCCCCGCAAGCGTCGTTTTCCCCAGCCCGGGAGGACCGTACAGAAGAATGTGGTCCAAAGGCTCTTTCCTCTGCCTGGCCGCCTGGATGGAAATCAGGATATTCTCCCGTATCCTCTCCTGCCCTATATAGTCCTGAAGGCGCCTGGGACGGAGGGAATTCTCTGTCTTCGCGTCTTCATCGGTAAATCTTGTTTCTATGACTCTGCGCTCCATAGCTCACTCTTTCCGACCAGGCCGCTCTTGGGAGCGGCTCTCTGAGGCGTTTTCGCGCAGGCGAAAACGGTGAAGAATCACAGGATGTCTGCGCCGCCCCGCGGCAAAAACATCCGGATTGAAAAATAATGCATCGGCATTTTTTTCAATCTTTATGACCATACATGATTTACAGCAGATATCTCAGCGCCTCGCGGAGTATCTTCTCGACATCTTCTTTCTCATCGCATTGTTTTACGGCCCGCACTGCTTCCGCCCTCATATATCCAAGGGCTGTCAGGGCCTCGACCGCGTCCTCTCCGGCGCTGCTGCCCGTCCCGGCTTTTGCGTCCGCGGTTCCCGGTCCTCCTCCGGAAAGACCGGCTCCCGGCAGATTCTCCTCCGGAGCATAGGCGGAAGAGATCTTGTCCCTAAGATCCAGGATCAGGCGCTCCGCCGTCTTTTTTCCGATTCCGGGGGCACGGGCAATCATTTTCGCGTCTCCGGCCGCGATCGCGAACCGCAGATCGTCGGCGGACAGGACTGACAGTAGACTGAGGCCTCCCTTGGGCCCGATTCCGCTCACTGTGATCAGCTGTTTAAAGAGAGCCAGATCGTCCCGCGACAAAAAGCCGTAGAGGGCTGCCTGTCCGTCACGCATATAAGTATAAGTATAGAGCTTTACCGCATTTCCTGTCCCGACAGCTGAGAGGCCGGCGGCGGTATCGGCGGATATATTCACCTCATACCCCACTCCGCCCACATCGATCACAGCGGTGTCTCCTGCGAGATATTCTATGATTCCAGACAAAAAAGCGATCATTTTGACTCCTGTAAATAGCTGAATAACACCGGCGCATCCCTTTTGAGATACGCCGGTGTTCTATTGCCTGAGGTTATGAGCACGGCTCAGAGATTGGCATGTAAGATAAGAAGCTGTGTCCGGCCTGCCGGTCCACATAAGGGAACCCAACGCGGCTGCCGGTTTCCGACATGCCCGCAATACCTGTTTCCCGCTGAGCTTCAGTCATTCGTAAATCCCGGTCCGTGAATAATAACTTCTGCCGGTCGTAAGGACGATCAGTTACGATCAGTTGTTGATCAGCTTGTCTTCTTCCTTGTTCCAGCTGTACATCTTGCGGATCTCGGCGCCGACGACTTCTGCCGGATGCTCGGCGTTGAGCTTGCGCATTGCGTTGAAGTGGACCTGCTGTCCCGCCTTGTCGGACATCTCAAGCAGGAATTCCTTTGCGAAGCTTCCGTCCTGGATATCCGCAAGGATCTTCTTCATGGCCTTTCTGGTATCGTCGGTGATGATCTTGGGACCGGTGATATAATCGCCGTACTCAGCGGTATTGGAGATGGAATAACGCATGCCCGCGAAACCGGACTGATAGATCAGGTCGACGATGAGCTTCATCTCATGGACGCACTCGAAATATGCGTTCCTGGCATCGTAGCCTGCCTCAACGAGGGTCTCGAAGCCGGCCTTCATCAGTGCGCAGACGCCGCCGCAAAGGACAGCCTGCTCGCCGAACAGATCGGTCTCGGTCTCGGTGCGGAAAGTGGTCTCAAGGACACCTGCGCGGGAAGCGCCGATGCCTGCTGCATATGCCAGAGCCATGTCAAGAGCGTGGCCGGTCGCATCCTGCTGTACAGCTACCAGAGCGGGTGTTCCTTTGTTTGCCAGATATTCGCTGCGGACAGTGTGGCCGGGAGCCTTGGGAGCGATCATGGTGACGTCGACATCCGCGGGGGGCTTGATCAGACCGAAGTGAATGTTGAATCCATGAGCGAACATGAGCATGTTGCCGGCCTCAAGGTTGGGCTCGATGTCCTTTTTGTACATAGCTGCCTGCTTCTCATCGTTGATCAGGATCATGATGATATCAGCCATCTTAGCGGCCTCGGCAGTATTGTAAACGGTCAGGCCCTGTGCCTCAGCCTTGGCTTTGGACTTGGAACCCTCATACAGACCGATCACGACATTGCATCCGGACTCCTTGAGGTTGAGCGCATGGGCGTGGCCCTGGCTGCCGTAACCTACGATCGCGATTGTCTTGCCTTCCAGAAGAGAGAGATTGCAATCTTCCTGATAGAAAATCCTGGCGTCTGACATTTTTTGTTTCCTCCATTCACTAAAATTGATTAAATCTAAAACTAACAGTGATCCGCCCCCGGACCAGGCAGGCTGAAAAAACAGCCGCACAGGCCGGCGGGGTCTCAGGAAAAAGCCTTCCGTCCGCCCTCTGCCGGGTCTCTGTATGTTAGCTCATGCAGTCCCGGATCTCATCCGGACCGCCGCCGGCAGTCCCGTCCGGGCTTTCTGATCTCTGATCATTCCTCGACATTGGGGCCCTTTGAAATGCCCGCTCCGAGCCTCAGGTCATCGATATAGATGACATTTCTGGTTCCTCGTCCCAGTCCGGCGACACCGGTCCTGGCCAGTTCCAGAATCTCGTATCCGCTGATCAGTCTGATAAAGGCATCCACCTTCCCCGTATTGCCGGTAATCTCAATCATCAGGCTCTCGTTGGAGACATCGATGATATTTCCGCGGAAAATGTTGGCAAGAGCGATGACATTTTCACGCTGGGAGGCATCCGCGCGCACCTTGATCATGGCGAGTTCACGATAAACGCTCTCCTCCGGCTTCAGTTCATGGATGTCACGCACATCGACAAGCTTACTGACCTGCTTCTCGATCTGCTCCATGATATCGTCATCACCGGATGTCACGATCGTGATCCTGGTGATCCTGGGATCAGCGGTCACTCCGGCCGTAATGCTCTCAATATTATATCCGCGGCGTGAGAAAAGCCCGGAAATACGGCTCAGAACACCGGAATTGTTGTCAACAAGAATCTGAAATACTTTGTTCTGCTTCATTTTTACAGATAAACTCCTGAACTATGAGTATTATTTTTTTGATTTTTTGAATATGTCCGCGGCCGAAATACGCAGTCATCAGAAAAAATCCGTCTGCCTGTCCGCTTTTTTGCGGGATAAATGACGGCATACATGCCATTATAGTGCTGTGACGCGATAAAGTCAACGACAGATACGCTTTATTGCGGATCCAAAACACGGCTAATGCGCTTTTTTAACCCGCCTTCTCAGCTGTTCTCACCGCACTTTGTCATGGCCAGGACACCGGTTCTGGTGATTTCCACGACGCTGAAAGACTTGAGAATGTCCATGAAGACCGCGACTCTCTCAGGTGTATCACACATCTCGATCATCATCAGATTTCGGGACATATCCACGATCCTTGCCCCCATGATCTGGCAGTTGTCCATGATATCCCGCCGGTTTCCCCTGTTATATTTGATCTTGACCAGGAGCAGTTCCCGGTTGATGCTCTCGGACTCGTCAAAAGTCTTGACCTTGATGACATCGAGTTTTTTGTTCAGCTGCTTTTCGATCTGCTCCAGTGTCCGCTCATCTCCGGAGCTGACAATGACCATACTGGAGACGTTTCTGTCGCCTGTCTCGCCGACAGTGATCGAATCGATATTAAAACAGCGCCGCCAGAAAAGCCCCGCAGTCTTGCAAAGGACACCGGCGCGGTTTTCGACCAGAATGGAATATATTCTCTTCATCCCGCTGCAAACCTCCATCCAACTTCTCTCTTATACAGGCTCATCATATGGACTCCTTATATGGACTCAGCAGAGCTCGTCGCGGTCCACTGTAACTTCGAGGATCGTTGATTCATCCCCTTCAAGGAACCTGGCCAGCGTCCCGTCTGTCTCCGCGGTCTCCGAGAGCTTGAGGTATCTGATACCGTAGGCCTGCGCGATCAGGGACAGATCCGGCTTTGACCCCAGGTCGATGACGGAGTATCTGTCCTTGCAATTGTAGTGCTGATACTGGCGCACAAGTCCGAGCACTGTGTTCTTGAGAATGACCAGCTTGACGGGAATCCCGTACTGGCTGATCGTCGCCAGTTCCTGCATGGTCATCTGGAAACCTCCGTCTCCGCAGACCGCAACGACCTGACGGTCGGGGGCGGCGATCTTGGCGCCCATGGCCGCGGGAAGAGCATAGCCCATGGTGCCCATTCCGCCGCTGGTCATGAAGCGTCCGCCACGCGCGACATAGTTGGAGCAGGACCACATCTGGTTCTGACCCACGTCCGCCACGTAGACAGAGTTCTTGTCCATGGCCAGAGAAAGTTCCCGGATGAAATTGACGGGGTTGATCCCGTGATATTCTTTTACGTGGTTGATGATATCCTCTTCGCGCTGGTACATTCTGCGGCGCTTGGCATTGCGGGCGTCGACTTTGAAGCCGTCCAGCATATTGATCCAGTCGATATAGTCGGAGTTAAATTCCAGCTTGTTGAACTCCTCAAACACATTTTTGATATCTCCGACGAGTGGAATGGTGGGACCGGCGTTCTTGCCGATCTCGGCGGGATCCACGTCTATGTGCACCAGAACCTTGTTTTCCATGACCAGATCGGGCTGGCTGATCGAGCGGTCCGCCACACGGGCACCCACCATGATCACCATGTCCGCGTTGTTCATGGCCTTGTTTCCATAGGGTTTTCCGTTATTTCCCACCATGCCGAAAAAGAGTGGATGTTCTGTGGGAATGGCGGAAAGTCCCATCATGGTGCTGACCACGGGGATGTTATGTTTTTCGATAAAACGGATCACTTCTTCAGATGCATTGCTCAGGTGCACGCCGCCTCCCACACAGATGATGGGCCTCTTTGCCCTCTCCAGGTGGTTGATGACCTTTTTGATCTGCACGGCATGGCCGGCTACAGTGGGCTTGTAGGTCCTGAGACTGACTGTCTCGGGATAAGCGAAGTGCCTGACTGTCTGCTGCTGGATATCGATCGGCAGATCGATCAGGACAGGTCCCTTGCGCCCTGTGCCCGCGATGTAGAATGCCTCCTTCACGATCCTGGGTATATCGGCCGCGTCCCTGACGATATAGCTGTATTTGACAAAAGACTCGCAGGCACCGGAAATATCGGCCTCCTGGAAGACATCGCTGCCCATCATACTGCTGTCTACCTGGCCTGTGATGCAGACCAGAGGGATACTGTCCGCGAAAGCAGTCGCGATTCCCGTGATGAGATTTGTCGCTCCGGGACCGCTTGTCACGACCGCGACGCCCACCTTGCCTGTGATCCTGGCATAACCGCTGGCCGCGTGAGCCGCGCACTGCTCCTGCCTGATCAGGATCGTGTGTATATCTGTCTGAAGGATGCTGTCATAGAATGGACAGATGGCCACACCGGGATATCCGAATACATATTCGACACCCTCCTCAGCCAGACATTTCACTATAGCATCCGCACCATTCATATGCTCCTCCTTTCCGGCATCCTCTCACAGGAATACCTTTTTTTAAGTATATATTTTCAGCCGATTATCCGTATGATTCATAAACTCACACTGACCGCGTGGCGGTCAGTGTGAGTTTCCTGTAACCCTGTATAGTCATGACACCGGTCCGTCAGAACTTCTTTCGGGACTCTCCTGTCATTTGTCATTTCCGGCGCGCAGACGCTTGTAGCTCTTCTTTCCGCGCTGAAGGAGGATTCCCTTTTCAAGAGTCTCTTTGCTGAAGACCAGATCAATGTCTTTCACCTTGGCGCCGTCAACACTGATGCCGCCCTGTTTCACATCGCGGCGGGCATCGGACCTGGACTTCTCAAGGCCGCTTTTTACAAGGGCAGTGAGGATGCCGAGACCGCCGTCCTCAAGTTCTTCCTCTGTCAGGACCACTTCGGGGACATTGGCCATGTCTGACGCGCTGCCTGCCGCAAAGAGGGCCTTTGCTCCCTTCTCGGCCTTGACAGCCTCGTCCTCGCCGTGGACAAGGGTGGTCAGCTCGTGGGCAAGGATCTCCTTTGCCGTGTTGAGCTGGGCGCCCTCCCATTTGTCCATCTCGTCGATCTGCTCGAGAGGCAGGAAGGTCATCATACGCAGGCACTTGAGGACATCGGCGTCCCCGATATTTCTCCAGTACTGGTAGAAATCGTAGGGGGAAGTCTTGTCGGGATCAAGCCAGACAGCGCCCTTGGCGGTCTTGCCCATCTTCTTGCCCTCTGAATTGAGAAGCAGGGTAATGGTCATGGCATGCGCGTCCTTGCCCAGTTTCTTGCGGATCAGCTCTGTGCCGGCCAGCATGTTGCTCCACTGGTCGTCGCCGCCGAACTGCATGTTGCAGCCGTATTTTTCGTACAGGCACAGGAAGTCATAGGCCTGCATGATCATGTAGTTGAATTCCAGGAAAGAGAGGCCCTTTTCCATCCTCTGCTCGTAGCATCTGGCGCGGAGCATGTTATTGACGGAAAAATGTACGCCGATATCGCGGATGAATTCAATATAGTTGAGGTCACGAAGCCAGTCCGCGTTGTTGACCATGAGGGCCTTGTCGGGACCGAATTCGATGAACCTGCTCATCTGTTTTTTAAAGCATTCACAGTTGTGGTCAATCGTCTCCACAGTCATCATGGAGCGCAGGTCCTGTCTGCCGGAAGGATCGCCGATCATGCCCGTGCCGCCGCCCACGAGAGCGACAGGCTTGTTGCCGGCCTGCTGCAGGCGCTTCATCAGAAGCAGCGCCATAAAGTGGCCGACATGGAGGGAATCCGCGGTGGGATCAAATCCGATATAGAAAGTAGCTTTGCCGTTGTTGACGAGATCGCGGATCTGGTCCTCATCTGTCAGCTGGGCCAGGAGCCCTCTTGCCTGCAGTTCCTCAAAGATATTCATGTTCTTTTCCATCGGTGAATGAGTGTCTCCTTTACTGGTAAAATCCTGTTTTAACTCTTAATGTGTAAAAATTTTTATGGAAATGCTTCCATGCAATGGCCCGCTGCCTCAATCATGCATGATTCACCTGCAGGGATGAGCCTCTGCTCAGGCGTCCTCCGGATGATATCCGGGGGAGGCCGACCGGTGCCAGTCGGATTATTTTTTATTGAGGTCGAGCTGCTCGGAGTTGCGCTTGAAGATATAGGTCTTGCGCTCAGTGCCCGTGAGCAGTCTCTGGATATTGGCGCGGTGGCGGAACCAGGCCATAAAAGTCAGAAGTCCCTGGATGATGATGATCTCGGTCAGCTGCGCCCCGGAAACACCGAACATTCCCATTTTCCCCTCAATGATCAGCTGGATAAAGGTTCCAAGGTATAAGAGGAGGGAGCCCAGGGAGACGAATTTTGTCGCCAGGTAGGGAATGAAAAAGAGCGCGAGTCCTGTGGGTATAAAGGACCAGTGAAAACCGAACACAAAGCCCGCCATGACAGCGACTCCCTTGCCGCCCTTGAAATTCATATATACGGGGTAATCATGTCCCAGGACAACTCCCGCGAATGTCCAGACCTTGAGCAGGTAGACTGATTCCGGGTGGGTTTTTCCGAAGATGGCGCCGACCAGCAGAAGGGCAGCCAGAGCCTTGAGCATATCGCCGAGAAAGACGATCAGGCCGGCCTTTGTCCCCAGGATCCTCATAGCGTTGGTAGTTCCGGCGTTGCCGCTGCCGTAATCGCGGATATCGATTCCCTTGCTTTTGCCCAGTATATAGGCAGTCTGGAACAAGCCGAATACGTACCCGATCGCAAGACAGACCACTCTCAGAATAATGAGCTGATCCATTACACACCTCCTGTTGAATTTATACTTGTGGCTATGGGCGAGTGCACGCAAACATGTATGATTAAAGCACGCATTGCTCCGCGCTTCGGCGCTCCCGCAATGCTCCACACATTCGCACCCCGCCCCGCTGCAGGCGAGTTCCCCGGCTTAAATAACGGGTATTTCGCGGTAAAGAATCAAAAAAACCGGGATCACTTCTTTTCGGACCGCTCGCGGATGACAAACTTCAGAGGAGTTCCCCTGAATCCGAAAGCATCCCTGATCCTGTTTTCAATATAGCGCTGATAGGAAAAATGCATGAGCTTCCTGTCATTGACAAAGAGGACAAAAGTAGGAGGACAGACTCCCGCCTGGGTCCCGTAATAGATCCTGAGGGAACGCCCCTTGTCCGAAGGGGGCTGCTGCATGATGCAGGCTTCCGCGATGATCTCGTTGAGAACGCCGGTCTGGATGCGGAGGTTCTGGTTGTCATGGACCATATCGATCATCTCATAGAGTTTGACCAGACGCTGCCCTGTCTCCGCGGAGACAAAGATGATTTCCGCATAGGGGAGGAAAGAAAGCACCTGCCGGACCTTGTCGGTAAATTTCTTTACACTCTGATTGTCCTTTTCCACCAGGTCCCACTTGTTGACGGCAATGATCACTGCCTTGCCGCGCTCATGCGCGATCCCGGCAATCTTTGCGTCCTGTTCTGTCACGCCCTCTGTCGCGTCTATAACCAGGATCGTAATATCCGCGCGGTCAATAGCGCCCACACTGCGGGCGATCATGTAATGCTCCAGAGTCTCTTTGATCTTGTTTTTACGGCGTATGCCTGCCGTGTCTATGAAGACATATTCCTTTCCGTGCCAGACGATCCTGGTGTCGATCGCGTCCCTGGTCGTGCCGGCTATATCGGATACAATGACCCTGTTCTGTCCGATCAGCCGGTTGATGATAGAGGATTTGCCTACATTGGGCTTTCCTACGATCGCGATGCGCACGGCGTCGTCTTCTTCTTCACCGGCGGAGTCCTCGGGAAAATACTTGATCATCTCATCCAGCATATCACCGATTCCGGTGCGGTTTGCCGAAGAAACCGGCCAGGGATCTCCGATTCCAAGATTATAGAACTCGTAGATGTCCGCCATCATTTTGGTCGGGCTGTCCACCTTGTTAACAACCAGAATGACCGGCTTCGCTGATCTGCGGAGCATATCGGCGACCTTATTGTCCGAGTCCACCATTCCTGTCGACCGGTCGACCATAAACAGAATCACATCCGCCATATCGATCGCCAGCTGTGCCTGTTCACGCATCTGCGACAGGATGACATCCTTTGAGTCCGGTTCAATACCGCCTGTGTCGATCAGCGTGAACTCTCTGTCGAGCCAGGAACAGTCCGCGTAAATGCGGTCCCGGGTGACACCCGGTGTGTCCTCGACGATAGAGATGCGCTTACCCGCCAGCACATTGAACAGAGTGGATTTTCCCACATTCGGCCGGCCGACGACCGCGACAATCGCCTTTCTCTTTCTTTTTGCCATATATTATCAGGTCCCTTTCTTGTGCCCCGGCAGGTTCTGCCGGTGGCGTTTTTTCGAATATGCCCGAAAAAAACCTGGAAAATGTCCGCAAATGCCCGGGCAAGCCCGGCATTTGCGTCCGCTTTCCTCGCTGCTTCCTTTTTTTGTAAGAAGCCACGCGCTGTTTCGCGCGTCCCGCGCTCTCACATCGCTCCAAACATTCGCATTCCCGCG
>JBGUNJ010000091.1:0-7358 GCA_045117315.1 Lachnospiraceae bacterium | reverse complement strand
GATCTCGATGAAGGCCTTGTTGACCATGTCCATTTCCTTCTTGCAGTCGCCGTAGGTGAAATCCTGGGGCTTGCCGCCGACGATGGCAGGCATATCCTTCATATCGGCCGGGACTGTCCAGTCCAGAGTCACGTTGGTAAAGGGAGCCTGTGTGCCCCATCTGGAGGGGGTGTTAACGCCGTAGATAAAGGACTGGACGCACTGCATGACTTCGCTGTAGGACAGGTTGTCGATCTTGACGAAGGGCGCCAGATATGTGTCAAAGGAGGAGAAAGCCTGGGCGCCTGCCCACTCGTTCTGCATGATGCCCAGGAAATTGACCATCTGGTTGCAGAGGGTGGAGAGGTGCTTTGCGGGAGCGGATGTGATCCTGCCGGGAACACCGCCGAGTCCTTCCTGAATAAGCTGCTTGAGGCTCCAGCCCGCACAGTAGCCTGTCAGCATGGACAGATCGTGCAGGTGGATGAAACATTTGCGGTGGGCCTCGGCGATCTCATCGTCATAGACCTCGGTCAGCCAGTAGTTGGCAGTGATCGCTCCGGAGTTGGAGAGGATCAGGCCGCCGACACTGAGAGTGACAGTGGAATTCTCCTTGACGCGCCAGTCTTTTTCGGCACCGATATAGCCGTCCACCAGCTTCTTGTAGTCCAGCAGGGTCTTCTTGGTGTCACGGACCTTCTGGTGCTGGCTGCGATAGAGGATGTAGCTCTTGGCTGTCTTGGGATAGCCGGCTTTCATCAGGGCACTCTCGACGCGGTCCTGGATCTCCTCGACCTCGGGCATCCTGTCCACTTCTTCGCGTCCGCTCATCAGCAGAAGCCCGATCGCTCGGGAGACCGCTGAGACATCCCTCGCGTCCACTTCGCCCGATGCGATAAATGCTTTCGCGATCGCGTTCTCAATCTTTGTAATGTCAAAATCTACGACTCTGCCGTCGCGCTTCCTGATCTTTGTGATGCTCATCTTGCTTTCTGTACTCCCCTCTTTTGATTGATAAAACTGTAATCCGGAAGTGTTTCCGGCTCAAATGCTATATTTACTGTTCTTAATGTTTTTTCCCGAAATCAGGCTGCGGTCCGCACTCTGCTTTCGGGCAGGATTCATTCAAAATCCGCTGCCGCTTTGTGCCGGCACAGGCTTGTTTTCATGGCACCCCCACAGGATATGCGGAGCGTGCACTACTAATATACCCACATTTAGTGTGGATTTCAAGAGCGAATTACAATATCTTGTAAAAAACTTCCAGTGCTTTTCAATCCTGTTTTTGGGCAGTTTTTCCTGCCCATGTCAAAAAAGCAGAGAAGAGGCGGGGAAACCCATTGTACAGGCTGTATAAAAACAGGGCAGAGGCGGCCACACTGCCTTCTGCCCTCCCGCGGGCTGCCGCCCGCCGTCAGGCGAAAAATACCTTACGGCAGCCCTGCGATAAAACAGGGCAGAGGCGGCCACACTGCCTTCTGCCCTCCCGCGGGCTGCCGCCCGCCGGCAGGCGAAAAATACCTTACGCAGCCCTGCGATAAAACAGGGCAGAGGCGGCCACGCCGCCCTCTGCCCTCCCGCGGGCTGCCGCCCGCCGGCAGGCGAAAGATACCTTACGGCAGCCCTGCGATAAAGAAGACAGGCGCGGGGAGGAACTTTCTCCGCCCCGGCCTGTCTGCCAGTCCTGTATTATTTAAACTCGTTCACGGGCAAAACACCCGCGAAAGGGTTCACTGAGTGAAACCGCCGGCCATAACGGCGGCCAGGTTTTTCTCATCGATTGTGAGGTACATAATTGAAGTTGTAGTAGTTCACACGGAGTTTCGCATTGCGGGTATAGATGACATTTCCGGCACTGTCTTTGACCCTGCAGCGGACCAGCGCGCCGTCCAGTCCCGGCGTTGCTTTGATCTTGAGTGTAGAGGTCTTATTTCCGGTGCTTGAAGAGTCTCTCCATCCCTCGTTTTTGACCTTGATCTGCCACTGGTATCTGACAGAGGCTCCGACGGCGTTCACATGGAAAGTCGCTGTCTTGCCTGTATCCACCTTGCGGTCAGAAGGCTGACTGCGGATTCCCAGCACGTACAGGGTCGCAGCCTTACTGTAGAAGGTTCTGCCCTTGCTGTCTCTGACTTTGCAGCGGAACTTATAACCGTTGTATCCGGTTCTGGCGCTCACCCTCAGAGTATTGGTGTTGTGCCCTGAGGACCCGGAACTTCTCCAGCCGCCGCCTTCATGGATCTGCCAGTCATATTTCAGCCCGCGTCCGGTTGCAACCACACGGAAAGTAGCTGTTCCGCCATCTTTGACCCTCTGCGTGGAAGGATTCTTAAGGATACCGGGTACATAAAGGGTTGCCGGATTGCTGTAAACGACATTTCCCTTTGCATCCGACACTTTGCAGCGGAACCTAAAGCCGTTTTTGCTGATGCTTGCGTTTACTCTAAGGACATTGGTATTGTGGCCGGAACTGGAAGAACTTCTCCAGTCGCTTGAAGAGGACTCTTTGACCTGCCAGGAATATTTCAGCCCTCCTCCGCACGCCGAAACTCTGAAAACAGCCGTCTCTCCGGATCTGACATCCTGGAGGGCGGGATGCTTGGTGATCGCAAGGACATAGAGGACAGCGGTTTTACTGTACTCATCTCTTCCTTCTGAATCATAGACATGGCAGCGGTATCTCATACCGTTGAGCCTTGTTGAAACAGGGCCCAAATCCAGCCTGGATGACATTGTGCCGGAACCTGAAGCCTCGTACCAGTAATCGTCAGAGGCCTTTTTCTGCTCCCACTGATACTCCAGTCCCTTTCCAGCCGCTTCGACTTCAAAGACGACATACTGGTCCTTTTTGACATATTTTGTATGAGGGCTGCTGATGATCCCAAAGACATACAGTGTCGCGGAGTCACTGTAAATGTGCCTCCCTTTTGAATCGGTAATCTTGCAGCGGAACCTGGCGCCGTTCGAACCGGTTCCGACCCCGGAAAAGCTCACAACAGGGGTTTTGGATCCGCTTCCTCCGGCAGAGTGCCACTCATTTTCGCCCTCTCTCTTGATCTGCCACTGATATTTCAGATTTTTTCCGGTTGCGGAAACCTTAAAGGAAGCATCGCCGCCTTTTCTGATGTTGCGGTCCGAGGGCTGTTTTGTGATTCCCAGGACATACATGGCAGCGGACTTTGTATACGAAGTATGACCGGCCGCGTCTGTGATCTTACAGCGGAAATGGTATCCGTTGAAGCTCGTCGAAGCGTTTCTGATCTTCAATGTAGGCTCAGTACTGCCGGAGCCGTTATAGCTCTCCCACCCGTCTTCGGAAGACTTGTGCTGCTGCCATTTATACTTGACACCTCTGCCCACCGCCTTGGCGCTGAAAGTCGCAGTTCTCCCCTTCCTTACATTCTCTTCAGTGGGATCCTTTGTAACTGCAAATACATAAAGTGACGCCGCTTTACTGGTGACACTTGTCCCGTATTTGTCGCTTACAATACAACGGAACTGAAAACCGTTGTATTCTATTCTTCCGTCCACCTCTAAGGAAGTACCCTTGCATCCGGGACTGCGGGAATTTCTCCAGTCTTCGCCGGGAGCCTCTCTGACCTGCCACTGGCAGTGCAGTCCGTCCGCCTTTACCCCCACAGTGAAAGTAGCGGTCTGGCCTGCTCTGATATCACGGCTTTTAGGCTGGGAAGTGATCTTTGCGTACTGCCTGGAAGAAGCCTCTGTATCCAGTTCTTCGGACGAGGACGCATCCTCCTGAACTGCCTGGTCGACGCCATCCAGCTCTGTTCCCTGATCCAGACCTGCTGCTTCTTCGTCCTGATCTTCTGCTGCGCCGGCCGTTTTCTCTCCCTGCCCGGCGGAATTCGAATTCTGCTCCTTAGCCGCATCAAAAGATACGTCAGCTGCGTCGTCAGCTGCCGCTTCTGTTTTGATGTCTTCTTCCGGAACATTGCTCTCTGCCTGTACAGTTTCCTCCGGGGTTGTCCCTGTCTTTTCCACTTCATTTGCTCTGGTCTGTTTACAGCCAGCCGCTAAAAAGGAAAACATAAAGACAAACGCCAGACAGAAGATCATCTTTTTTCTCATGAAATGACTCTTTCTCATCTTTTTTACCCCTTATTGTCGTTCCTATATACGGACAGTTCATCCGCACAGTCTGCTGTTTCCGGCTCAGATTCTCCGTCTGATGCATATCTCAGACAAGAGTATGCCTGTTTTCCGCCTCAGACAGCCGCCGGTATATTTCTGTCTCAGGCTACACCCTAAATTATCTCATTCAACAGTAAATAAGGCAAGAACAGCCTTGAAATTAGTCGCATTTTTATTTTCGGATTTTTCGTTCATGACCGAAGAGCGGTGCCAGCCTCTTCGAAGCCGGCCTGCTCCTTAACAGGTCTAGGACTGCCCCGCTCTCCTCTGCCCTCCCGCGGGCTGCTGTCCGCCATCAGGCGAGAGATACCTTACAGCAGCCCTGCGGTAAAAAAAAAGGCGGACGGCGCACAGCGCCGTTCGCCGCAGCAAAGCAAACCCTCAGCGGAAAGCTGCCTTTATTTGCCATCCGGGAAATAATCTGATCCTGAATACTATTTACTTACCATCCGGGAAATGGCAGTCAATGACGGTCAGAGAACGACAGCCATTGCTGAAACTGTGACTTTTCCCGGCCGGATCACAGCCGGATCACAGGTGCAGGACGCGCTCCCGGATCTCCTGGGTCCTGCCCTGGTTCCAGAACTGGGTGCCGATGTAGCCGCAGGTGCGGCGGGCAACGCTCATGCGGGACTGGTCGCGGTTGCCGCAGACAGGGCATTCCCAGACCAGCTTGCCGGCATCATCCTCGACAACCATGATCTCGCCGTCATAACCGCAGCATTCGCAGTAGTCGCTCTTTGTGTTGAGCTCGGCGTACATGATGTTGTCATAGATATACTTCATGACAGCAAGAACAGCAGGGATATTGTTCTGCATGTTGGGAACCTCGACATAACTGATGGCACCGCCGGGGGACAGCTTCTGGAAATCCGCCTCGAATTTCAGCTTGTGGAAAGCGTCAATCTCCTCGGTCACATGCACATGGTAGCTGTTTGTGATGTAGTTTTTGTCCGTGACGCCCTTGATGATGCCGAAGCGCTTCTGCAGGCACTTGGCAAATTTGTAGGTGGTGGACTCCATGGGTGTGCCGTAGACTGAGTAGCTGATGCGCTCCGCGGCGCGCCACTGTGCGCACTTGTCGTTGAGACGCTGCATGACCTTGAGACTGAACTCCCGACCCTCGTCAGAGGTGTGGGACTTGCCTGTCATGCGCACGCACATCTCATAGAGACCTGCGTAACCCAGGCTGATCGTGCTGTAATTGTCATAGAGCAGGCGGTCGATCTTCTCGCCTTTTTTCAGGCGGGCGATGGCGCCGTACTGCCAGAGGATCGGAGCGACGTCGGAGACAGTTCCCAGCAGCCTTTCGTGGCGGCAGCGCAGTGCGCGGTGGCAGAGTTCCAGACGCTCTTCCAGAATCTCCCAGAACTTGTCCATGTCTCCGTAGGATGAGCAGGCGACATCCACCAGGTTGATGGTGACGACGCCCTGGTTGAAGCGGCCATAGTATTTATGCGTTCCGCCTTCGCCCATGCCCACTGTGTCAGGTGTCAGGAAGGAGCGGCAGCCCATGCAGGGATAGACGTCGCCGTTTTTATACTCTTTCATGACCTTGGCCGAGATGTAGTCGGGAACCATGCGCTTTGCGGTGCACTTGGCGGCAAGCTCGGTCAGGCCATAGTACCTGGAGTGAGGATGGATGTTGTCTTCATCCAGCACATAGATAAGCTTGGGGAAAGCGGGAGTGATCCAGATGCCCTTTTCGTTCTTGACCCCCTGCATGCGCTGAATCAGGACTTCCCTGATGAGCATGGCCAGATCGTCGCGGACGCGTCCGGCAGGAACTTCGTCCAGATACATATACATCGTAACAAAAGGAGCCTGGCCGTTGCAGGTCATCAGAGTGATGAGCTGATACTGAATGGTCTGGATGCCGCTCTTAACTTCTTCCGAGAGCCGGTAAGCGACGATCTTGTCGATGATCGCGTCGTCCAGGGCCTCGCCGCAGGCCTTCCGCTCTTCGATGACCTGTCCGCGGATCTTTGCGCGGCTCACATCGACAAAAGGGGCCAGGTGAGCCAGGGAGAAGGACTGGCCTCCGTACTGGTTGGAGGCGACCTGGGCGACGATCTGGGTGGTCACGTTGCAGGCGGTATAAAAGCTGTGGGGCTTCTCGATCAGGGTCTCGCTGATGACAGTTCCGTTCTGCAGCATGTCCTCGAGATTGATCAGGTCGCAGTTGTGCTCCTTCTGGGCATAATAATCTGAGTCATGGAAGTGGATTATCCCCTCTTCGTGGGCCTTCACGATATCCGCGGGAAGAAGGACACGGCGGGTCAGGTCCTTGGAGACCTCTCCGGCCATATAGTCGCGCTGAGTGGAGTTGATGACAGGGTTCTTGTTGGAATTCTCCTGCTTGACCTCCTCGTTGATCTGCTCGATGAGAGCCAGGATACCGTTGTCAGTGGTATTGGACTTGCGGGAGAGCTCGCGGCGGAAACGGTAGCGGACATATTTCTGTGCTACTTCATAACCCCTCATCTCCATAATGCCGGTCTCGACCATATCCTGGATGTCCTCGACATTCACCGCATGCGTGGACCTCTGGACTTCCCTTGCGATCTTCTCCGCGACAGCGATGATCTGGTACTCATTGAGCTGATGGATCGGCTCCACCTCCCTGTTGGCCTTGCTGATCGCGTTGACGATCTTGGAGATGTCGAAAGAAACCTCCTGTCCGTCTCTCTTGATGATATTGGTGGTCACAGCCACACCCGTGTATTCTGCCATTTTTCGTCTTCCTCCCTGGTAAAACCCGTATCTGTATACCGCAGCCGCCTTTTCTGTGCGGCGCGCTCCGTCCGGCAGCAGGCACCGAACTCAGTATCCATAGAGGGTCTATTTATAAAAAACACCAAATATAGTGTTTTCAAATCGATCCGCGTCCACATATTGTGACGAAAATATGATACTACAGAATGAGCTTCTTGGAAAGTAGAAAATAGTTTCCGGCTGACAGTCTTTTTTCGGCAGAATGACCACTTCTCAGAAATCAGGCAGAATCCCGGACTGACTGCGGATTATTGACCGTCTGTCCGGGAAGCTTTTTTACAGGTCTCCGCGAAAGCTTTTTTGTTTTTTTCACCCCCGTGCCTTATAATGAATAAACAGCGAGCAAGCGGCCGCAAATGCCGAGCTCGCTCGAGCATTTGCGGACATTTTCCGAGCGCCCACACATGAGCATAGAGAGATTTTTTGCGCAGAATGCGCAAAAAAGATCGGGA
>JBGUNJ010000090.1:0-8028 GCA_045117315.1 Lachnospiraceae bacterium | reverse complement strand
TCGGGATAATCGACAGTGTCCAGACCGGTGAGCAGCTTGTCCGCGTACTCGGTGATCTTGAGATACCAGACATCCTTGGGGAGCTGGATGACATCGCTGTGGCAGATGTCACACTTGCCGCCCTGGCTGTCCTCGTTGGACAGGACGACCTTACAGGAAGGGCAATAATTGACGAGGGTCTTGTCGCGGAAGACAAGGCCGTGGTCAAAGAGCTTGCGGAAGATCCACTGAGTCCACTTGTAATAATCATCCCTGGAAGTGTCGATCACGCGGTCCCAGTCAAAGGAGAAGCCGACACTCTTGAGCTGGGTGGAGAACTTCTCAATATTTTTATCAGTGATGATGCGGGGGTGCGTATTGGTCTTGATCGCGTAATTCTCTGTAGGAAGTCCGAACGCGTCGAAACCGATGGGAAACAGCACGTTATAACCCTGCATCCTGCGCTTTCTGGAAATAACTTCGATGCTGGAGTAAGCCTTGATATGACCTACATGCATACCGGCTCCGCTGGGATAAGGAAACTCAACCAGTCCGTAGAACTTGGGCTTCTCACTGAAATCTTCGGCCTTGAAAATTCCGGCGTCATCCCATTTTTTCTGCCACTTGGGTTCAATTTTCTTAAAATCGTATCTCATGTTGATGCTCCTTTGTTTATATCAATAATGTAAAGCCGTTGTAATACAGGTGTCTGGAACGGCTTAAACAGGATCATTCGCCCCCGCGAGCCCCGCTGCCGCCCTGTGCGGCCGAACCGGCAGCATATATAGCAGAAACAAACTTTCACTATAATAATCCCCGGAGGGCATATTCGTCAAGCAGGCGAACACTTCGCAGTTACAGCCATTTCTTTTTGCGGAAGAACAAAAGGCTGAGCAGGACGACAGAGAGGCTGACGATGATGACGATGGGATAGGCATAAGGATTATCCAGTTCCGGCATATACTGAAAGTTCATGCCGTACCAGCCCACGATCAGGGTCAGCGGCATAAAAACAGTGGTGACAATGGTGAGAATAGTCATGATCCGGTTCTGTTTTACATCCAGCCTTGTCTGGTACAGGTCCCTGACCTGAACGGTGTAATCCCTGAGATTGGAGACCATGTCCTGACGCCGCTCCATCCTGCCTGTAAACAGCCTGAAGAAACGGGTGTTTTCATCGGAGAAAAACTGATTCTCATTTTCTTCCAGGATCTGTCCGACATCCAGCAGCTGCTCATAGTGGGAACGCAGAGTGAGCAGATTGCCGCGGATGTCGTTGACCCTGGATGTGCTCATATCATCATTTCCCTGAAGGATCTCGGCCTCGACCTTGTTCAGCTCTTTTTCATAAGAATCGAGGAGGATGCGGTCCTCCGCAATGATCATCTCCAGAAAATCATACAGGAAACGCTCCAGGGAAGGCAGACGCCACTTTCTGCTGCAGGCTATCTTATTTACCAGATAGTCAGCCTTTCCGCTGTGGTCGATAAAAACAACTCCCTTGTCGTCCAGGGCAAAGGCGAATACCGATGAATCTCCCCCTATGTTCTGACGGTTGGGAATGCAGAAGGTACCGGTAATGGAGGCGTAGTTTACCTCGGCTTTGGTGTTGTAAATCGAGGCAGGATTGGGATCAATATCAAAACCCATATTAAAAGAATCTTTGTGCCTGATCCATTCCTCAGGCGACAGGATCACCACGTAAGGGATCTCTCCCATCTGGGAAAGACATTTTTCGAAAGTAGCTTCTTCAAGAGTATCTTTAATCTGATAATTCATTTTTTCACAGACCCTATTATATATGCAGTGCAGAGCAAATCAAAAAAGTAACATAAATGAGTTTACCTTTAAAATGAATATGATGCAACTGTTCGTTTTGCGGACAGAAAAACAGGGATAAATAAAGTTACTTTTCAGACCGGCACAAAAAAAGACACAGGGCCTGGGCCCTGTGTCCGTATATTGACCATATGTGTCCGAAAATCAAATTAAATAATAGAGAGACAATCTTCGGTATTTCGAATCATCGTGCATCTCTGTTTCCGAAATGGATCAGCGCGACAAAGCCGGGACCGGTGTGGGCACCGATGACGGGACCGATCGAAAGCTGATGGATGACGGCATTGGGATTGATCCTGCTGACTTCATCCGCAATCTTCTGACCTCTCTCGGGACAGTCGGCGTTGACGACAAATACATCGGGAAGCGGTGTGTCATCATGAGCGATCTCATAGCACTCGAGAAGATACTTGATCCCGCGGGGCACGCCGCGCTGCTTGGAGATATTGATGAGTTTTCCCTCGTCGTTGATCTTGATGATGGGCTTCAGATTCAGCACGTTCCCGGCGAAAGCTGCTGTTGAAGAAATACGTCCTCCCCGTTTGAGATACTGCAGATCTTCGACGATAAACCAGTAGGAAACCTTCAGGGCGCTGTTCCTGATCACTTCGGCGTTGTCGGAGAGGGACATGCCTGCATTCCTGTTATTTACGGCAAGCTGCATGAGCATAGCTATACCGGCTGTCGCTCCCAGGGAATCCACACATTCGATCTGCACCCCGGGATAATCGTCCAGGACAGACTGCATGGCAGTGAGCGAAGAAGAATAAGTGCTGCTCAGACCGCTGGAAAGAGCGATGTAAAGAATATTCTTTCCTGCTTCCACAGTTTCCCTGAATACCTTTTCATAAGTGAAGGGAGTGATCTGGCTGGTGCCGGTGATCGAACCTTCTTTCATCTTCTTATAAAAGTAGCTCAGCTCCTCTTCTGTCGGCACGCGGTTCATGATGAACTCCTCACCGTCTATGCTGTATTTCATCGGGATCAGTTGTACATCGTTGGCTTTCATATATTCGAAATCCGCGTCGATACCTGCATCCACAAAGATTTCATACTCATATTGATTGATCAAAGGATTTCCTCCCATCTTCACAAAAAGTTCAAAATCGGGTTTTAAAGTTGAAAAAGTAACATGTGTGTATTATTATACAAATGTATATGTCATACAACAACAAGGTTTTGGATGAATGTGGTATTCTTCACAGATTTTTAAAATAGTGTGTATTATCATTCACTTCCGTTAAAAGTTGTTTCCGATTATTGAAGAGGAGGCCGGGGATACCGGTCACCTGCTGTCCACACATGAGCTGCGCAGAAAAATTCTATAGCCAAATAAGATGTACGGCTGCTTTTTTTTGAGTAAATAGTGCTGCGGCACGGAGGAAAAAGCGTGAATAAGACAATTTCAGAAGAGAAAAAAAATATTCAGGACAGGAGGGTCGCCAGGACCAAAAGGAGCATCAGACTGGCACTGATCAGAATCCTGGCTGAAAAAAGCCTGGAGAACGTGACTGTGACAGAACTGTCCAGAGCGGCTGATATCAACAGAAAGACATTCTACAATTATTATGGGGATGTCTCGATGGTGGTAGATGAGATCGAAAATGAGATTGCGGCTGATTTCGCTTCGGCGATCAATAACATAGACTTTCTTGAGATCAGCAAGGCGCCTTCTGATATTTTTCTGCGCCTGGCGCGGCTGATCGAGAAGGATCTGGAGTTTTACGCAAGTGTATTCGCTGCCAAGGGACAGGCTTCTCTTCTGCAGAAAATCGTGGAGCCCCTGAAAAAACAGCTGTGGGAATCTTTCGAGGATCAGATCGGAGCGGATGCCGAGGAATTCAAGTTCCTTCTGGAATTTGTTGTCTCAGGAATGATCGCCGTTTATCAGTCCTGGTTCAATTCAGGACGGAGGCAGAATATCGAGGAACTTTCGAGAAAGCTGAGTGTTCTCACATTTAACGGAATCAACGGCCTCAGCATTATCTCTGAATAATCCATAGCCCGGGCCGCACCAGACTGCGAGCATTGCTGCACGTATGAAAAAGGCAGAGGAAGTCGATTCCTCTGCCTTTTGTAGTGGTTAAAACATTTGATTTATCAATTTAGTTGACCGCCCGGGGATACCCGCAAAACAGGATTTCCCGGAAGGACCTGCCCATGCAAGGGGCTGACCCTATTGAGAAAGTCCTTAACGGAGCCCTGAAAAAGATCAGTCGTCTGCGCCCTCGGCGACAGCTGCTGCGCGGGCAGCAACTTCCTTGGCCTGGACATCAGCGGGAGCCTGCTCATAGCGGGCAAACTCATAAGCGTAATCACCGCGTCCGCCGGTCATGGAACGGAGGACTGTGCAGTAGTCAAACAGCTCGGACATAGGGACTTCAGCCTCGACAACCTGCTTGCCGCCGGGGATGGGGTTCATGCCCAGCACTCTGCCGCGGCGCTTGTTCAGATCGCCCATGACATCGCCGGTGTAGGAATCCGGGATGGTGACCTTGAGGGAAACAATGGGCTCGAGCAGGACGGGGTTGGCATCCATGATGCCCTTTTTGACTGCCTGGCTGGCAGCTGTCTTGAATGCCATTTCGGAGGAGTCTACGGGATGGTAGGATCCGTCGTACAGAGTCGCCTTGAGGCCGACAACAGGATATGCGGCAAGAGGTCCCTTCTGGACGGTCTCGGCAATACCCTTCTCAACAGCGGGGAAGTAGTTCTTCGGAACGCTGCCGCCGACGACTTCTTCATCGAACTCATAAGCTTCCTCGAGGTTGCCGGAGGGAGCGAACTTGATCTTGACGTGACCGTACTGGCCGTGGCCGCCGGACTGCTTTTTGTACTTGGAATCGATATCGGCGTTCTTGCGGATGGTCTCACGGTAGGCAACCTTGGGATCCATGGTCTCGATCTCGACCTTGTACTCATTCTTGAGGATGCTCTTGACGACTTCAAGCTGCATGTCGCCGATACCGTAGATCAGAGTCTGGCGGTTCTCTGCGTCGTTGACCATCTTGAATGTGAGGTCCTCGGAAGAAATCTTCGCCATTGCCTGGGCAATCTTGTCGATATCGTTCTTGTTCTTGGCATTGTAACGGATATAGGTATAAGGTGTGGAAATATCCATCTGAGGATACTGGATGGGCTCAGCCTTTGTGGACAGAGTATCACCGGTCTTGGCATCGCCGAGCTTGGCGACAGCGCCGATATCGCCGGCGTGCAGTTCGCCGATCTCACTGGTCTTGTTGCCCATCATGATGTAGAGCTTGCCCAGACGCAGTTCAGACTCAAGGCCTGTGTCATAGACAGTCTCATCCGACTTGAAGACACCGGAGCAGACCTTGATCAGGCTGTAACGGCCGATGAAGGGATCCACGATGGTCTTGAAGATGAATGCGGACTTGGGCTGAGCGTCATCAAACTTAGCCTCAAAGGCATCGCCGGTCTTGGTGTTGGAGCCGGCCATGGTGCGTCCGGCGGGGCTGGGCATGTAGCGGACGATATCATCGAGAACATTCTCGACACCGCTGCACTGAGTGGAAATACCGCACTCTACGGGAACGACAGACTCGTCAAGGATATTGGCTCTGACGGCCTCTGCGATCTCTTCAGGTGTGAAGGTGTCGCCGCCGAAATAGCGCTCCATGAAGTCCTCGTTGGTTTCCGCAACGGTCTCCATGAGAGTCTCATGATACTGCTCAAGGGCGTCCTGGCAGTCATCGGGAACATCACAGACAGTGGACTTCTTGCCGTCCCACTTGTAGCCCTTCTCCTCGATTACGCTGACACAGCCGGTAGTCTTGTCGCCTTCATGAATGGCAAAATGGAAAGGAACGATCTTGGGGCCGTAGAGCTCGGTCAGAGTCTCGATCGTCCTGCCATAGTTTGTGTCGTTCAGATCCATGTCGGAGACATAGATCATTCTGGGCAGATTATATTTTTCGCAGAGTTCCCATGCGCGCTCAGCACCGACTTCCACGCCGGCCTTACCGGAGACGACGATGATGGCGGAATCCGCCACGCTGATCGCTTCTTCCACTTCGCCGATGAAATCGAAATATCCGGGCGTATCAAGGATATTGATCTTGCAGTTTTTCCATTCGACAGGAATCACTGATGTTTTGATTGAAAATCCCCTCTTCTGCTCCTCTTTTGTGAAATCGGAGACAGAGTTGCCATCCTCTACTTTGCCCATTCTGGACGTCACACCTGTCAGGTGGCACATAGCCTCCGCAAGTGTTGTCTTGCCTGCTCCGCCATGTCCGAGCAGAACGACATTTCTGATTTTATCAGTTGTGTAAACTTTCATTACAGACCTCCACTACAGTTTTTACTACGCTATAAAAATGCCGCGTCTGCTGATTCCGGCTCCGGGACACCCTGCCGACACAGGCAGAAATGACCGCCGGATCCCTCATTTAGCGGCATTTTTTGATTCTTTGTCAAAAATATACGTTCATTCGACAAAAGTACTTGTCCATTTTACTAAAAATGGAACCTGTTTACAAGTGTTTCTTTTAGATAATGACGACTCCTGACGACCTCGCATCGGGATACAGGCCGGCATTTACATGGAAATCAGGCCGAACACATTTGCCAGGGAACTCAGCAGTATGATGATGACAAATACGGGGCAGACATACTTGATCATAAAGATAAAGATATTTTTCCTGCGGAAGGCATGTCCGTCCATCAAAACTTCCGCGACCGCGCGATCTATGGTCATGCGTCTGGTGACAAAGAGGCAGATGCAGAGCGCGGCGATGGGCATCATCACAGAGTTGGTCAGGAAATCAAAGAAATCCAGGAACTGCATTCCGATGATAGTGACATTGGCGAGCGGCCCGTATCCCAGGCAGGACAGGGAACCGAGAATGAACATGATCACGCCTACCAGGGCAGTGCATACCGACCGGTTCCACACGAATTCATCGGAGAAGGTCGAGACCGCGCTCTCTGTGAGGGCGATCGCGCTTGTGAGCGCGGCGAACAGGACCAGGGCGAAAAACATGATCCCGATGATCCTGCCGAACCCCATGCTGTTGAAGATCTTGGGCATGGTGATGAACATCAGGGAAGGGCCTGCTCCCAGTGCTTCGGGATCACCGCCGGAGAAAGAGAATACGGCGGGGATGATCATGAGACCGGCCAGCATTGCGATTCCGGTATCAAAGATCTCAACCTGGACAGTGGATTCCTCAATGCAGACATCCTTTTTCATATAAGAGCCGAAAGTGATCAGGATACCCATGGCGATCGACAGGGAGTAGAACATCTGCCCCATGGCGGAAATGACTGTCATCAGGGAGAAATGGCTTAAATTGGGGATCAGGAAATATTTCACGCCCTCCAGAGCTCCGGGACGGGTCATGGAATAGATGCTGATCAGGATTGCGAGAATGATCAGGATGGGCATCATGATGCGTGAGACGCGCTCGATCCCGTTCTCAACGCCCATGAATATAACGATCAGTATCAGGGCCACAAAGACGATGAACCAGAATTCGGCCTCAAATCCGTTGCTGATGAAACCGCCGAAATAGCTGTCTTCAGCGACGCCCTGAACATTGCCGCGAATATATTCAAAAAGATATTTGCAGACCCACCCTCCGATGACCGAATAATAAGGGCAGATCAGCATGGGGATGATCGCGTTGATCCATCCGCCGAATTTGGTGCCTGGTCCATTTCCATAGGCTGAGAAGGCACTGACAGGGCTCTTGCCGGTGGCTCTTCCGATGGCTGTCTCGGCAATGATCATACTGTATCCGAAAGTCACTGCCAGAATGATATAGCAGAGCAGAAAAATACCCCCGCCGTATTTTGCCGCAAGATATGGGAATCTCCAGATATTTCCAAGTCCTACCGACGCGCCGGCGGCAGCCAGCACATAACCGATTTTGCCCGAAAAACCATGCCTCTCTTCAGTTTCCATTTTATACAATACCCCTTTCTAAGTTACTCTGTTACCGTCAGACGCGGCCGGCGTAAGACAGTAAGCTGCGCCCGGCGGTTGTGGTGCTGAACCGCGAACATTTTTTCCTATACGGACGCACAGCATTTTAACATTACCATATATTGACGAACTTGTCATGCTGTTTTCAAAAAATGTATAGTTTCTCCTGATATTACGTGTTACTATTCACGCCCTATCGAGGGCGTGAATAGTAACTTGCGTTCGCCCATGCTGAATTCGCTTCGCGAATGGGGCGAACG
>JBGUNJ010000089.1:0-7146 GCA_045117315.1 Lachnospiraceae bacterium | reverse complement strand
GGCCGCTCGCAATGGTCCTGCGGTCGTTTGTGTATATTGACGATACTCAGAGCCTTTTCCTGACTTTTGACCTTTACATCATATTATATAGTGTAACAATAAAACGTTTTCAGCTAACTATTATGTAAGATAACATGTTTGGTCTGGAATGTAAAACAAATTCGGTGTCCGACGGGGGGTTTTCTCATCTTCCCGGCATTTGAGGCTGCTTTCCCCGCTGCTTTTTTCGAAAAGTGATTAAAGCACGCGATGTTACGCGCGTCCCGCGCTCTCACAGCGCTTTAATCACATCCGCTCGGGCGCGGAGAATCCCAGCACATCGATACAGGTGGACAGAACGCGCTCTGTCAGGTGCAGAAGGGCGATCCATGATTCCTTCTGTGCCTTGTCCTGCTCGGTCAGGATCCTTGTCGCGTGATAGAAGCTGTTGAAGTCATTGGACACCTGGTAGATATAGGCGCAGACTCTGTGGGGGGCGATGTCGGTATAGGCGCCCTCCATCATGGCGTTGAAGCCGGCAAGGTCCATCATGAGTTTTTTCTCCACGTCACTGGCGGGAGTACCCAGGGCAAGGTCAGCGGGTGCCGACGCGCCCTCTTCCGCCATGTAGCGCTGCAGGATGGAGCGCATGCGGACGATGGTGTAGAGGATATAAGGACCTGTATCTCCCTCGAAGGAAGTGAATTTTTCGATATCGAAAATATAATCCTTGGAGGCCTGGTTGGACAGGTCGCCGTATTTGAGGGCTGCCAGAGCTACCTGGCGGGAGGTCTCAGCAGCTTCTGCAGCGGGGATCTCAGGGTTGGTGCTGATCTTGGAGAGCATCTCGGCGTCGATATCCGCGATGAGGGTTTCCAGACGCATGACGCCGCCCTCTCGGGTCTTGAAAGGCTTGCCGTCCTTTCCATTCATGGTCCCGAAACCGATGTGGACCAGTTCTGTCTCCGGTCCCACCAGGCCTGACTTCTGCGCGGCACGGAAGACCTGCGTGAAGTGGAGTTCCTGTCTCTTGTCTGTGATATAGATGATCCGGTCGGGATGATACTTCTCAACCCTTTCTTTGATGGTCGCCAGGTCGGTCGTGGTGTAGAGGGAAGCGCCGTCGGACTTGAGGACGATACAGGGAGGGATCTCCTTGGAATCGGTCTCTCTGGAGACATCGATGACAAGGGCTCCCTGGCTCTCATAGGCAAAGCCGCCTGTCTTGAGTTCCGCGACCATGCCGGGGATGACGGGGTGTACGCTGGCCTCGCCGTTCCAGAGGTCGAAAGTCACATTCAGATTCTCATAGTTGCGCTTCATATCCGCCACGGAGACCGCGACGATTTTCTGCCAGAGGGCATAGAATCCGCGCTCGCCTTCCTGCAGGCGGCGTGTAGTGTCCATGGCTTCCGCGTAATATTCCGGATCCTTCTTGGATTTAGCGCTGGCAAAGGGATAGATCTCCTCCAGTTCGGAGACGGTGAAGGGCGCCTCTTCCGGATACCGGCCCTTGAAATCAGGATCAAAATAGGGCAGATCAGGCATCCTCTTTTTGAGTTCCGTGATCACCAGACCCATCTGCAGTCCCCAGTCGCCCAGGTGGATATCCCCAATGACATCCTCGCCGTGGAATCGGGCGATCCGCTTGACAGACTCACCGATGACGGCGCTGCGAAGGTGTCCCACATGCAGGGGCTTGGCCACGTTGGGGCCGCCGTAATCGATGATGATCTTTTCCGGTTTTTCCGGAAGCGGCATGCCAAGGCGGTCATCACCGGCCATCTGCTGCAGATAGGACTGCAGGAAGGTCTCGCTCACATCCAGATTCAGAAAGCCGGGCTTTACGACCTCGACCTTGGAGAAAACCGCCGAACCGGCACCGTCATTTTTTTCCTTCAGGATCTTTGCCACATCATCAGCGATCATAAAGGGAGCCTTGCGGTAGCGTTTCGCGCCTGCCATAGCTCCGTTGCACTGGTATTCGCACAGGTCGGGACGGTTCGATACCGTCACTCTGCCAAGCGCGCTGTCATATCCGGCCGCCTCAAAGGCGGATGCCATCTCTTTTGAAATAAGGTTGAGAAACTGGTCCAAATCAATCCCCTTTCTTCAATTACATTCATCTATTAATCGGCACAAAGACGAAAATATTTTATGCTCAATTTGTAAATAATGTCAAAATACTGCCGCTTTGTCAAGGAATAACCTTTTCCGCTTCCGCCTTTGAGTATATGCAGCCGCAGTAATTCTGTCGGTAGAGTCCAAAGGTGCGCGAGAGTTCGATGGAGCGCTTGTAGCCGTCCTTCTTTTTGAAATCCGAGGGAAGCCATTTGACACCGTATCTGTCCGCGGCCTCGAAGCCGATCCTGTTCAGCCTCTGAACGTCTTTGAGCGGGCTGATCGTGAGAGTGGTCGTAAAGTAGTCAAATCCTCCACGGGCAGCCTCCTCAGCTGTCTTCAGCAGACGCATCCTGAAGCAGACTGTGCACCGGTCCCCACCCTCAGGGCAGTCCTCAAGTCCGCGAACTGCCCGGAACCAGTCCGACGGGTTGTATGGAGCCTCCAGAATTTTGATCTTTCCGGCAGCCGTCGTGGAATGCATACCGGCGAAATCCTGTTCATCGACCTGGCGGTTGTAGGCCGCGATCAGGCGTTTTTCCTCTGCCAGCCGCTTTTCATATTCCAGGGAGACGGTAATGTTGGGGTTGTAATAGAAGACTGTCAGGTCAAAATACTCCCGCAGGTACTCCATACAGTGGCTGGAACAGGGAGCGCAGCAGCTGTGCAGCAGAAGGCGGGGCGCCTGTTTCCTGTCCTTTTCAGCCTTTATCTTCTCTATTATTTTCTGTGTCTCTCTGCTGTAATTAATCTTGTTTTCCAAATCTATTTCCTGTTATTTCCGGCTATGCAATCCAGCCATGTAAACTGATCAAGTGCCGGTAAGGCTTCCACATTGCCCTTCCTGAATTACGCCGCGGACTGGTCAAAGAACCGGTCCGCGGCGCGTAATAGTTTACTCTTTGAGGATTTTGCGGTCAGCAGCTATACTGCCCGTCATATGTTATCAGCTGAAGTACTTCACGCCGGCCTCAAACAGGCGCATGTTCTGATCGCCTTCGATATTGAGGTTGATGAAGCGGCCGCTGCGCTCGCAGTGGACCATCTTGCCGAAGACGCGGCCGTCGGGGGAAGTGATGCCCTCGATGGCTGCATAGGAACCGTTGATGTTCCACTCCTCGTCCATGGATACGTTGCCGTCGGGATCGCAGTAGCGGGTCGCAATCTGGCCGTTGTCCTCCAGTTTTTTGATCCACTCAGCGGGAGCGACAAAGCGTCCCTCGCCGTGGGAGGCGGGATTGACATAGACGCCGCCGGGCTGAGCCAATGCCAGCCAGGGGCTCTTGTTGGATGTCACCTTGGTGTAGGCCATCTTGGAGATATGGCGGCCGATGGTGTTGTAAGTCAGGGTCGGGGACTGTTCGTCCTGGCCGACGATCTTTCCGTGAGGAACAAGGCCCAGCTTGATCAGGGCCTGGAAGCCGTTGCAGATTCCCAGGGCAAGGCCGTCCCTCTTGTCCAGCAGGTCTGTGACCGCCTCTTCGATCACTGCGTTGCGGAAAGCGGTGGCAAAGAACTTGGCGCTGCCGTCAGGCTCGTCACCGGCCGAGAATCCGCCGGGGAACATGATGATCTGGGCCTGGCCGATAGCATCCGCAAAGGCCTTGGCGGAATCACGGATGTTCTCGGGTGTCAGGTTGGTGAAGACACGGGTGATGGTCTTGGCGCCGGCGGCCTCGAAGGCAGCGGCGGTATCATATTCGCAGTTGGTTCCGGGGAAGACCGGAATAAAGACAGTGGGCTGGGCAATCTTGTGAGTGCAGACCGCCACTCTTCCGCCCTCGTACACGGGAGCCTCGATCGGAGTGGTCTCTTTTTCGGCTATGGTCGGGAAAACCTTTTCGAGTGGCTTCTTCCAGGCCGCGATCATCTCGTCGACCCCGATGCTGTCATCGTGATATGTGAAAGCTGCGTCTTCTTTGCCTGTCACTGTTCCGACGACACGCCAGTCAAAGCCTTCCACATCGGCAAGAGCTGCCAGATCGTCGGGAGACATCTCTGCCAGTACATCGCCCATAGCATTGCGGAAGAGGTCCTTCATGCGCAGCTTTTCTACGAAGGCGATGCCGAAGCCGTTTCCGAAGGCCATCTTTGCAGCAGCGGGAAGGATGCCGTTGCTGTCGAGCGCATAGGCCGCCTGGATCTTTTCCTCTCTCATCAGGGAAGTGATCACATTGTACATATGCATGACGTCGTCGTAAACGGGAATGTCGAACTCATCCTTCTCGAGACGGAACTGCACCAGTACATCGCCCTCCCGTTTGAGTTCGGGTGTCACGATGTCCTGTGCCTTCGCTACATCTACAGCGAAGGATACCAGTGTGGGCGGAACGTCGATGTCGATCCCTTCCTCGCGGAAGGTACCGGACATGGAGTCCTTGCCGCCGATGCTGGCCAGTCCGAAGCCGATCTGGGCATCGTAGGCTCCCAGCAGGGCAGAAAGGGGCTGGCTCCACCTGGCGGGTTCCTGGGACATGCGTCCGAAGTACTCCTGGAAGGTGAAATGCAGGTTTCTGTAATCGCCGCCCTCTGCCACGATCTTGGACATGGACTGGGTGACGGCGTAAATAGCGCCGTGATAGGGGCTCCAGGAGGAGAGATAGGGATCGAATCCATAGCTCATCATGGAGACCGTATCGGTACTGCCGCCCAGGACAGGAAGGCGGGCTGTCATGGCCTGTGTAGGGGTCAGCTGATAACGTCCGCCGTAGGGCATGGTGACTGTGGCGGCGCCGATACTGGCGTCGAACATCTCGACCAGACCCTTCTGGGAGCAGACATTGAGGTCGGAAAGGGAAGCTTTCACGGCTTTGGCGAAAGAGGGCTTTTGAGCCTTCAGTTCTTCGGCTACACCTTCCGAAGCGATTTTCTTAAAATAGTTGTCCTGCTCCGAGGGCATCAGGACCTCGACGTCAGTCTCCTGGTGGGCGCCGTTGGTGTCGAGGAAGGAGCGGGCGATATCCACGATCGCCTTGCCTCTCCATTTCAGGACAAGGCGGGGCTCCTCAGTGACATGGGCCAGAGGGGTCGCCTCCAGGTTTTCCTCGGCCGCGTATTTGAGGAAGGTCTCCTGGTCTTCGGGCGCCACGACGACCGCCATGCGCTCCTGTGATTCGGAGATGGCCAGTTCAGTGCCGTCCAGACCTTCATATTTTTTGGGTACCAGGTCCAGATTGACCTCCAGGCCGTCGGCCAGTTCGCCGATGGCGACGGAGACACCGCCTGCTCCGAAGTCATTGCACTTTTTGATCAGGCTGGAGACCTCGGGACGGCGGAAGAGGCGCTGGAGCTTGCGCTCGGTGGGGGCGTTGCCCTTCTGCACCTCGGCCCCACAGGTAGTCAGGGACTCCTGGGTGTGGGCCTTGGAAGAGCCGGTCGCTCCGCCGATGCCATCTCTGCCGGTCCTGCCGCCCAGCAGGATGATCACATCGCCGGGGTCGGAGTTGAGCCGCTGCACATTTTCGCGGGCAGCCGCGCCCATGACCGCGCCGATCTCCATGCGCTTGGCCAGATAGCCGGGGTGATAGATCTCGGAGACCTGTCCGGTCGCCAGGCCGATCTGGTTGCCGTAGCTGGAATAGCCGTCGGCAGCGCCGATGACCAGCTTCTTCTGGGGAAGCTTGCCCTTAATGGTGTCCGCTACAGGAACAGTGGGATCCGCAGCTCCAGTCACACGCATGGCCTGATAGACATAGCCGCGTCCGGAGAGGGGATCGCGGATGGCGCCGCCCAGGCAGGTGGCCGCGCCGCCGAAAGGCTCGATCTCGGTCGGGTGGTTGTGGGTCTCGTTTTTGAAAAAGACCAGCCACTCTTCTGTCACGGGGCCGTCGCCGTAGTCAGCTTCGATCGGAACAACGATTGAGCAGGCATTGTTCTCATCGGACTCTTCCATATCGGTCAGCTTGCCGTCGGCTTTGAGTTTTTTCATGCCCATGATAGCCAGATCCATCAGGCAGACAGGCTTGTCCTTTCGTCCCGCGTACAGCTCGTCACGGGTATCCGTATAACTCCGCCAGGTCGTCTCGATGGGGGTGCGGTAAAAACCGTCCTCAAACTCGACATTTTTGAGCTCGGTGGAAAAAGTCGTGTGTCGGCAGTGGTCGGACCAGTAGGTGTCGAGCACCCGGATCTCGGTCACTGTCGGATCGCGGTGTTCTGTCCCGGAGAAATACTCCTGGATAAAGAGAAAATCCGCGAAAGTCATAGCCAGGCCAAGGGAATCATACAGTTCCCTGAGGGCTGCCTCATCCATGGCAATGAAGCCGTCAAAGACCTGCACGTCGTCCGGCTCGGGATATTCCGTGCGCAGGGTCTGCGGCTTTTCAAGTCCTGTCTCCCTTGAGTCGACAGGGTTGATGCAGTAGGCCTTGATCCTGTCCAGATCCTCATCCGACAGGTCGCCGGCCAGCAGATACGTCACCGCGGTGCGGACGACAGGCTTCTCATCCTCTTTCAGAAACTGCAGACACTGCTCCGCGCTGTCCGCTCTCTGGTCAAACTGGCCGGGCAGAGCTTCAACGGAAAAAGCTTTGGTCCCCTCAGGGATCTCGATGGTCTCCCTGTACAGGACATCAACAGGCGGCTCGGAAAATACCGTCCTGCAGCCCTTCTCAAATGTCTCATCGGAAATATTCTCGACGTCATACCTGATCAGGATCCTGACATCCCTGATTTCCGAGATCCCTAGAAATCCCTCTATGTCATCCTTCAGCTGCCTCGCCGCAACGGCAAAAGGCTCTTTCTTCTCGACGTAAACGCGTCTTACACCGCTCATCCTTACCTCCTTGGTGGGGATTGTATGAATCTTCATGAAGTCTTTCAATAAATGAATACAAAATAAAGATTATTTCCAAAAAGGAACATATTGCATGCATTTATTTCTGTCACATTATAGCATAGGTTCTGAAAAAGTACACAAGCTATGCTTTTTTCCATGATAAAATAATTTTGTCAAGTTATCTATTCACGCCCTATCGAGGGCGTGAATAGTAACTTGCGTTCGCCCATGCTGAATTCGCTTCGCGAATGGGGCGAACGCCGTTCCAC
>JBGUNJ010000088.1:0-2418 GCA_045117315.1 Lachnospiraceae bacterium | reverse complement strand
CAGACCGATCTTACCGCCCTTTGCGTAGGGGCAGATCAGGTCGACGACCTTGATGCCGGTCTCAAGGATCTCCGTAGCGGGGATCTGGTCTTCAAAAGAAGGCGCGGGACGGTGGATAGCCCAGTGCTCTTTCGCGTCGGGGGCGGGCTGGTTGTCAACCGGCTCTCCCAGAAGATTGAACACTCGTCCCAGGCATTCCTCGCCGACAGGAACCGTGATCGGTCCCTCGGTGTCGACGGCATCGATGCCGCGGACCAGTCCGTCGGTGGAGCTCATGGCGATGCATCTGACGACATCATCTCCAATCTGCTGTGCCACCTCGGCGATCAGTCTGCGGCCATCAATATTGATTTCGATGGCATTGAGCAGTGCAGGCAGCTCGCCCTCCTTGAACCTGATGTCAAGAACGGGTCCGGTGACCTGTATTACCTTGCCGATATGTTTTTCACTCATTGATTTCCTCCATGTACCACCTCAAAGAGGCGGTACCCCCGCATTTTCCGCGAATGTGAAAATGCGGAAGGGTTTATCGATTCCGGCATCCCGCCGGCTCGCGTTTTTTCTTTTCGCTGAAGTCAAAGCTGCGGTTTTTACGATCCCTCTGCGCCGGCCACGATCTCCGTGATCTCCTGCGTGATACTGGCCTGTCTCGCGCGGTTGTAGAAGAGACTGAGCTTTTCGATCATCTCACCCGCGTTGTCCGTCGCGGCCTCCATGGCCGTGCGGCGTGCCGCCAGCTCACTGGCGACCGAGACATTGATACTGGTATACAGGATGCCCGCCAGATAATCAGGAACGATCGTGTTGAAGACCTCTTCTCCATTGGGCTCATACAAGATCATGTTCTTGGTCTCAGGCACATCATCCAGATCCGGATTTTCGAAATCCGAGAGAGGAAGCAGGGCGCTTGCCTTGGGCACCTGGGACATCATGGAAATAAAATTGGTGTAGCACATGGACACGTGGCCGAACTGCCCCTCCTCATATGCCTCACACACTGACTTTGCGATGCGGAAGCAGTCCGAGATGGTGACCTTTGCGACTTCCTCGTAGGCGTCCGTGAATATTTCCACGCCTCTGTGACGGAAGTATTCCACCGCCTTTTTACCGATGGGAAGGACCGCGTAATCGTGTCCCTCCACCGCATTTTCCACAAATTTGAACAGGTTGGCATTGTAGCCGCCCGCCAGTCCTCTGTCACCCGCGATGACGACGAAGAGACGTTTCTCACTGGCTCCGGGTTTGGTAAAAATCGACTGAAAGTCCGTGTTTTCATTGGCGATCTTTGTGAGCGTGCCCTTCATCGTCCGCAGATAAGGTTTGCTGGCCAGGGCTTTGTCCTTGGCTTTTCTGAGCTTGGACGCCGCAACCAGCTGCATGGCCTTGGTGATCTGCATCGTGTTCTGCACACTCTTGATCCGCAGCTTGACTGCCTTCATATTAGCAGCTGCCATAGTTTTCCTCCATGATCGGGAATGGGCGGTTCTCTTTTCGCGGTCACCGCCTTCCTCCCCTATGCAGGGGCCTTACGCCTTCTTCGAGTCTACGCCTTCTTAGAATCGATGAAGTTCTTTGTAAAGCCTTCCAGCACGGATTTCAGCATAGCTTCATTTTCTTCACTCAGGGCGCCGGTCTCGCGGATCGCCTTCATGACAGCGATGCCGTCGGGATCCTGGGTCAGACGCTTGTTCAGCTGATCCTGGTAGTCCGCGATGTCACTGACTTCGACATCCTTGAGGATGCCGTTGATGGTCGCGTACAGGATGGCGACCTGGTTTTCAACCTGCCAGGGAACGTTCTTGCCCTGCTTGAGGACTTCCACGATACGTTCGCCCTGTGCCAGACGGGACTTGGTGTCCTCGTCCAGGTCGGAACCGAACTGAGCGAAACTCTGCAGCTCTCTGTACTGGGAGTAGACCAGTTTCAGAGTACCGGCAACTTTCTTCATAGCCTTGATCTGCGCGTTGCCGCCGACTCGGGATACGGAGATACCGGGGTTGATGGCCGGCATGATACCGGAGTGGAAAAGCTCGGTCTCAAGGAAGATCTGGCCATCGGTAATGGAGATGACGTTGGTCGGAATGTAAGCCGAGACGTCGCCTGCCTGGGTCTCGATAATAGGAAGGGCTGTCAGCGAACCGCCGCCCAGCTCATCGGAGAGCTTGGCCGCGCGCTCAAGCAGTCTTGAGTGCAGATAGAAAACGTCGCCGGGATAAGCTTCACGTCCCGGAGGCCTTCTGATCAGCAGGGAGATCGCGCGGTAAGCGACCGCGTGCTTGGACAGGTCATCATAGATAATGAGGACGTGCTTGCCCTTGTTCATGAAATATTCGCCCATCGCGCAGCCCGAATAGGGAGCGATGAACTGCAGAGGGGAAGGCTCGGAGGCCGTCGCCGCGACGACGATGGTGTAGCTCA
>JBGUNJ010000087.1:0-28114 GCA_045117315.1 Lachnospiraceae bacterium | reverse complement strand
AGCGGAATTCCCGACAGGGCTTGATATCGACGGCTTCGGCGTCGCGATCCCCCACACACCTGTCGAGCATGTCAACAAGACCGGCACAGTTCTGCTGATCGAGTCAACAGCAAACCAGGTCGACCAGTATGGCGGGTATACCGGAATGAAGCCCGCAGACTTCATGGAGATGTGCAAAGAGCTGGCAAAGGAAGTCGGGATGCCCATGGACCGCATCATCCTGGGCGGCGATCATCTGGGTCCTCTTACCTTCGCCGGTTATGATGAGGAGAAAGCCATGTCTGAGGCGCGGGAGCTGATCCGCCAGTATGTGGCAGCCGGTTTCACCAAGATCCATATCGACACCAGCATGAAGGTCGCCAGCGATGATCCCGATACCCGCCTGGCGGATGAAGTGATCGCCCGCCGCGGTGCCGAACTTGCAAAGGTTGCGGAGGATACCTACGCAGAACTTAAAAAGCAGAATCCCGAAGCCGTGCATCCTGTCTATATCGTCGGCAGTGAGGTGCCGATTCCCGGAGGATCCCAGGATGCGGTGGACCAGGGTGTGCAGGTCACAAAAGTCTCTGATTTCAAGGCCACGGTAGAGACATTCAAAAAAGCTTTTGCGGAACATGACGTCGCGGATGCATGGAATTATGTCATCGCTGTTGTCGTTCAGCCTGGCGTTGAAGAGAAGGATGCCGGCTGCACCGAGTATGTCAGGGAGAAAGCAACCGAACTTTCCGCTGCCATCCGTGAATTCCCCAATCTCGTATTTGAGGCGCACTCCACAGATTACCAGACCAAGTTTAAACTCCGCGAGCTCGTAGAGGACGGCGCGGGCATCCTGAAAGTAGGTCCCGGACTCACCCTGGCCCTTCGCGAAGGCCTCTTCGCACTCGCTAATGCCGAGCGCGAGCTCTATAAGGACGAGCCGGAGAAACAGAGCTACTTCATCGAGATCCTCGACAGAAGCATGCTCAAAAACCCTAAATATTTTGCCAAGTACTATTATGGAACGCCCGGAGAGATCGCCTACAAGCGTAAATATTCCTTCTCCGACCGCTGCCGTTACTACTATGCAAATCCCGAAGTGGAGGAAGCGGTTGCCAAACTCTTCGACAACTTCAAAGACGGTGTTCCGCTCGGACTTCTGAGTCAGTTCATGCCCATCCAGTACACAAAGGTCCGCGAAGGGCAGCTTAAGAACGATCCCAAGGAACTGGTTATGGACCGCGTCATGAACTGCATCGACGAGTACCTGTACGGCTCTCAGCAGCAGATGCTGGGCTGATGGCAGATCAAGATGTAAAGGGAGGAAAAAGATGGCACTTGTAACATCAAAGGAATTATTGCTGGACGCGCAGAAAAACGGCTATGCCGTAGGCGCTTTCAACGTTGAAAATATGGAAATGGTCATGGCGGTGCTGGCAGCGGCAGAGAAGACAAAGTCCCCTGTCATCATGCAGACGACGCCCGGCACAGTCAAATACGCAGGCCTGGACTACTACCTGGCAAATGTTAAGGCAGCAGCCGACAGAGCTTCTGTACCGGTGGTCATGCATCTCGACCACGGCGACAGCTTTGAGATGGCCATGAAAGCCTATCACACAGGTTATACCTCTATTATGATCGACGGATCGAAACTTCCCTTTGAGGACAACATCGCCCTGACCCGCCGCGTCACGGATGCCTGCCATCCCGGCGGTATCCCCGTCGAGGGAGAGCTGGGGCGCGTCGGCGGCAAAGAGGATGACCTTGAAAACGCGGACGAGAATCCCTACACCAATCCTGAAGAAGCCAGAACTTTTGTGGAAAAGACTAATGTTGACTTTCTGGCAGTGGGAATCGGAACCAGCCACGGCGTCTACAAGGGCGTACCCAGGGTCAATGTGGAGCGCCTCTCCGAAATCCGCGCACTCGTAGATATTCCCCTCGTTCTGCACGGCACCAGCGGCGTTCCGGACGAACAGGTGCGCGACTGCGTGAGCCGCGGCATCTGCAAAGTCAATTACGCGACGGATCTGCGTATCGCCTTCACAAAAGGCGTCAAGGCCTATATGCAGGAAAACCCGGATGCCTTCGATCCGAAAAAATACTCCGCCAGAGGTATGGAAGAAGTGAAGGCTTATGTCATGCAGAAGATGGAAGTGGTCGGATGCATCGGAAAAGCAGCAAACTGAACCGGCTCTACCGCAGAACACTTCTGAAATAATAACAGGACGGAATGAAACAAAGAGAAAGCTCCGAGTCCCCGTTGACTCGGAACTTTCTCTTTGTTGACTCTTTCCTCTCAACAGAGTTGAGAGACAGTGGGAGACAGCTTCGGAGACGCAGAACCGTCCCCCGTCTCCCCCTAATACTTGGGGGGTTCCTCTTTGTAGCAGTTTTGTGGAGACAGGTGATTTTGTGGAGAATCGTCCACTCCCTTGGTCAAAACCGCGATTTAGAACATTGACACTACGGGATATTCCATGCTACACTGCGTTAAACCGTTGAAGAAGAGTGAGTAAGCAATTCTTCCTTCATTCCAGAGAACTGCAGGTGCTGAGATTGCAGTATGAAGCGTATTGCCGAATGGACTTCCGAGGGCGACCTGAAATACAGTCCTGTAAAGTATGGGAGACGGAGTGATGGACCTCCGTAAGCAAAGTTCAGCATATGTTGGTATGCAGCTTTTTTATAGACGATGTATACCTATGTATGGCAGAGTGGGCGCGAAACAGCGTCAAGCCGGGTGGCACCGCAGGATGATATTTATCAGCCTGTCCCAGCAGCAAATGTATAAAGCTGCAGGGACAGGCTTTTTTTGCGCGCAGCAATGAGCCATGCACGTACAAATCAAAGACGGTCGCGTCGAGCTTGCTCGAAAGCGACAGGAATTTGATTTGTACGTATACGGCGAACGCCGTGACAGTGAGCAGCCGGAGGCTGCGAACCTGTCAGCATGGCGAATTGCGATCGTAAAAGAAGAGTGCACGTACAAATCAAAAGACGGGCGCGTCGGGTACGCTCGAAAGCAATCGTACAAACTAGTTCCTGTCCCGGAAGAAACCAGTCTCAGCGCTTACGCGCTTCAACGAAAGGAGAAAAACTATGGCAGACAAGAAGGTTCCTTATAAGATTTATCTCAACGAAGATGAGATGCCCAAGAGCTGGTATAATCTGCGCGCGGATATGAAGAATAAGCCCGCGCCGCTGCTGAATCCCGGGACACTCCAGCCGCTGAAGGCGGAAGAACTGGCACCGATTTTCTGTGAGGAGCTGGTCGCCCAGGAACTGGATGAGACGACGCCTTATATCGAGATTCCGACTGAGATTCGTGATTTCTACAAGATGTATCGTCCCTCACCTCTGGTACGCGCCTACTGTCTGGAAGAAAAACTCCAGACTCCCGCAAAGATTTATTACAAGTTCGAGGGCAACAACACCAGTGGAAGCCACAAGCTCAACTCGGCCATTGCCCAGGCTTATTACGCAAAGAAGCAGGGCCTCAAGGGTGTGACGACGGAGACAGGCGCCGGCCAGTGGGGCACTGCCCTGTCCATGGCATGCTCCTATTTTGACCTGGACTGCAAGGTCTACATGGTCAAGGTCTCTTATGAGCAGAAGCCTTTCCGCCGCGAAGTCATGCGCACTTACGGCGCCTCTGTAGTGCCGTCTCCCTCTGATACGACCGAGGTCGGCAGAAAGATCCTGGCAGAGCATCCCGGCACCACCGGCAGCCTTGGCTGCGCGATTTCCGAGGCAGTGGAAGTCGCCACAAAGAATCCCGGCTACCGCTACGTTCTGGGCAGTGTCCTGAACCAGGTCCTGCTGCACCAGTCCGTCATCGGTCTGGAGACCAAGATCGCCCTGGATAAATACGGCATCAAGCCCGATATGATCATCGGCTGTGCCGGCGGCGGTTCCAATCTGGGCGGTCTGATCGCTCCTTTCATGGGCGAGAAGCTTCGCGGCGAGGCTGACTACCGCATTATCGCGGTCGAGCCCGCTTCCTGTCCCAGCTTCACACGCGGCACCTTCGCCTATGACTTCTGCGACACCGGCATGATCTGCCCGCTGGCCAAGATGTATACACTGGGCAGCGGCTTCATTCCCTCCCCCAACCACGCCGGCGGTCTGCGCTTCCACGGTATGAGCACGACCCTCTCCCAGCTCTATCACGATGGATTCATGGAGGCTGTGAGTGTGGAACAGAACAGCGTCTTCGAAGCGGCTGAGCAGTTTGCCCGCGTCGAGGGTATCCTTCCCGCTCCCGAGAGTTCCCATGCCATTCGCGTCGCGATTGACGAGGCCCTCAAGTGCAAGGAGACCGGCGAGGAGAAGACTATTGTCTTCGGTCTGACCGGCACCGGCTACTTTGATCTCGTCGCCTACCAGAAATACAACGACGGCGAGATGAGCGACGAGATCCCGACCGACGAGCAGATCGCGGCATCCATCGCCAAACTGCCCAAAGTGGAATAAATTCACAGGAATACACACTTGAAAGACTGAAACGGCGGATGTATCCGCCGGCAAAGTGCCTGAGGCTGAATAAATCCACAGGCAGACCTGCCTGAAAAAGCCGGAGCGGCGGGTGCATCCGCCGCAAAGCTCCCCAAAGTGGAACAAATCCACAGGCAGAACCATTAAAGCAATGGATCGATAACAAAAAATTCCAAACACAGACAGCTGAGAAAAGCTGAATGGCGGCCGCTTTCCCAGAAAGCACCCTCCCCTCCCTCCCCCGCTAATCGGAAATTCTGTGCTGTCCATTACTGAAAAAATGATTCCGGAACCCGCCGTATCACACCGCACGTTATGTGTGGTGATGATGCGGCGTTTTTTTTCGGCCGGGACACTTTTTATCGCGCACATTGTCGATACGGCGTTTTTTGCCACGGACGTGAAATGTATTTTCCGCCTTGCGGCGTACACGGCCCGGCCTGCTTTGGCTGATTGAAGAAATAAACGCTTTCTGTTAAGATTTTAGTTGGTCAATCCATAATGATTAACCTGAAAAAAGCAAGATCCGGAACAGTGAATAAGCGGATATTTACCCATCGGCAGTTTAAAGAACCTGAGGGTAATTGCTCTGATAACAGTCAGTAAGGAGATAGTATAGAGATGACAGAGTTTTTGGAAATGTTTCGTCAGCATGCCCGGGAACGGGGAGACCGCATTGCAGTCGTTGACCGCGACGGAAGAAGAAATACTACTTACGCCCGGTTGAATGAAATATCGGACCGCATCGCGGCCTATCTCATGGAGAAGGGGATCGGCAGGGACGACACGGTCGCGATCAGTCTCACCCGGGAAATGGAATATGTGGCATGTATTCTGGGAGTCATGAAGGCTGGTGCTGCCTATGTTCCTCTGGAGGACCACCTGGCGGTCGAACGCAAAAACTACATTATCAAAGACTGCGCCTGTAAATATGTAATGGACGTAAAGGAAATTGCCCTGGCCATGCGCAGACCCGGAATCAAGAGATGGATCGACGCTGATGAACACGACCTGGGGCTGATTATTTATACGTCCGGCTCGACGGGCAATCCGAAAGGTGTCATGCAGGAGTACGGTGTTTTTGATTATATGTGGAAGAGCGTATATGAGCAGAACGCGGATTACCTGGGGGAACCCGGGGGCCGGGTCCTCAACGTCGCGCTGATCTCTCCCATGATGTTCGTGGCCAGCGCGATCGTCATGAATATGGCGATCTACCACGGCAGCACGATCCATGTGATCTCCATGGAGACGGTCCGGAATCTTCCCGTGATGATCCGCTATTTCCAGGAGCACTGCATCGATACCACTTTTATGACCAGTTCGCTGGCCAAGCAGGCCGATAAGATTCCCGGTCTCTCGCTGGGTGTCGTCTTCATAGGGGCGGAACTGGTGACGGATCTCTACAGTGATAATTACAGGATCTGCAACTGCTACAGCATGAGTGAAACCGGCTGCGTCACCTGCCTGTACAAGATCGATCAGGCCTATCCGGTCACCCCTGTGGGATATCCGCTTGCATCGCTGAAGCCCCGCCTTATCGATGAGAACCGGGAACCGGCTGAGAAGACGGGAGTGCTCTGCCTGAAGCTGGAGTATTTCCGGGGATACCGCAATCTCCCGGAAAGGACAGAAGAAGCTTTTATCGAGATCGATAATGAAAAATATTTCATCACCGGCGACATTGCGGAAATAGATGACCAGGGACGCTATCTGATCAAAGGCCGCTCGGACGACATGATCAAGATACGCGGCAACCGTGTGGAGCCCGGAGAAGTGGAGGGAGCCATTGAAAGATCCTTCCCGGATATCACAATGTGCAGCGTGAAGGGTTTTGAGGATCCCAGGACCGGCAACTATCTCTGCGCCTATTACGTGGCTGAGAGGAATATTGACATCAGCGAGTTCAGGGAGAAGCTGGAAAAAGAGATCACTGCCTACATGATGCCCTCATTTTTTGTAAAAATGAAAGATCTGCCCAGGACGGCAACCGGGAAGATCGCCAAGGGACAGCTCCCGCCGCCTGACCACAGTGAACAGCGCGCGGAATATTGCGCCCCCTCCGGTCCGCTCGAAGAGGAACTCTGCCGCGCCATGGGCGAGGCGCTGGGCATCGAAAAATTCAGCGCGACGGAGGACTTCATCGCTCTGGGCGGGGACTCTCTGGCCATTATGGGACTGGTCGCGGACACCCGGATCCAGGGACTTAGTTTCAAGGAAATCGTCGAGGGCAGGACTCCCAGGAAGATCGCGGAGCTCTGCGAAAAAAACGGAATGACAGTCGGGGAAAAGGATTCTGTGAAGGTGGTCCACCACAGCAGTTATCGTCTCAGGGCAATCCAGTCCTGGCTCTTCGATCTGCAGCTGATCCATCCCAAATCAACGGCGTGGAATCTGCCCTTCCTGATCCGGCTGGGGAAAGATTCAAAGCTGGACAGAGAGAGACTCCTGCAGTGTTTTATAGATGTGATTACAGCGCATGAAGTCTTCGGGACCAGATTCTTCTTTGACCTGGAGACAGGATATCTGCGCCAGAAATTTGTCCCCGTTTCTTTAGAAGCTGTTTCCCCGGAAACGATCACGGAGCATGTGTCCGCTGAGCAGATGGAGGAAATCCTGGAGACACTGGTACAGCCCTATCACCTGACGGATTCAGACCTCTTCCGCCTGCGCGCGTTTGACACAGGAGATGATTTTTATATCTTTTTCGATGTCCATCATGCCATTATCGACGGAACATCCTTTACTCTTGTTTTCAGGGAGATCATCGAGAGATACGAAGGAAGGGAAATACCGAAGCCGGAGATTGATTTCGAGGACATCATTGCCCGCGAAATAATGACAGATCCCGCTGTGATAAAAGAGGACACCCGCTTCTGGATGAAGGAGTTGTCCCGCTTCTCCGAAGAGAAATATCTTCCTGCCAAAGACCATGAGACCGGTCTCGACGAAGACGATGAGATCTTCCTGGTTCTGGAAGGGGTGACAGAGAACCTCGTGAAGGCCTCCGGAGAGTCGGAAAATGTGTTTTTCATGACGGCATCCCTGCTTGCCCAGGCTGCTTATCTGGACCAGAATGAAGCATTCATGTGCTGGATCTACAACGGCCGCGACACTGCGGAGAAGATAGAGATGATCGGTCTGCTGATCTGCCAGCTGCCCCTTTATATTTCCCTGGCGGAGGACCGCACCATCGTCGACCTGATGGAGGAAGTCAAGGGCAGGATCCAGGAGCAGATGCAGCATTTGAACGGAACTGCCCAGATCTATGAGTCCATGATCGTCGACAACGCCATGACCTTTTTGTTCCAGCAGGATATGAGAAGCGCCCCTGTGATCGAAGGGGAGGAACTTGAAGTGACGGATGACCTGCCCGGAGTGAAGACCGCGACCAACACCCTTGACCTGGAACTCCTCAAGGACGACGACGGATATGTCCTCATGATGGACTATGACTGCGGCCTCTATAAAGAGGAGACCATCATGGCTTACGGGACTCTGTTTGAAAAGGCGTCACAGCTCATGCTGCAGAATCCGCAGGCCGGAACCGGGGCGATCCTGAAAGAACTGAAAGCGCTGAAAACATCAAAAAGGCCTGAAGGAGAAAAATAAAGTCAAATGCAGGCCGGAACCGGGGCAATCCTGAAAGAACTGAAAGCGCTGAAAACACCTGAAAAAGAAAAATAGGGCAGAATTTCCCGGACGGCTTCAGCACGCACCTGTGTGTTGAGGTAAGAAAATGGAAAGCTGAATCTGAAGATGAAAGATTCTTATAAAAAATATAATAATAAAAAAGACAGGAAGAAGAATTCTATAAGCAGGAAATCCATAAGCAGGAAATCCATAAGCAGGAAATATAAAGAGAACAGGGTTATAGTGGGAAAATATCGGGAAGAAGATTCCGCAGTCTGCGAAAACGGGATATTTGTCGGCCGAAGACAGGGACCGGTGCTCTCTTTTAAGGGGATTCCCTATGCACTGCCTCCTGTCGGTCATCTGCGCTGGAAGGATCCGGTTCCTGCGGCAAAGAGCAGTTCTGTTTATACGGCTTATTATTATGGGAAGAGCCCGCTTCAGACTGAGTGGCCTTCCGAGACAGGGTCCCTCTATGCCAAGGGGGAAGACTGCCTGACGCTGAATATCTGGACGAACACGGAGGGACCCAAAGAGGGGAAGACCGTCATGGTCTTCTTTCACGGCGGCTCCTACGGGTGGGGCGCGACCTGCGACCCCATTTATGACGGGTTCAATATGGTGAATAAATTTCCGGATCTGATTCTGGTCACGGTGGAGTACCGTGTCGGAATCATGGGATTTATTGATTTTTCCATAGTGCCCGGAGGAGAGGAATACCAGACCAGCGGAAATCTGGGGCTGCTGGACCAGATTTGTGCCCTGCGCTGGGTGCAGAAAAACATAGCGGCTTTCGGCGGCGACCCGGGAAATGTGACGATCTTCGGAGAATCCGCGGGCGCTGGGAGCGTGTCTCTGCTCCCTCTGATGAGAGGCAGCAGGGGACTGTTTAAAAGAATCATAGCGGAGAGCGGATCTGTTGCCCTGACTTACAGCAGAAAGGAGTGCTTGAACCTGACATCCCTCCTGCTCAAAGAGAGCGGCTGCAGGACTATGGAAGAGCTGACATCACTCAGCGAAGAGGAGCTGACCCTTCTCAATGAAGAACTGAATGATTACAATAATTTTCCGGAGAGGGACAATGTGGTGCTGCCGGAGGACCTGTACGGGGCCTGGCAGGACCCGGATCTTGCCAAGATCGATATGCTGATCGGAACCAATGCTGACGAAGTGCGCTACTGGATCAGGGAGATGAGCTACTCGGTGGACGGAATTCCCTTCCTGTCCGGTCTCAGGATATATATGTACGGTATGATCGTCATGTTGGAGAACAACCTTTTCGAACTCTCCGGGGAAGAGAAAAGGCTGGTGAAAAAATTCATGGCGCGCCTGCGCAGAAAGCATATCTGGAATGTCACAGAGTATTTCAATGAAGTGCTGTTTCGCATACCTGCCATGGAGCAGGCCGTCCGGCATGCTTCCGCCGGAGGAAAAAGCTATACCTATTTCTGGACCCAGAGGGGAGCCAATAAGATGATCGGCGCCAGCCACGCCATTGAACTGAGTTATATTTTTAATAATCCCGAAGAAGTGATCTATACCGGAAATGTCTATAACGAAGAACTTGCGGACAAGGTTCAGACCATGTGGGTATACTTCGCCAGGACAGGAGATCCGTCTCTGGAAGAACTGTGCTGGCCTCCTTACACACCCAAGACCCGGCTGACCATGATCCTGGGCAAAAAGGTGGGCGTGGTCAGGGATCTCAAGAGAGAACAGAGACTGCTTCTGCAGCCCATGCTGCATCATTACTTCAACGGCTGCTACTCACAGATGAGCTATTTTGTCCCCCACACTCTCCGAATGGGCGCGGCGGTCCTGGGAGGGGTGGCAGCGGCAGCGGCGGGATACAGTGGACTGTTTTACCTGTTTTACAAACACTGGAAAGAGTAAAAAATATCGTCGATACGATATTTTTTACTCCGGATGTTTGTGCCGTGAGACGGCAGATGGCAGCAGGACCGTCGCCTAACCTTTTTTACTTTCCGGCGATCAGTCTGCGCAGCAGGAGGTAAATACCCCGCAGGATTGTGAAAACAAAGAACAGGAGCATAAATCCTGCAAGTCCGGAGATCACGTCCCTCATCTCCATGTTGCCGGTGCCTGACAGTCCCTGCCCGATTTCAATCGCGAAAGAGAGCATGACCAGTACCGTGAACACATAGATCCAGGCGATGATAAGCACATGCTTTTTTGAGAGCAGAATGAAGAGCGGGTAAACGAGCAGGAGCAGTGCCATACCCGCAGCTCCCATCACGACAAAATGAAGCTGTTTGTCAGTGAGGAACAGCTGTCCGGAGTCGTTCAAATGAAGGATTGTATCGTGGATTCGCGCAATACCGCGCACAAAATAGTAAAGAAGTCTTTCCATAAAAAAAATAACCTCGAGTTTCTTAATATATATATTCTTCTAAAAATGTATATGGTTTTATAAAAGTATTAATGATTTTAGGTGATGTACCCTGGAAGAGATTCTGCCGGTCGGGAGGGGGCATGCCTCTTCGACAATGGTTTTAATTTAAAAAAATAATGAAAGCGGCGGGGGCAGATAGAATGATCAGATTCCCAGGATGCAGGTGAAAGTGATGATGCCGTCTTTCCAGGATACCCGGATGGTTCCTTTGTACTGGGTGCAGATGCTCTCCGCAATGGAGAGGCCAATGCCGTAGCCTCCCTTGCCTTTGCCGTTTGTGCTGTGGGAGGAATCGCGGCGGTAAAACCTGTCAAAAAAACGGGTGTAGTCCATTCCTTTGCCTTCCGCAAAGGAATTGTAGACAGACAGCCGCACCTGGCGCCCGATGCGGACTTTGGTGAAAGAGACCCCGACAGCTCCTTTGTCATCGCAGTACTTGAAGGCGTTGTCGATCAGGATCATGGCCAGCTGCCGGATCCGGCTTTCATCGGCGTTCATATGGATATCGGGCACGATATTCAGAGAGAGTGTTTTTTCCTGTTTGAGGGCAAGGGATTCGTAGGGTTCAACAGTCTCGCGAATAGCAGAAGAGGCGTCAAAATCAATCCTGCTGCCCGGGTCTTCCGTCTCCTGAGCGCGGGCGATCATGACAAGGTTCTGTATGAGTCCGTTCAGCCGGTCTATCTGTCGGAGTGTGGACTGTGTCCACTCAGTTTCTCCGTTCATGAGCTCCTCCAGCTCTGTGTTAGCCTGAATGACCGCGAGAGGGGTCTTCAGTTCATGGCTGGCATTAGTGATAAACATTTTCTGCCTGCGGGCGTTTTCGATTTCAGGACGAATCATTCTGCCGGACAGAGCGAGAACGGCAATGAAGGTGATGAGAAGTCCGATTCCGCATATGAGAATAGTGGATTTGACTATCCCGTTATTGAGGGTGATGATGGTAGATGTATCCAGAACCACGACGATTTTGCGGCCATGGTCCAGTTGGCCGGTTTTGTAAAAGTAATAGTCTTCGTAATATCCGAAAGAGTTGTCTGAATTCAGGATAGAACTGGCACCGCGGATGGCGGCCGACTTTTGTACAGAGTAGATGTGATTGAGTTTCACATCGTCCACATGATTGTATTTGTCAAAGATCACTGCATAGTAGCGGGTCGTGTAGAGGAATTCAGGTGTAGCAGTAAAGAGCACCGGGCCGGAACCCAAAAAAGAGGAACTGCTTTCCGGTGACTGGGCGGAGGGCGCAGGAAGATCGCCCTCGTGCTCGATGATGTAATCCAGCATATTGCTGACATTGTCCCGGATCCGAAGATTATTGACAATGTTGATCAGTCCTCCGGTGAACAGCATCACTGTCATGAAGGACAACATGGAGATAATGATGAAGTTTTGCCGGATTTTTCTGATGGATTGTGCATTCATGAATTTCTACCGTGTTTCTTTTCGTTCCGGTGGTTATGAGCATGGTGAGCATGGATAATAAACATGGATCACAGAGTCATGCCGGAGACAGCGTATTCTGCAGCATATTCTGCAGCATATTCTGCCAGGTATTCCGTTTTTTTAACCCTTTTCGGATGCAGAGAGGACAAAAGGCCCTCCCCGCTCGCCCTCCAGAGAGACATTGGCAGCTACTGAGGTCAGCTTGCTGCGCAGGTAGCAGATATACAGCCACACGGTGCCTCCATCTGCTTTCGCGTCTGCCGGCCATATGTGCTTGAGGAGAAAAGTGGTGTCGAAAGGCTTACCGCTGTTTTTCATCAGGAGCTGCAGGAGCTCAAACTCCTTGATCGACAGGCGTACGGCATTTTCGCCGCGAAGTTCAAGACGATCCGCATTGAGAGTGATATTACCGACACGCAGCTCCTCGCTGCTGTACAGCGTGCGGCGCCGGGTAAGTGACCGGATGCGCGCCAGCAGTTCTTTCATGGCAAAGGGTTTGGTCAGATAATCATCGGCTCCTGCGTCGAGACCGGCGACGCGGTCATCGACTTCGGCTTTCGCTGTCAGAAGGAGGACCGGGGCAGTATTGCCTTCTGACCGCATTCCGGCCAGGACCTCCATACCATTTTTTTTCGGCATCATGATATCCAGGATGACAGCGTCGTAGGCGTCACCGTGAAGATAATCGAGAGCCATTTCTCCGTCAAGAACAGAGTCGACAAAATATCCTTCGTGTGTGAGGATCATGGTCAGGGCCCGGTTCAGATCCGGTGTGTCTTCGGCCAGTAATATTTTCAGCATACTATTCTCCTGTTTTCTTTTCTGTTTTCTTTTTTTTTCCATACCAAATCAGGATTCCCACGGAATCAGGCTTCCTGCCAGATCAAATCAGGATCCCCGCGGAATCAGGCTTCCTGCTATACCAAATCAGGATCCCCGCGGAATCAGGCTTCCTTCCCCATCGGGCTGCTTGCGGAATCGGGATTTTTGTTAAATCAGGCCGCTTGCGGCTCCGGCGAAGTCTGTTCACAGAGGCTGTTCCGCACGGATCATGTCGCGCAGTGTCTGCATGGAGAGATCTGTGGATGCAAGTTCATCCGCGCATCGCTTAAGCTCCTCCACCAGAAGCTCAGTATTGCCTGAGACCTGCTTTTTGTATTTCATATGGTGCTCCAGAGCTGCCCAGGTGTCCATGGAGATGGTGCGCAGCTGAATCTCTGCCAGATATCTGCCCTCAACACGCACGATCAGATGGAGACTTCGATAGCCGTTTGGCTTTGCACGCTTGATATAATCTTTTTCCTGTATTAGTTCAATGTCATCAAAACCCAGAATATAATCGCGCATCATGTAGACATCGTTCAGAAATGCGCAGACAACGCGCAGCCCGATCGCGTCATGGAGCTCTTGAAGGGCGGAGGCTTTTGTCTCCGGCAGACCCCGGAGGCGGCACTTTTCCCGTATGCTCTGCTCGCTTTTAATCCTTCCCAGACAGTGCTCGACAGGATCGCTGTCGTTATCGCGATACTTTTTGCGCAGCGCTTCCACACGAGATTCAAGCACATGCAGAATACGCTCCATTTCCGGCAGATCTGCTCCGTAAATGCTCTCTTCTGCCAGAACTCTGCTTTCCATTTTTTCGCTCATAATCTATTCCTTAAATGATTTTTCCTTAAATTGATTTATTTCTTAATTGATTTATCCTTTAACTGATCTGTCCTGAATAGTTATCCGCTCTGATGGAGGGCGCAGTATTATATTAGGGTCATATAATAACGACGAGACGGATCTGCTCTTACTATCTTTCGCTCCCGACATCATAATAATGACAGGTCAGGTATTAAGTATAATTGCTTTTTTGAACGGAAAAAAGAGATGGGTGGATTATTTCACGAAACTTTCAGTATTATAAAGAGGATAAAGAATATAAAAAATATATAGAATAAGACATGACAACTATTTTTAATATAGAACAGGGAAGATAATAGATAAGAACATGAATAATATAAAGAGAAGGGGAGATTGACAAATGATTCAACATCCGTTTCCGCCCTTATATGACAAAAATTCCGGGATCCTGATCCTGGGGAGTTTTCCTTCGGTGAAGTCCCGGGAGACGGCCTTTTTTTACGGACATCCGCAGAATCGGTTCTGGAAGGTGCTCAGCAGAGTGCTGGAAGCGCCTCTGCCGGAGACAATAGCTGAAAAAAGGGAGTTTCTGCTTTCCCACGGAGTGGCGCTATGGGACGTAATCGCGTCCTGTGAGATCAGAGGATCTTCAGACGCCAGTATCCGCAATGCGATTCCCAATGATTTGACGAAAATACTGGACACCGGGAAAATCCGGCAGGTATATGTCAATGGTCAGACCGCAGGCAGGCTCTATCGCAAGTACCAGGAGAAGCCGCTCTGCTCAGTCTACGGAGACTGCGCCAGGGCAATCATCCTCCCTTCCACGAGCCCTGCAAATGCCGCCTGGACACTGGACAGACTCTGCGATGCATGGAGTATCATTCGCGGATGATGCTGTTTATCTTCGCCGCAGACGATTTGTGATATACTGTATAAGGAACTCAGCTCCCCGCCATGCGGGAAACTCTTAAAAATATTTTTTCATTTGTATTTAATACAAAGAATTTGAACAGGGAGGCTGCCTTGTGCGCGCGGAAAAAGAGGCTTTACATCCAGAGAGAGTGAAACCTTTAAGGTTCCGCCTTGTGCGCGCGGAAAAGAATATGCCAGGCCTTGGCCCTGCGGATATTGTTTACGAGGAACGAAAATGAATGAAAAAACACAGAAACTGACATTTGGAGCGCTTCTGGTCGCTGTTTTCGGCGTGCTGCTCCTTTTGAACCGCCAGACAGGAGGAATGCTGGAGAAGACCTTTATTTTTCTCTTTCCGATTCCTATGGTGGCATTCTCCGCCAAGTACGGATGGAAGGACAGCCTTCCGGTTTTCGTCTGTACCGTGCTGATCTCAATCTTCTGCGGAATCTTTACTTCCGCTTTTTATGCGATCACGCAGTCTTTCATAGGAATGGTCTATGGATGCTGTCTGCACGCGAAAAGGGACACGACCCGCACGATGATCCTGGTGATGGCCCTCAGTGTGATCTCAAATATTCTGAGTACCTTTGTACTGGCCTCGCTCTTCGGCATTAATATGCAGGAAGATATTCAGCTCATGCAGACATCTATGCAGGAGGCCATAGAAAAGTTCGGAGGGAATCTGACCCCACAGCAGCTGCAGGCCTTCGACCTGATCCTGCGGCCGGATTTCCTGCTCAGGATGTTCATTATCTCCATGATTTTCATGGGGATCATGCAGGGATTTATTGTCTGCCAGCTGAGCCTTCTGATCCTGCGCAGGCTGCGGTACCCGATTAAGAAGCCGGCTCCGATCACAGCCTGGTACCCTCCCCGCTGGACCGGAGTCGTGGCGATTATGCTGTATCTGCTGGGAAGCAGATATATGGTTATGCCTCAGACGACAGGAAGGGAGGAAATGATCCGGGTTGTCGGCCAGGTGGGAAGTCTGTGTGCCTACATGTATCTGATGGTAGTCGGTTACATAGCAGTCGTGCTTTTGCTGCGGGCCTACGGACCATCGTCGAGACTTCTCAATGTTGTGCTTGCTATTTTATTGTTCCTGATATTGTCACAGCTTTTCATGTTTGTCGGATTCGCCTATATCTCCCTCGGGCTGCACGAGAAGCTGAATGAAAAACTGGCGCAGCGGTTTGCGGGCGAACAGGCCCGGCGGCAGCAGATGTGAGCAGCCAAAAGGGCGAACAGGCCCGGCGCCAGCAGATGTGAAATCAAGACCCTTCGAAGGGAATTCAGACAGGAGGTGCTATTCCTGAAATGAAAATGAAAGCAGCGATCCTGCAGACAAAAGTCTTCCCGGATAAAGAAAAAAATATCCGGCAGCTGGAGGACATTCTCGCCTCCGGAAAAACGGAGGGCGCGGATCTGGTCACACTTCCGGAAATGTTCGCCTGCCCGTATGAGACAGGTAACTTCCCTCTTTATGCCGAACCGGAGGGCGGACCTTCCTGGCAGCAGCTGTCAGCCCTGGCGAAAAAATACGGAGTCTATCTCTCCGCGGGAAGCATGCCCGAATCAGAGATTGCTTTCCCGCAGGGACTAACGCCGGTGCAGGCGTCCGACGGGGAGAGCCGGGACGCTCCCGGCATTCGTGTCTATAATACAGCTTATGTTTTCGACAGGGAGGGAAAGCAGATCGGCAAACACCGCAAAGCACATCTCTTCGACATCAATGTGTCCGGAGGTCAGTGTTTTAAGGAATCGGATACCCTTTCTTCCGGCAGCGAAATCGGATGTTTTGAGACTGAATTCGGAAAAATCGGACTCTGCGTGTGCTATGATTTCCGCTTTCCGGAGACGGCACGCCTGATGGCGCAGGACGGAGCCAAAGTCATTCTGGTGCCTGCCGCTTTCAACATGACGACCGGTCCGGCTCACTGGGAGCTCATGTTCCGCCAGCGGGCTGTCGAGAGCCAGTGCTTTGTGATCGGCACAGCCCCCGCCCGGGACAAGAACAGCTCTTATGTCTCGTGGGGACATTCCATTGCCGTCGATCCCTGGGGAACAATCCTGACGCAGATGGATGAAAAAGAAGGAATCCGGGTAGTCGCGCTGGACTTTGACTATCTGGAGAAGGTGCGCAGTGAACTTCCTCTCCTCAGACACCGCAGGACAGACCTCTACGAACTGGTCAGAAAATAAAGTCTGATTAAAGCAGCGAGGAAAACACGATGACTGAAAAAGAACGGCGACAATATGAAAAGCTGGTTTTGACGCCGGTGGAAAAACTGATCCCCGCCCTGGCAGTACCCACGGTGATCAGTATGATGGTCACCATGATCTATAATCTGGTGGACGCTTTTTTCGTCGGAAAGCTGGGGACCAGCGCCAGCGCGGCAATCGGAATCGTCCTGGGGGTACAGTCTATCATCCAGGCCTTCGGATTCATGCTGGGCCACGGCTCAGGCAGCCTGATCAGCTTTCACCTGGGAAAAGGAAACAGGGAACACGCCAATATGCTACTGGCGACATCCTTTTTTACAGCCATGGGTTTCAGTGTGCTCCTGTCATTGTTCTGCTTTTCCTTTCTGACGCCCCTGATGCGCCTGATGGGCAGCACTGACACCATACTTCCTTTTTCCCGCAACTATGCTACGTATATTCTGATCTCCGGTCCTGCCCTGATGTGCAGCTGTGTCCTGAACAATGTCATGCGCTATGAGGGAAAAGCGATCCTGGCTATGGTCGGCCTGGTCTCGGGCTGTGTCCTCAATATGATCGGAGATCCCATTCTCATGTTTGGCCTTGGACTGGGAATCGACGGTGCCGGCCTGTCAACAGCGATTTCCCAGTACATCAGCTTCGGGATCCTGCTCTACATGTTCCTGAGCAAAAAGACGATCACACAGATTTCCATCCGCAATTACACCAGGGATATCAGAGAACTGATCCACATTCTGAAAGTGGGCTTTCCCAGCCTGATCCGCCAGATGCTCAACAGCGTTTCGACCATGACCCTCAACAACTGCGCCATGCCCTATGGGGACGCCGCCATCGCGGCCATGTCCATTGTGGGACGGATCACTATGTTCATCGGATCCGCCATGATCGGCATAGGACAGGGATTCCAGCCGGTCTCCGCCTATAATTACGGCGCGGAAAAATTTGCCCGCCTTCGCAGGGCATTTGATTTTACTTTCCGGCTGGGCATGATATTTCTGGGTATTCTGGGCGTTCTGGGGATGATTGCTCCGGGACCGGTAGTGCATGTTTTCCGGGATGATCCAAAGGTCGTAGAGATCGGAGCCACGGCTCTTCGGTTCCAGTGCGTTGCCGTCCTCTTCCAGCCATTTACCGTGACTGCCAGCATGATGTTTCAGTCTGTCGGAAGAAGCCGTGCGGCATCTTTCCTCGCGACACTAAGGAGCGGGCTGTGCTACATCCCGATTCTGCTGATTCTGCCCCGTTTTACAGGACTCTGGGGAATCCAGAGTGCTCAGATGTGGTCGGACTTTCTCACTCTGCTGATCAGCATACCTTTTGTAGTGCGTTTCTTCCGGGAGATTCCGGAGGAGGACTATGAAACTGCGCAGGACCTCCACTACAGAGAAACAGTGACCGGACAGAAATAATCAAAAATAATCAGGAATAACCAGGAATAATCAGGAGTAACCAGGAATAATCAGGAATAATCAGGAATAATTAAAGGCTCATGGCTGTCATGCCATGAGCCTTTTCACACTCATTTACAGATGTGGAATCTGCAGCAGCAGAGTATGCTGTTTTATTATACAGATGTAGGATCTGCAGCAGGCATATTTTGCTTATTCCCCGGCCTTTTTCCTGTTTGCTTATTCCCCGGTCTTTTTTTCCCTGACCCAGAGATTCAGGTCGACGCGTCCCTCAATCCCGGGCACATGCCCTTCGTTGGTGTACTGCCACCAGACGAAATGGTAGGGGGTCTGAGGGAGTTTTTCGTAATCCGCGTACCAGATCTGATACTGGTTCATGGTGGCCGCGTCGAAATAATTGTGCTCCCAGGGAAGATTGGAGTAGATATCGACCTTCAGGTCCGAAGTGTTCTCCACCTGGTCTTTGAAGGCGGCTGTATTCAGGCCGACCTGTTCCCTGGTGATCTCATTGGCACGGCCCCAGTCATCCTTGATAAGCTCGGGGTCGTACATGACGGGGAGATCTGTTTCCACACCGGAATCTGTGATCACGCGCACGGCAAGAGCTCCCTCTTCGCGGGCTTCCTCCTCATTCAGGGCCTGTGAAAAGATATAGGTTCCGACCTGAAGCCCGGCTGCTTTGGCAGCCCGGAGGTTGTCGACGGCAGTGCCGTCCTCGTAGAGGTTTCCGGCTTCCCCGTATCCGCGGTATCCGATCCGGATAAAAGCGAAGCGGAATCCTGCCTCAGCCACTTTGGTCCAATCGATGTAGCCCTGATGTTCCGAGACATCCACACCCTGCAGCACTTCGTACCGGTCGTCTTCCAGAGTCGTCAGGCCGTCATTTTCCGTCCACTTTCCGGGATCATAGATATTCTCAGCAACTGTCGGATCGACATCCATGACATGCCATTCATTCCAGGCGTCGATATATTTCAGCTTGCGCGGTTCTTCGACTGTATCCGTGACGGTGGGTGCTGCTTCAGCGTTTTCACTCACTTTACTGTCGGAGGCAGCAGCTGTCGTACCATCCATTTTACTGCCTGCAGCCTTGACATCGCTTTTACTGCCTGCAGCCTTGTCATCGCTTTTGCTGTCTGCAGTCTTGTCATCGCTTTTACTGTCTGCAGTCTTGTCATCGCTTTTACTGCCTGCAGTATTATCATCAGCGGTGGACGGATCAGTGCTTCCCGATTCGGAAACAGTCCCCGTATCGGGACTGTCGGCTTTGCCTGTACCGGACGTGGAAGCGGTTCCGGAATTGGAACCGCACCCTGCGGTCAGCAGAGCAAGACAGATCAGAGAGACTAAAACACTCTGCAGACGGTGATGTCTGACAAATCTGAAAAGAAGCATATCAAAATCCCTTCATGTAAAATAGTTTGTGAGCATCCGCAACTATCATTGCATAATTCAGGACTTGCCTGCAAGCCCTGCGCTTTTGCGGAGCGGTTATCAGGGCTACGGTTATTTTTCTGTTTTGAGAAATTCGGAATAAGACCGGGGCGCTTCGGTTTTCTCGCTGGCAAAACCGCAATAACGGTACAGGCACTCCTGTACATAGCGCTTCTCCATCTTGTCTTTGTCACTGACGTAGTCAGGGCATTCAATCCGCATTTCCATGACATAGGAAGGCGTTATCTTGACAAGTTTGTAGATGATATCGCCATATTCGCTAAAGCCGGTCACAACAAACCTGGAAATGCCCTGTTTTTTCTCATACTGTTCCACAAGATTTTTCTTCTCAAAAGTGATCACAGCGATCTCGGAGGTTTCCTGCGCGTAAATCCGGTCTGTGACAGCATTAATGTTCAGATTGTCTGTTCTTCCAAGCAGGCTGTATGTGACAGTGGAGCCCTTGCTTCCGCTCAGATAATGTGTCTCAATGTTGTTTCCCAGAGGGGTTCTGTAATCATCGTAGTCACTGTAGGCATCGCAGTAGAGGGAGGGCGGATAGCTGAAATAAAAATCGGATACATCTGAATAATAGCTGAGGTAGAGGTCGGGATTCAGGTTGCTGCTGTAGTTCTCATTTATGTTCCGGTTTACCTCCAGAGGCGATCTCCGGGTTGTGGTTGTAGTCGTGGTCCGGGTTGTGGTTGTCGTTGGCGGCTTTGTAGTGGTTGTAGTCGTGGCCCGGGTTGTGGTTGTCGTTGGCGGCTCTGTAGTGGTTGTGGTCGTGGTCTTCGTTGTGCTGGTCTCCTTCTTCAAAGCCTCTTCATGATCAAGGAGAAAAGCATTTTCGATCACGGTGTTTTTTTCCGACGTCACTGTGTAGGAGCCCGCGGATTGGTAAGGAACATAACCTGACGCGTTCAGACGAATCGTGTAATCGCCCGGAGGCAGATTCAGACGGAAAGTACCGTCCTGACGGGTCGCATCCGTGTTTTCGCGGTCATCATAGCTGACTCCGGCGCTGTTGACAGCTGACACATCTACCCCGGGGACGGGCGCCTTTGTCTGTGCGTCAATGACGCGGCCTTCGATGGTACCGTTGGGCTCGGAAGTATCTGTCTTATGGAAAAAAACAATGCCGGCAAGAAAAAGGACAGCCAGTGTCAGAACAATGAGTACAGGGTATATATTTTTATTCATGATTGCGCCGATGACCTCGCTTTCATAAACATGTATGACTAAGCCTCGCATTGCTCAGCGCGCCGGCGCTCCCGCAATGCTCCACACATTCGCACCCTGTCCCGCGTCCGGGAGTAACGGAACTGCTCAATGTCATATCAGGGACAATGAACCGGTTTCCGCCCGCGTCCGGGAGTGACAGGGGAAATAGCGATTGCAAAAACTATATACTGTATCAGAAAAATACCTCAGAACAATATCATACAGTTAATTCTCTCTTGATAAGCCTGCATATTTTGGATGATAATAATAAAATATTATCGAAACGGCCGGCCTTTTCAGAAAGTCAGTGACAAAAGTCCGGAGCGTTTCTGCAATCTGTATTTCCCATTATAACACGCGAAAAACAGATTTTTTATACGATAAACAATTTGAATGGATAAAATCACCGGGGTGTGTCATGTGCACACGTTCTCTTGAGGACGTGAACATGCAGCCTTGCGTTTGGCGGTCACAAAGCTTCGCATTGTCAATACTTGTCAATACGCTTCACTGAGCGCAGCACACGCTTCGAGCGTGTTGACGCCGGACAACTACGTGTTTTTACGCTCAGCGCGCAAAAACACGTCGGGTTTCAGGTGAGTCTGTAACCGGAGAGTTTAAAATACGTGTATGCGAACGGGAGGACGCTGCAACAATTATCTGAATCGGCATATAAAAGACCGAAAGGGAAAAAGCCGGCGGGCACTTGCCCATGGCCACATGTAAGAGGAAAAGATGAAAATTATCCATTGTGCGGATCTGCATCTCGATTCCGGACTGCAGACTCATCTGAACAGAGAGAAGGCCGGGAGGCGCCGGGACGAACTGCTGAGCAATTTCGGGCGTCTGGCTGAGTATGCTTCCGAAAACGGAGTAGAGATTGTATTGATTGCCGGAGATTTGTTTGACAGGGACAAGGTTTCGGCTCTGACCGGAAATATGGTACTCTCGGTGATCGCCGCGCATCCGGAGATCAGATTTTACTACCTCCGGGGCAATCATGATACGGGAGACTGCCTGAGGAGACAGACGGGCGGGCAGAATTTTGACAGAAAAGCGGATATGCCGGAGAATCTTTTTCTTTTCGGATCCAGATGGAAGACATATGCGGAGGGAAAAGACGGAAGGATCGCAATAGCGGGAATCGAGCTGACAAGAGAAAACAGCGCCGCTGCCCATGCCTCTCTCCGCCTGGATCCCGAGTGTTTTAATATCGTGATGCTGCACGGACAGATTTATTCGGGAGGAGGCGCCTCCGGGGATCCGGACGGATCGGAAGGCGGACTCCTGAAGAGAGGCGGAACCCGGGGGCGGCAGGGCAGTGCCGGAAATGCAGGTGCCATCAGCCTGCGGGCACTGCGCGGAAAGGAAATCGATTATCTGGCGCTGGGACATATCCACAGCTGGAAAAAAGACAGGCTGGACGGAAGAGGGATATACTGCTATCCGGGATGCCTGGAGGGCAGAGGATTCGACGAGTGCGGTGAGCATGGTTTTGCCCTGTTGGAAATCGATGAGTGGAACCGCCTGCGCAGCCATCGTTTTATTGCTTTCGCGCGGCGCACACTCTTTGATCTGGAGGTGGACGTGTCCGGGTGCGGCACGACAGCCGCGATGACAGAGAAGATCAAAGACAGAATCCGCAGGGAGGGATGTACATCCCGGGATATGGCGGACATCACTCTGACCGGGGAGCTGGACGTGGAATGCGAGAAGGACACAGGCTATATCGCTTCTGTTCTTTCCGGCATGTTTTTCTTTGCCAGGCTCCGGGACCGTACAAGACTGCGGATTGACACGGAGGCTTACCTTTATGATGAATCCCTGCGAGGGGAGTTTGTCAGAAGGGTTCTGGGGGATGAGTCTGTCCCGGAAGAGGAAAAAACCGAAGTGATTCGTCTGGGCTTTATGGCTATGGACGGGGAGGAACTGCTGTGATGCATCTCCTTCAGGTTTTGCTGCTGTGCCGCAATCCGGGACCTGTGCAGAATGGCAGAATGGCAAAATGGAATGATTCTGTACGGAGGAGTTTTTGCTGCTGTGCCGCAATCCGGGACCTGTGCAGAATGGCAGAATGGCAAAATGGAATGATTCTGTACGGAGGAGCTTTTGCTGCTGTGCCGCAATCCGGGGACCTGAGCAGAATGGCGGATTCGAGGCAGTCTCCGGAAAAGAGGCCATGGTAAGAATATATGAAACTGATTTTTTGTCATATTGAAAACTTCGGACGCCTGCGGAACTTTGACTACAGGTTTGAAGAGGGGCTGAATGTCATCTGCCGGGAGAACGGGTGGGGGAAGAGTACGTTTTCAGCTTTTCTGAGGGCCATGTTTTATGGATTTTCCGGGAGCCGGCGCAAGAAGGCGGAAGAAAACGAGCGGGAGAGATACAGACCCTGGCAGGGCGGTGTCTACGGGGGCCTGCTCGTATTTGAAGCTGGTGGAAAAACCTATGAGATGACCCGTATTTTCGGAAGACGGGAGTCGGAGGATGAATTTGAACTGCGCGATGCCGGGACAAATCTGCTTTGCGGGGACTTTTCAGCCAGAATCGGGGAGGAATTGTTCTGTATCGACCGGGAATCTTTTTCCCGGACTGTATTTACAGGGCAGCAGGACTGCCCGGCGGCGGCAACGGATGATGTAAACGCCCTGGTCGCGGATCTGACCGGACGCGTGGGGGATATGGGAGACTATGAAGCCGCGATGAAGCGCCTCATGGAGGCAGCAAACCGCCTGACCCCCAAACGCCGCACGGGCTCGCTCTATCGACGCGGGGAGGAGATCAGGAGACTGGAACGGGAGAAATCATCGGGTGCGGAACTTGCGGAGAAAATAAAGATCTGCGGACAGCGGGAGCGGGAGGCTGCCGCCCAAGAGGAGAGGCTGACCGCAAAGCTGCAGGGACTGGAGTCACAGATCAGGCTGGCAGCCGAGCGAGAGGAGGAAGCCCGCCGCGCCCTCGAAAGAGAGACTCTTACTGCCGGAAACCGGGAAGTGTATCGCCGGCTCTGCGCGGCCAGAGACCATCGGAAAAAAGAATTTGAGAAGGCCTCCTCTTTTTTCCCCGGCAGAGTGCCGTCCCTGGCGGAGGTCGAACAGAACCTGTCCGGATGCAGGGAGATGGAGCGCATAGAAGCCAGGATTCAGGCATCTGCTCTGGATAAAGATGAGCAGCGCAGACTGAGCGATCTGGAGGAAGAGTTTCGCGGAAAGGGAAATTCTCCTTATGAAGTATTTGGCGGAAAGGGAAATTCTCCTTATGAAGTATTTGGCGGGAAGGAAGAGGCTCCTTATGAGGCGATTCGCGGCAAGGAAGAAGCTTCGGAGGAAGAAACCCGCCAAAAAAGAAAATTGCCGGGAAAAGAGAATCGCGGGATTGAAAAAACTTCGAAGGAAGATAATCGCTTGCCCGGAACATCTCCGATTGAAAGATCCCGCAGGCCGGGAACATCGCCGGGACAGGGGTTTCTGTACCTGGTCTGCTGTCTGGCAGGAGCCGTGCTTTTCGCAGCAGGTCTGACCGGAGCGATCCTGATTCATGAAGCGCTGTTTGCAGTTGTTTCCGCTGTGGGCGCACTGACAACAGCGGCGGGATTATATTTTTATTTCATTAATGTAAATAACGTCAATGCTGTAAATAATATAAATACTGTAAATAATATAAATAATGGAAATATTGTAAATGATACAAATATGGAATCGGATCCGGAAAAAAAGCCGGACAGGCAGTGGAATGGGGAGGCAGATGATGAAAACGGCCTTGCCGGTCTCACAGCGGCACAGAATCTAAGAGAAGCCCGCAGAGAGTATCTGAATCTGCTGGAAAAAGAAAGACGGACTGATGAATTGTACGGAGAGTGGTCCGGTATTCGGAAGCCGATCCTCGATTTTTTGAAAGAACTTGGCTTTTCACCCCGGGAAGATCTCAGGGCTCAGCTGGAGACACTGCGCGACGCGGCGGATGACTGCGAAGACGCAGGAAAACTGCTGAGAGAAGCGGAAGGTGAACTTCGCCTCTACCAGTCAGAGATGAGCGCAAAAGGCATCGGGCTCCCTGTAGAAGAAAATAAGGGAGAAAACAGTGCAGACAATTCTATGCCGGAAGCGGAAAAAGGATATGGACAAAACAGGGCCGGACAAGGGAGAAACGAAGAAAGGACATCGGATTCAGAGGACCGGATGCGAAATTACCGCCGCGAAGCGGACGAGACTCACGCGGCTCTTATGAGATGCCGGGAAAAAAGAGCGGACTGTAGCCGCGAAATGGAAGAACTTCATGAAGAATATGAGGAATGGGAATACTCCATGCAGTGCCTGGAAACAATGAGAGCACAGCAGGCGGCTGAATCGGTCAGGTATGGCCGTGTCATTGCTGCTGCGGCTTGTCTGAGCAAGGCAAAAGAGACTATGACAGCCCGATATGCAGACCCGATCGCCGGCCATTTCCGCAGATACTGGGAAATGATAACAGGATATTCGGCCGCCGGAATCCAAGTGGATGCCGAATCAAGGGTGACGATTGAAGAAAGAGGGAAAAAGAGACAGGCATCCCTGCTGAGCGCAGGTTACAGAGACCTGGCGGGCATCTGCCTCAGGGTCGCTCTGGCTGACGCAATGTATCCGCCCGGCAGGAGAGAACGGCCTCCCCTGATTATGGACGATCCCTTTACCGGACTGGATGATGAAAAAATGGACGGGGCGATGCGTTTTCTTCGCGAAACAGGAAAGACTTACCAGATTCTATATTTTACCTGCAGTGCTTCCCGGTGCTGAGAGAGGGACAGCAAAGAAACTGTTTTCCCTTAGACAGGATCATGGAGACGCCAGTAAACAGAGCGGCAATTACGGGCAAGACCCGGAATAATGCCGGATGCCCGCAGTAGGCAGAAGAAGCTGAAGACGGAAATAAAAAGAGGCGTTCAAAGACAGAAGAAACAGAAGAAGTTGTAGGATGGTGCATAAACAAAAAGGCTGCTGTTCCGCATTTGAAGCGGACAGCAGCCTTCTCAATGTCAGCAGTATTTAATTATATCCGGGCGGCCTGTTATATGCAGCCTTACCCCTTCCTGATTAGTGCTGAATCTTGATGTAGCCAGTGCGGGTTGCACCATCGATGATGTAGGAAACTGCATACCAGTAATTATCCAGACGCTCTGTGATCAGCAGCTGATAATCGGGATAGACATAGTCGATTACGGGAGTGCTCTCATCGGGAGTACCAAAGACATTTCCGCCCCACTGAACAGTGTAGTAAGTGCCGGGCTCGGCAACGAATTCTTCAGCCTTCTCAGCGACATCTTCAACAGCAGCCTTGGCAGCAGTTGCAGCATCGGTAATCACTTCGTCATCCACATATTCTTCAGCAGCTTCAGCAGCGGTATCAGCGACAGCAGCAACAGCATCGCCTGTATCAGCGACAGCAGCATCGCCTGTATCAGCGACAGCAGCAGCTTCCTCGATTGCAGCGGTGAGTGCAGCACTGGCATCATCTTCTTCTACGAATGCGTCTTCTTCAACAGCAGCTTCGCCTGTTGCAGCATCAGCAGCATCACCGGCGGCGTCGCCCTTGCTGCCGCAGCCTGCAAGAACGGTTACTGCAAGCGCAGAGACCATCAGATATGCAACCAGTCTTTTCTTCATAACATAACCTCCAAAAAATAAATTAACAACTTTTTTGATCTGTCGAACATAATGGCCATCTATCCTTAAAAATGAACCTCGGTTCAGACGGAAAGGAATACGGGAAATGCTCAACATTATCAGTGTAACAATAATACCGAAATATAGTAGTTCCGCTTCATAATATTTATAGCGGATTCAAAGGAAGAATGCAAGGGAATATTTGTGAAGAATACAAGGGAATATCTGAGAAGAATACATTGGAATGTTTTTTGAGAATGTAAGTCTCTGTGAATCATTTCAGAAGAACACGGATCTTGCAGGTGCAAATCCGGCTGATTCGCGCTGCGTAAAAGCTTATAAAACCGTGAGTAACGCTGAAGTGAGTCACTAAAGTGCAAAGCCGGAGAAAGCGTAACCGGTAAGGAAAAAATTATGTTATAATGATTCCGTGAGATGGGATTACATTCGCTGCTTTAAGGGTCATGAACGCATCCTTCTCGTGGGAATTAATTACAGCGAACGAACCGGGGAGCACACCTTCCTTAGGGAAGTGGTGGAGTATTTTCAATAATAAGAGTGAAAAAACAATAAGAGTAAAAAAACGCTCGATAGCGTTTTTTTACTCCGGATGTTTTTGCCGCGGGGCGGCCCAAACATCCTGTGATCCCATCGGAGAAAACGCCTTCGCTTATTTCTCCCCGGGTGCCGCTCTTGTGGGCGGCATGGCCGGAAAAAGTGGATACACGTGAAAGCACATAGCGAAAGAAAGGAGCAGTTATGCAGACAAGTATTAAGAAACACATTGCCGCTTTCCTGAATTGCCTTCTAATCCTGACTATCGTCATCGCCATAATCCCGGCAGTGCCGGGTGAGGCTGCATCCCAAAGATCGAAGGCTCTGTCCTGCTATAAAAAGCTCCTGGAAAAGAGCACGGTATACGTCATTCCAAAGGGCGTTAAGGAAAGCTATGATCTCTATTACACCAGGAAATACAAGGGCACAAAAAGGGCAGAAGTCCGGTTCTCACTCGGATATATCAACAGCGACAACATTCCCGACCTGGTTCTTACCAATGACGATGAACACTATGGCGTGTGGACATATAGGAACGGCAAAATGATCTGCCTGACATACTGTGCTGATATGGCTGAGCCGACCGGCTACTATCGGAAAAAATGTCTGTTCGTCGATTATGAGTATGACAGCTCCAGCATGTATTCCAGAGGCTATTATAGAAAATCCAACGGCACTTTGCGCCAATTTCTGGAAATCAGAGCGAGCTACGAAGACGGCTCGGCGAAATACTACAAAACAACTAAAAGGCGGGACAGTGGTAAGAGAATCTCCAAAGCCCAATTCAATAAGAGTTTAAAAAAATACATCGGAAGCACGAAGCTGACAAAGATCACTATGCATAAAAATACGAGCAAAAACCGAAGCAGATATATCCGATAAGGAACTGTACGGATAGAGTTTTTCGCTGCTGTTCACACCCTCGAGGGGTGTGAACAGCAGCCCCGAAAAACTGATTGAGGACAGGAAAAAAACTGATTGAAGACCGAAAAGAGAGCCCGAAAAAAACTGATTGAAACCGAAAAAAACTTGTGTCAACCATTTTTGAAAATGTCCCAAAAATCTTTTAACATTAGCACCGGAAATTCCGGTGCTTTTTCTTTCTCCGGGATCAGTTA